>NZ_CP012559.1:2480487-2790548 GCF_000831645.3 Companilactobacillus heilongjiangensis
AGCATATAATATGCTGGGTAAAACATCATATAAAAACAATTAAAAAATAGAAAGTAAGTATTTCTATATAAATAAAACATAGAATAAAAAAACAGAGTCCATCTTTAAAGTGCTTTAATTTTGCTATAAATACGGCTTTACTATTTTGGGTATTAATAAATAATTAATACCTTTTATGCGTTTTATTAAGATTTACGTAATAGCACCTGTCCCAAAGAAAAGAGCAACAATATTCTAAAATGATTTTGTATTTTGTGTACCCAGCGTAAAAACAATATAATTAAAAACATTTTAGTGGGTGATTCAATAATCAAAGAATACGTTATTTTGAAGTACATTAAAACAATGATTACAACATTAATGGTTGTCTAAAGTGCGATAGAAACAAATTTATAAAAAGGGTAGGTACACTACTACAATTGTTCACCAGGAGAAATCATTGGTAATATAAAATAGCTTAAACACAATCGCCACAGGCTTAGAAACATTGATCACATGCTTAAAAAAGTAAAACTAATTTATGTATAAAAAGAAACTGTGACATAACTCAAGATTGAAAAAGCCCAAGTACAGAAACGTTTGGATTCTGTACTTGGGCTTTTCCTATTTAATAAGATTAATGGAGCCGTGACGAAAGTACCTTTCAGGTTCAAAATCATACATCAATACGACTTGACAAAGAACCTCAGTTAAAAGGCATTAATAGAAAATAATAATAAAAACCACCCGTAAAACGGGTGGCTTTCTCTGAGGCTATAAGCCTCCATCACTAGCCAGCGCCTTAAGACGCTGGCTTTTGTATATCAAAGCCAAATTGCTCTTACCACTGTTGCTTCCGCTTTAAGCGGTATTCGTACTACTTACGGGACCCTTAAAAGGGTCCTCATATTCATGAGATATCAATTTATCCGTGACCATATCTTTCTTTTCCTGATCACGGATGTATTTTTGTATAGTTGCTTCATTCATTCCTACAGTCGTTACGTAATACCCTTCTGCCCAAAAATGTCTGTTTCCAAATTTATATTTCAAATTTGTATGCTTATCAAACATCATCAATGCACTTTTTCCTTTTAGATATCCCATAAAACTTGCAACACTTATTTTAGGTAGAATACTTAACAACAAATGCACATGATCAGGCATCATATGACCCTCGATTATTTCAACACCTTTATATTTACAAAGCAATTTTATATAGTCTTGTAAATCACGTCGATATTGATTATATATTATTTTTCTCCTATACTTTGGAATGAATACGATATGGTACTTACACATCCATTTGGTATGTGCAAGACTATTGAGCTTATTCGCCACGATAGACGTCTCCTTTGTTTTTAAAATGTTTGGCTTCGACACCTACGTTTTAAAACTTATGGGGGCGTTTTCGCATAACGAATTAATGCCCACCCGCTATGCGGGTTTTTTTTTGTTTCGCACGCTTATGCGCACTCAACCGAACCTAAAAGCATAAAATAAAAAAGCCTGAACTTTTGTCGAGTTCAGGTCGAATGTGTTTGTAACCAGCAAACACGGTGATGCAATGTTCGAACTAAGTGTTGTTTGGTTGGTGATGATTAGCCAGCAAAGTCTTCTGCAATATATACTGTGCTATCTGATTCTACGTATACACCAATACCAACCTTGTTAGCTTTTGGATCTAGAACACCAGTGTAGTGAGTCCAGTTTGTTGTACTGCCTTCGCCTTCACCTTTAAAGTTATCCATTACTAGATTTGCATATCCAGTTGCTGTTTGTTCGTTTTTTGGTAATTGGTTCCAAGGACTTAGGAATAAGTTCTCTCCACGAGCTGCATATGATGGTGCAACTTGTTTCAATTCTGCATACCAGTGATTGCCATCAGCACGGATGTGTGAGAAGTTTGTAACGCTTTCTTGTGCACGTTTCATGGCAATGTTAGTCAATGTTGAATCAAGTGCTACTGGTGCTGTACCTTTTGTAGCTCTTGCGTCATTAATTGATTTGAGAATTGCTTGTTGAATAGCTTGGGTACTTGCAACTGGTTGGTTTTGACCATTTGATGATGATCCTGTATCAGTGCCAGTTGAAGGTTGTGATGGTGTTACAGGAGTTCCTGTACCGAGGTCGCCATTACCAACTTTAATCACTGTGAAGTCTGTGTTAGTACCAAAGTCAGCGATGTATGTTGGATTTGTCATTGGGTGGTTGTAAGCCATCAAGGCTGCATCAGCATATTCGTGAGTTGATACTTGTACAAATTCTTGGTTGTTCTTGTTACGGATGAACTTACCGATTTGCCATGATGAATTTTTAGCAAGTGAGCGGTTTGCCATCTTGTTTGTGTCATCACGATAAAGTGATAGTGGTGCAAAGGCTGCCTTACCAATTTGTTTTGATGAGTTAGCGTCAGCGCCCATGATTGATGAGTCAGAAGCCTTCAAGTATTCGTTAGTTGAAACTTGATACATTGTTACGCCGTTGATATTTGAGATCTTACCAACTTGCCATGATGTGTTAGGTGCTAGAGCACGATTCTTAACTAGTGAGCCATTTTGAGTATATAGTCTTGCTGTTACACCTTGATGTACGGTTGCGACTGTGGCAGCATCTGCTGTACTTTCTGTTTGATTTAATGCGAAGACTCCTGTTGTTGCCATTGCTAATGCAGCTACAATAGCTGCTGATTTTCCTGTAAATTTCATGACATATTTTCTCCTTTAAATTTTGCTGCGGTGCAGCGTTTAATTTATTTAGCTAATACTGCTTTTTGCTTATCATTTTGGGCTTTTGTTAGAATATGACTACCGCCATCAGATGTGATCGTATATCCGATATAACGGGATTTATAAATTTTTTGACTTGTGGGATCACCAATGGCTAAATCTTTATCCCACTCATAATTTCCATAAACACCCTTTGTTATTTCTGAATAACTGTTACCAAATAATTTCTGATAAATTGCATAACCTTCAGAATCCATTTGTTTTATTTCCGACTTATATTTTGCAAAATCGGCATCATCATTATCGTTGCCGATTCCATACACAGCTTCACTGTCAATTTCACTTAATTTCCCGCCGTAATCACCGGTACTAGCGTAACTAAGTAACTTAAAAGTATCAGCTTTATTTTCCTTTGCTATTTTATATGTATTATCGGTAGCCTTATTGGAATTAAATAAATCAATTGCCGTGTATTTGATCTTCTGATTTACTATCTTATTACCAGAATTATCTGTGTAGTTCTTAACCGAAATGTCTTGGGACTTAGGTTCGCGATATGTGGAGTTCTCTATATGCTTAATAATAGCTTTCCCAAACCCACTATCAGTGCCTTCCTCCCCATCATTTTTTGTTGGTTGCATAGCTAATCTATTTAAGTTAGCTCCCTGAGCTGACGTACCATCTTGAGGATTCTCTTTATCCTCAGCTTCATCATATGTAGGATAAATATTAATAATTTTATCCTGACGACGGTCAATAGTTTCTCCACTGTCCTTTTTTGGACCAGACAAATAATATATTGAAATATCACCATCGGCGACTGCCTGAGCTCCCTTATTAAAATCAGCCTCTTGACCTACGCTAGGTTTACCTTTTTGATAATTTTTAATTTCTTGAATAGCACCAGTAGTGGAGTATTTCTTATCTTGGCTTTTAGCCAATTTAATAGTATCAGAATCACTCATAGAGCTTAGCTTACCTAAAGTAACGTTACCGTCAAAGATTTGGAACGCTTGAGTTTTACCATTCTTCATTACAAAAATAGTGCTAACGATATCATCCTTAGTAATCTCTCCACTTTAAGACCAAGTTTGAACCCATACATGTGTTCCAGATCCTTTTGCCTGCTGTACAAAAGACACATTCTTAGGGGTAGCTATGCTACCTCCATTTTGTGTGCTCTCGTTCCAGCGAAAACTAGGATAATAGCAACAATAACACCGATTATTACCCACGTTTTCTTCTTATTACTACCTTCAAAATATTGTTTCATTAACTTCCCCCTTATGATTGATAATTCCCTAAAAAGCCAAGTACATCTCCTTATAACAATATTTTTCCTTATATTCAGTAATCGATTAAATTATACGTCAAGATTCGTAGAAATAGAACCATATTTATAGCATTCCAATTAGAACATGTTTCGTAAGTATTCATTTGATAACATTCGAATAAGAACTTATAACGTTATCTTTTCTTCATTAACCTTTACCTTAGTATTTAAAAAGTAAAGAGGTCACGAAATGAAAGATAATGTAGGTGGTAACATTGCTCGTGAGCGCCACAACCAAAATATGACCCAAGAGCAGCTTGCCGAATTTAGTGATCTTACGATTAACTACTTATCTAAGATCGAAAGAGGTACTACAAAACGATTAAGTGCTAATACACTTAATAAGATTGCTAAAGCTTTAGGCGTAACTATGGATTCACTGATGAACGGGGAAAATATAAAATCATCAGAAAAAGTTGGTCCAAATTTAAGGCAGTTAAACAATTTTTTAAATAAAGCAAAACCTGAACAGGCAGAGCAATTAAGTAAACGAGTGTTGGAAGTTATAAAGATTAGTCAAAAAATAGATAATTAAGTGCATCAAAAAAGCCCTGACATCAACTGTCAGAGCTTTATTTTTTTATAATAATTTTGGCTGGGTTTTGGCTGGGAACCATGTTATTTTACATGATTTTTGCCATTAGTACCGCGTCAAGAAGCCTGAATTACCGGGATTCGTCTTCAAGTTATATTGGCTACTTATTCCCACTCAATAGTAGCTGGTGGCTTGCTCGTAATATCATAAACTACACGGTTGACGTGATCAACTTCGTTTACGATTCTAACCGAGATCTTTTGCAATACATCCCAAGGGATTTGTGCAAAGTCAGCTGTCATACCATCGATTGAAGTAACGGCACGAATTCCGATTGTATAATCGTAAGTTCTACCATCACCCATAACACCAACTGAACGAATTCCGGGTAATACTGTAAAGTATTGCCAGATTTTTTCGTCTAAGCCGTTTTTAGCGATTTCGTCACGGAGAACCCAGTCACTATCGCGAACGATTTGTAACTTATCTTCGGTAACTTCACCGATAACACGGATTCCAAGGCCGGGACCTGGGAATGGTTGACGCCAAACTAGGTCATGTGGCATACCTAGTTTTTCACCAAGTTCACGAACTTCATCTTTGAACAATGTTCTCAATGGTTCGATCAACTTGAATTGCATATCTTCTGGAAGTCCACCAACATTGTGGTGAGATTTGATTGTTTGAGCAGTACTTGTACCACTTTCGATAACGTCTGTATAAAGTGTTCCTTGGGCTAGAAAGTCGATTCCATCCAACTTTGTAGCTTCATCGTTAAACACTTGGATAAATTCGTTACCAATAATCTTACGTTTCTTTTCTGGATCAGTTACACCAGCAAGTTTGTCTAGGAAACGTTTTTGAGCATCAACTTTGATAATGTTCAAACCAAACTTACCTTTCAAACTATCCATAACTTGATCTGCTTCGTTCTTACGTAGCAAACCATGATCAACGAAGATACTTGTCAATTGAGTACCAATGGCTTTGTGTAACAAAACACCAACAACTGAAGAGTCGACACCACCAGATAGTCCAAGAAGAACCTTCTTGTCTCCGACAGTTTCACGAATCTTAGCAATTTGTTGATCGATGAAATCAGTCATTGACCAGTTAGCTTCTGCTTCACACACATCAAAAGCAAAATGCTTCAAGATATCCAAACCGAATTCAGTGTTTCTAACTTCGGCATGGAATTGAACACCGTACATCTTCTTTTCGTCATTAGCGATTGAAGAAATAGGCGCATTCTTACTTGTAGCAACAACTTTGAATCCTTCAGGTGCTTCTCTTACAAGGTCACCATGACTCATCCAAACATATTGCTTTTCTGGTAAGCCTTTAAATAATACAGAATCTGTATCTTTAACGGTAATGTCAGCACGTCCGTATTCACGGTTATCAGCTGATTCAACTTTTCCGCCAAGGTTATAAGACATCAATTGCATACCGTAACAAATACCAAGGATAGGAATTCCTAGCTTGTAAATGTCTTGGTCGAGTGTAAAGGCATCCTTATCGTAGACACTCATTGGTCCACCAGAAAGGATAATACCCTTAGGATTGATTTCTTTAACTTCTGCAGCAGTAATAGTATTTGGTAATAATTCAGAGTAAATACCAATATCTCTGATTCGACGAGTAATCAACTGATTGTATTGACTACCGTAGTCTAGAACGATGATGCTATCAGCATCAGGCCATTGCTTGCTCAAATCAATTTCCCCCATTTTTTTTATTTATTCTATTGTATACGAAATTCAGTTCCATGTCATATACTGTAAACGCTTAATATTTACGAAGATAAATTTTATCGATTTGGTGATCTTCTGACTTATGTAAAATTAAGTTGGCTCGATTCATCGTTGGCTTGATATAATCCCGCAAATTAGGATAATTTATCGTCTCCCAAACCTGCTTTGCCATATCCATAGCGCTCTTTTCTGGAATCTGGGTGAATTGGTAGTAGTAACTGTTAGGATCGTTTCTAGCCAAATCTAGCAGCTTTTCGAAGCGTTTCAAGAACCATTCCTCAATATCTTCGACTTCTGCATCAATATAAATCGAGAAATCAAAAAAGTCACTGACATAAATCTGTTCGTTATGAGGCAATTGTAGTACATTTATACCTTCGACGATCAAAATATCAGGATTATCGGTTTCTTCATATCGGTCAGGAATGATGTCATAAATATTGTGTGAATATAGTGGATACTTAATTTTTCCACCTTTAGTTTTGACTTCACCAAGAAATTTCAAAAGTTTTTCCATATCGTATGTTTCGGGAAAACCTTTTTTATCCATCAAATTACGTTCTTTTAAAATCTTACTGGGATACAAAAAGCCGTCAGTCGTCATCTGAGAAACTTTATATTGCGGATAGGCACGTTCCAGCATTATCTTCAACAAGCGCGCAGTCGTACTCTTACCCACTGCCACGGAGCCGGAAACACCGATGATGAATGGAATCTTACGTGTTGAGCGATTAACCAATTCATTTTTCAACTTCGTCAATTTGCGATAATTCTTCAAATATATATGAAGTAAATGACGTATTGGGGCATAAATTGAGCGCACGTCATCGATGGAAATTTCATCATCCAAAGATTTGATTTTCCTTAACTCTCCGTCAGTAATTGCTTGCTTAGTATATTCGCCATGGAAGCTTTCCCATTGTTTGCGAGTAAATTCATCGTAGTTAGTTAAACTTTGCATATTATTAGACCCTGCTTAATATAATAATTAACTTTTATTAGTTTTCTGGTATTCTAGTATAGTAATAGTATAGAACATTTTCAAAAAAGGAAACATAATATATGAAGAGAATAGTATTATTTGGGGACTCGACCATGATGGGATTTCGGGATGGAAAAGCCAGCGACACGCTAGCTAAACGCATTCGGAAAGACTTTCCTGGCTATGAAGTCATTAATATGTCGATCTCGGACTACAAAACCAATAATGCTATGACACGTGTTGATCGTGTGGCACGACTAGATCCCGCAGTAGTTATTCTCGGATTTGGCGCCAACGATATTTCCACAGATGATGAAATCAAACCCGGTAAATTTGCCGCAAACCTAACAAATATAATAACGACTCTTGGTAGTAATCGTGTAATTTTGCTTTCGCCGCCGTACATCGATTGGATCAAAGACCCAACCAGACCATGGACCCGCCAGCTGCAGTTCGAGTTAGTGACGGAACATCTCAGCAAACAACTAGACGTATCGTATATCGATTTATTACATGATATGACTAATTGCACCAATCTAAAGGAATTATTACAGACAGACGGTTTGCACTTTACCAAGCAAGGTTATAATCTCTTAGAAGACGAGTTAATACCAGAAATTAAAGCCACGCTAGCAAGAAAATCAGAACTAGTGTCAAATTAAGGAGCACTTTATGGATTTAAATATTCCTCAAAAATATTTTATTTTATCGTGTAACGAAAAAGGTAGCATTCGTATTTTTAAGAATACCAGACGTCGTGCTTATTTAGCTGAAAGCTCATTTTTCGACTTAGCACTAAATGATATTATCGATTTGACAGACAACAGTGTCATCATTAATAAGGTTTTGCCCGACGACAAAACGTATTTAAACGAATTTTTCCAGATTATCAACAAGAACCAAGGCCGCAGCGTCAACCACGTTTTAAGAGCCATGGCAACCAACGAAAAAATCACCCGGATTATTTACAACGAAATCGGTGATTCCCTAGTTGATAAAGTCGACGTGACCAAAGCAGTGACCGGATTAGTATTCAAGACGAACAATTATCTACCAAATCGCAGTATAAAACGAGAATTGGTATCCGATTTGCGTAAAGAAATCCTAACAGCGGAAAAAGTTTCACCAGAAGCATTCGCCCTATTAGCAACCTTATACGGAAATCACGATTTGAAGTTCTACTTCTCACAATTCGAGCAGAAGCAAGTGAAAGACAAGATCGAGTTGTATCAAAATGATCCGACTTATGAGAAATTGTTTGAGCTTTCTAAGAAGTTGAATAGAGTTACTTTGACTTTATTAAGTTAGAGAGCGGAGACAGGGCGGTCAGCTCCCGAGCATTTTCGTATTTAAGTGAATTGCACGCCGATTTTGCGTGTGATTCGCTTAAATATGAAAAGCGGAAGAAATTGGCTTGTGGAACTCGTTTCAGAGCCACTGCATATATAAACAAAGGCATTACAAGCAATCAACTAAGATTACTTGTAATGCCTTTTTAGCATCTCAAAATATACTTAATATCAGTAATTCCACTGCCCTCTCCAAAAAAAAAGAGCCGAATCTTGCCAGTGATTTCACCAGCAGTGAAAGTGGAGTTGGGGCTTTAGCCCTTACTCCACAGGACGACTTTGGAGACTTGCCGAATTCTGGCAAGGCTTCAAAGCGAGACTTGAGACCTTGGCTCAAGTCGGTCCTCACAGCAGGTGAAAATCACTGGCAAGATTCGGCGGCAATGATCTAATACCCCAAATCGACAGGATCTCCAGGCAACCTCAACAACTTAGGTCTCCCATAATAATAACCCTGACGCAATTGAATATTAAAATCCTTGCTCAATTGTGCATCATGATCATTCTCAATACCCTCAAGAATCATGCGCAATCCATATTCCTCACTGATAGCGTGCCAAAAATGCAACTTCTGTTGGATTTTTGGATCCTCAAAACCAGTCTTGAAATTCTGCAAGGCAAACTTAATTTCTGATGCCAAAGGTAGGAATTCTTGAATACTCCTAAAGTCATTGACACCAGTCCCAACATCATCCAAAGATATTTGCATCCCTGATTCAACGAACTTTCTCAAATAAGGAATCAAACTTGTATCAGGATAACTCTTTGGTCCTTTTTCCTCGGTTAATTCAACGACCAACTTAGCTGGATAAAGTTGCGTTTGGCTCTTAATAATTGCTTTAGCCACGGTTGTATCCATCAATTGCTCACGACTAATATTCACGGAACAATATTGAACTTTTTCGCCCAAAATCTTCGTAGTTGCTACTAATAAATCGGACGTTGTTTGAGAACTAATCGCAGTAAATGATTCAGGTAAACGCCAACCTTCAGGTGTCAATTGCTTGATCAACAATTCATACCCGAAGATACTTTTGGTCCGGCCATTCAGCTGTGGTTGAACAAAATAACGATAAATCGGTTTCATTCATTCATCACCCCTTTGATGAGTTTACATTTGTACTATTCATTGTATACTCGTAGTATACGACAACCAGAAAGGATAGCAACATCACGAAAAAAAAAGTAATTATTGTCGGCTGCACCCATGCAGGAATCGCGGCCATTAAACAAATCCTCAAATATTATCCCAATACGGACATAACCGTTTACGAGCGTCATGCCGAAATTTCATACCTATCTTGTGGAACATATCTACATTTAGGTGGAACTGTTAAAAACTTAGACGATGTTTTCTATGCAGATCCCGACGAATTTACTAAACAAGGTGTTAAAATGCGCCTGCTTCATGATGTTATCAGTATCGATGCTGATAAACACACTATCTTAGTTCAAGACTTAAAAACCAAAGAATTAATACATGACGATTATGACAAACTGATTATGGCAACTGGATCAATCACTGCCATACCTGCAATCAGTGGTATCGAAAATCCTAAAGTAATGCTTTGCAAAACTTGCGACCAAGCTCACGAACTATACAACGCCGCTAAAACTCACCATAAAATCGCTATTGTCGGCGGTGGATATGCTGGAGTTGAACTAGCCGAAGGCTATATTAAATCTGGCCACGCAGTTACCATAATTGAACGTGGAGAACATCTGCTTGGTCAATACATGGACCCAGTCATGGCAAAGAAAGTTGAAACATTACTTATTGAACATGGCGTTAAAGTCTTAACTAATACTACTGTAACGCAATTTGACGACTTAAAGAACGAACAAATTAATGTTAAAACTTCTCAATCTGAATGCGCCGTTGATATGGTTGCCATCGCACCCGGCGTTATCCCTCAGTCAGACCTTTTGGCAGGACAAGTTGAAATTTCTAAAAATGGTGCCATTGTGACAGACCCTTATATGTGTACAACTAACCCTGATATTTTTGCGGCTGGAGATGCCACTGAAGTCCGTTACAATCCAACCTTGAGTTCAGCTTATATACCTTTAGCATCACACGCTGTTCGCCAAGGTACTTTAGCCGGAATCAATGTTTTGGACAAACGTCTCAGATCAATTGGTACCCAAGCTACAACTGGCATGCTTTTATTTGGAAAGACAATCGCTTGTACCGGATTAACTTATGCGAAAGCTCAAGAAGCCCGATTTGATACCGGGGTTGCCTTCTATCACGGTAATTACCGTCCTGATTTCATGCCAACAACCGCTGAAATCACGATTGAACTAGTTTATGACAAAATCAGCCGTAAAGTATTAGGTGCTCAAATGATGTCTGACCATGAAGTTTCACAATCAGCTAATACTATTTCTGTTGTGATTCAAAACGGCAACACAATCGATGAATTAGCATTTCTTGATATGCTATTCTCACCTAACTTTGATGAACCATTTAATTATTTGAATTTAGTCGCTCAAATCGCTGTGGACCAAGAACATGGTTATTTGAGAAAATAATAGATTTCATAAAAAGAGTTAGTAATCATAATTTTGATTGCTAACTCTTTTTTGATTTCTATAAATTATTCTATGCCCGATGCCATGCAGCATAGCCGATTGTTGGGAACAAACTAGTTAAGCGTCCAATTTGTTCTGGATCTAACTTGAACTCAATTGCTGGTAACAAAGCATTCACTGCATCTTGAGCTTGATCACTGATTTCAGTCACACCCAATAAATGACCATCCTTGTCATGAATCTGTTTACTTTGGGCAATTGGCTCTTTATCAACCTTGTAATACCAATAGTTTGCTAAATCATTCTCAGAAATTTGATAGTCCTTTGTTTTAGCTTCCTCCACAGAAACACCTGCTTTGGCAATTCTTGGCGATGTAAAGACGACCGCCGGAATCACTGGCATATCAATTGGTTCAGTCGTTTGACCAGAGAATAATTTCATCAAATATTTCGATTCAAAGTAGGCTGCTGGCGTTACCTTTGGTAAATTGTTGGACACTACATCCCCAGCTGCATAAATATTCTCGATATTCGTTTGGAGATAATTATTTACGAAAACGCCGGTTTTATCATATTTAACACCTACATTATCGAGACCCAATTTATCAATATTAGGAATCCGACCTGTCGCATCCAAAATCCAGTCAGTGGTTAATTGCTGATTATCGCCATAATTTACTTGATAGTTGGCACCAACTTTTTCAAAGGATTGCACACGTGAATTTTCGACGAATGTAACACCACGTTTCTTCAAATCATCGACCACCATTTTGACATATGGCTGGTAAAAATCACGTAAAACTTTATCCGAATGCAACATGACAGTTACTTGAGCTCCGGCGGCATTCGCCATTGTGGCAAATTCCATGCCAATATAACCAGAACCAACAATCGTAATGTGCTCTGGCAATTGCTTGAGATTCATGAATTCCTCACTATCATGTGCCAATTCAGTTCCAGCAATGTTCAAACGATGTGGGCGTAATCCAGTCGCAATCACAATTTTTTCCGCAGTCACTTCACCCACATTATCGACAATAACAGTGTGATTATTTTTAAACGTCGCATGACCCCTGATAATCGTCGCACCATTACTTTCCAAACGTTCTGTTAAATCTTGCGGTAAATTTTCGATAATTTCTTGTTTATGTTCCACATTTTTCGTCCAATCAAGCTTGAGATCACCCTCAAAAATATCACTCATTCGTTCAGCCTCACGGACCATTTTGACTGGTTCATCCAAAGTGATTTTGGCATTACAGCCACGATTAGGACATGTTCCACCAATCAAACCACTCTCAATAACACCAACTTTGACACCAGTTTTAGCTAACGGTGCCCCACCATCAAACGTGGCATGACCCGCTCCAATATAAAGTACATCGTAATCATATTTAACCATCCAACTGCCCTCCAAAGTTTTTTTCTATACCTTCAACATAATGCATTCCGGAAAGAGTGGCAATAAATTCGATTAGTCCCATCCTTATCGCCCTTTCAAAAAAATAATAAAAAGTTTCGGTTATGCAAACATATGTTCGCGCAATGATGTATAATGCCTTTAAGAAATAATTATTGATTGGAGAACAATTATGGATAGCAGTGAGATTAAAGTATTAGCAGATAATTTTCTTAATCTGGACGACGTTCAAAGCGCCCTATATAACTTAAAGGTTGGTGACAGACTTGAAGAAGTCATCTCAATTTTTGACCAAAAACATTTGGACAATAGCGTTGACGAATCTACGGTTAACAAGCTGGTCGAATATTTGAACCAAGAGTACAGCGACTATATTTTCAATCTTGGTCGAGGATTTGGAGCCCCACACCTCTACATTGCTTGGAGAAAATTGAAAAAAAGAAATGAGAAAAGCCATGAATCAAAAACGATGTTGGATTTAGAAAAAGAGCTCAACAAAGCTGGAATTCATACCGATATTTTGTTCCATACAGATCCTGATAAGTTGCTTACAGATGATGAGTTTGAATCCGACTTAACTTTTTACAAAAGTATTTTTAAATGACAAGTTTCAAAACACAAAAAAACGAGCAATCAGAATAGATTAGATTACTCGTTTTATAATGCATCGCTCATCGACCAAGTTACGGTACCTTGATATTCACCAGATAATGGAACTCCTCGTGTACCTAATAAAATTCCGGTATTAGGGTCACTGTTATCACCAAAAATCGAATAAGAAATAGGATTTTCCGAATCCGTACTATCACCAGAAGCAATTGTTGGATTCTCTGATAATGCAATTGGAGTACCTGAATCATCACTCATTTGTACCATTTGCAAGCTAGAGGTTTCACTGTAATCTCCACTTTCATCTTGACGTTTCATGTTATCCGCTTGGGCTTGTAACTTCCATTTTGACCTATAACTATCAACTTTTATATCCCAGTTGCCGTCACGTTGGACATATCTGGGAACAATGTTGCCACGTGGGTCAATTGTCTTAAAGCGATAATCATCCACTTCAACTTGGGCACCTGTTGGTAAAACCTCAACCGTATAAGTAACAGTATTCGTCTTACGCAAGTATCGATCCATGACATAGACATTTAGTTTATAGTCGCCAGCTGACATTTTTTCAGTCCAACCAGTCTTAGGGTTGAGCTTATACGGTGTATTAACCTTATCCTCAGATTTCTTAGGTCGGTCAGCCACAGTCATAACAGGTGTATCGGTACTGCCATCCGTTTGAGCAAAGACTGCCAAGTCACCACTTTGTAAAAGATAATCCATCGAATCAATCTTTGGATATGTAAAAGACATTGGTAATCTAAACGGTAAATTCGAAATCGCTGTTAATTCAGTTTTTGTAGCCGAAATACTTGGTTTAATATCAGGCACATTTACTTCATAAGTTACTGAATTCGATGCGGTCTCGCCATCATAGGCAGTTACATCAATCCTATTGAGACCAACTTTTAAGCCGGTTGCCGTTTTCAGATAATCATCAACTGATTGTTGACCATTGTCATCAAATAATTTGGCCCCAATCGGCTCCAATTCAACCGTAAAGTCACCTGTATCGGTAATTTTATCAGTCACATCCTGTGATACCTCAGCTTGTTTTGTTCCATCAGCGTTTGTGATTTGATACTTAACTGACGTAATTTTATTCGTAAAATCGGAATTATCTGCATATGCATAACTTCCGTTTAATCTCACATTGCTGTTGTCATGTACGGTTTGTTTCAAATCGGTTGAATCAGGCGTTAGAATCAATTCTTTATCATTAACGATAACCTTATATTCGACTGGATTAGAATCACGTTTTCCGTCACTTACATAGAAAGTAATTGTATGTGTGCCAGCTAATAGAGTACCTGCAGGAATTTTGATATGAAGGTTTGCTGGATTTGAAATACCATTACCACTCACACCAATACTTGTATACTCGCCATCATCAACTTTGAAATAACCCTTTAAAGTACCAGAATCAATATTATCGCCATTTGTATATGACAGATCACTAGTCAACGCAATCGAATCAGTAACCTTGACGGTTTGAGAGTCTGAGCCCGTTGCCACTAATTCCAAATCCTTATAATCTTTGACATTCACCGTATAGGTAATTTTGTTAGAAACTCGATTCAAGGAGTCCGTTGCGTAAACTTCAATCGTATTTTTACCAATCTTCAATAGACTACCATCGCTCAATGCGTTGGATGCAGCCATCGTATAACTACCGATTGTTGTTCCAGAAGTTGTATTGGCTGTAGCAGACCCCATGTCCTTACCATTGATAGTTGTATGTATTTGAACCGCATTACTACCAAAAGTCGAGTTATTTACATAATTAATTGTCCCATTAAGTGTGACATCTTCATTTGAAGCTACATCCTGCTCAGTTTTATCACTATCAATGTGCAATTGATCATTAATAATAAAAACAGGTGTCGTAACATCAGAAATAAAATTATTACTACGGTAAGAAATCGGTTCACCGTCAACCAACTGTGGCGTCGTTGTAGCATTTGCTTGTCCATAAAGATAGATGGTCGCCTTTTGACCTTCAGTGTCCATATCAGGCAGATTCATATTTAATACTTGGTCTCCACTTTTGACATCAGTTGTAATGTCACTGGCAGAAATCTCAAATGACTTACTAGGGTCCGAACCTTCACCCGAGTAAACTACTTTCCCGATACTTTGGTCACCAACAGAACTCGATAGTCCCGCCTTGAACTCAATGTTTTTAGGTAGATGTAGCACACTCTTAATGTCACCAGTATTCATCGTTCCGGAATCATATTTCAAATCGTATTGAAATAGTAATTTATCATTATTAGCAACATTGTAAATCGCTTTGTTTAAATATCCATCTATTGAGTGGCTGAGTGTGGGATTGTAGTACTGCTCTTGATTCAAATCACTAATTTCACGACCCAGCTCGCCATTGCTATCATATTGTGACATATCATAAAGTTTAGCCGTATTTTCAACGTTAGCTGTATTAGGCATCTGTTGCATGATAATCGCATGATCTTTTGCAGCGGAATATTCTGAACCAGTAGAAGCGGTGAATCCCCAGCGAATATTATCATTTTTACTAACTTTAGATAAATCGATTGAACCACTACCAGAACTTTTAAGATTAAAACCAGTGGCTGTTCCATCAATCTTTTGATCATTAAAGCTATATTTATAAGATGCCAATGTCGAACTTGTATCAGCTGGCGGAGTATATTTAAATGTTAAATGTCGCCAAGCTTTGTCCGCATTCATATCAGAAGGACTAGACGATGAATATCCAGAAATTTCAATATTATTGGAAGTACCGCTTCGATATGCTTGTGAAAAATAATAAAAGCCTTTATTAACATTGTAAGTACCCATAGCTGATTTATACGTTGCACTATCCCCGGGGTAACCAGTAGTTAGATGTTGCCCTTTATAATTACTATCTGCATCAAAATAATCATCTGTGCCAGTTATTTTTTCAAAAATAAGACCATCAAGAGCAGATTTCGGTGCCCTATAATTGTGAACAGCATCCATTTCGAACGCAAAGCTATTTTGAATACCTGTAGTATATAAATTATCAAACAAAGTGGCTGAAGGTGGACTAATGAGGCCTCCACCATTGGCTGTTAATGGCTGGTGGTCGGCAGAACTACCAGCCCAAACACCCAGAGTTTCTCCATAGGAAGGTTTTCCTTTATCAGTACCCCCGATAGCTGTGGATATAGCTTTAGCACCTCTGGAATCATCTTGTAAAACTAAGGCTATACCATCTGAAGTCAGGTCCTCATTCACGGTCCCATCATAAAGCTCGGGTTTACTTTTTCCCGGTTTGTCACTGTAGAAGTGATAAGTATCACCAAAATAAATCCAAGCTGAAATAGTTTGCGGTTTGTCTAACCGGAAAGAATTATATAGTTTTGTTTCGTCACTATCGCTATATTTTTTACCCCAAAAAGAGCTAACTTGGTTGTTAGCTTTATTGGCACTTAACATTTCAACAATATTAGTTGGGTAATCGGTCAACAAGGTTGCCCCGTTGGTTCCATTTTCATAATTAGGATGATCAATCAGTCCAACCAACGATAATCCGTCTGGAGCATTTTGATATACTTCAGTTTTTGTAGGCGGAGTCGTTGCCGCCCTAACCGAAGAAAATTTAGTTGTTAACCCCAAGACGGTTAAAAAAGCCATCATTAACAATATAAATTCTATTCTTCTGTCTTTCATTGTTTTTCCCTCACAAATAGTAGAAACCCTCTTATATGTAAATATCATACAGGAATTATTTATGTAATCGGTTTCAATAACCATAAATGTTTATTATTTGTAATGAAATATTTTACTTTATTCAAGCATTTTTATCATTCAAAGATAATTTAATTATTATTTTTTGATAACAAAAAAACGAATAGCATCAATTATTAAAATTGATAACTATTCGTCATATTATGCCTTAGGTTCAGCAACTTGATAATATTTCTCTGGTACTCGTTGCAACAATTGTGACAATTCTCCAATCGAAGTAATCGTCAACTTGTGCATGGCACGAGAAGCAATTGTGTAAACCAGCTGTTGTTCATCCTCGCTAAATTTATCTTTCGAAGCATCCCACATAATGACTGCATCGAATTCCAAACCTTTAGCCAAGAATGATGGCAAGACAATTGTTCCAGTTGCCAAACGTTGGTTTTCTGAGCGAATCAAAGTTGATTTAACACCTTGAGCTCCCAATAATTCGTGCAACTTAGCCGCATCTTCCAAAGTTTTCGCAATGATAGCTGTGGTAAATTTACGCTTATCGTTCTCTTTGAGTTGTCCCAAAACTTGTTGAACAGACTCATCGACGTTTTGTGACATCAATAGATTTGGCAAATCACCATCACGCTTGAATGGCTCAATACGTTGACCATTAGTTAAAATGGCTTTGGTAAAGTCAGTAATCTGCTTAGTTGAACGATATGAATGAACTAGTTGAACAACATTTGTCTCGTCCGCATTGAAGAGACTTTGTGCTTCAGAAAGCAATGTTTGACTATTCTTCTTCGTGAAAATTGATTGATTCAAATCACCCAGCATTGTGTAGCGAGCTCTAGGGAATTTGTACTTCATATAAGCCAATTGGAACGGTGTATAATCTTGAATTTCATCAATAAAGACAAACTTCATATCGAGTTCACCGTGCTTACCTGTAACCAAGTCATACAAGTAAAGATATGGACTTAAATTGTTCATCGAAATCTGTTTATTCTGGAATCCCTGAATAAATTTATCAACGAATTGATTCCATTGTTCATTAGTAATGCCATGTTCACTTAAATCAACAATCTTTGGCACAGCTTTTAAGAAATTCAAGTAATTGGCAGCGACATTCAAGAAACGCAAGTGTTTGATATTCTTATAAACACCTTGCATCATAGTCGTAACGATTTTACGAGCCAAGAATTTCTTCTCTTCATCACCATTTTTGAATTCTTGATCAGCCGTTGTATACAAAGCCTGCAATTGTTCTTTACTCAAGTTCTCAATCTGTTCGGAAACCCAATTTGAACGCATTTCAGCACCAATCTTACGATGCAATAGCTTGATCAAACGGTCAACTGTCGCATCGAGACGATTACCCAAATTATATTGAGGTCCATAACTATAATAAAATTCTTGAATCTTTTCTTTAGGAATAAAGACCTTACCTTGGAACTTAATATCCTTGAAGGCAATCCCGCTTTGACCTAATAACTTGCTATAATTTGTCAAAATTTTGAAAAATTCAATATCCGAAACAAACTTACCGATATTTTTACTATCAGTATCAACCACTGTTTCAAATTGTTCTGACAAACTTTCAACATTTAGATTTGGCAAACGACGGGCTAAGAATTGCTTGTACGTCATTTGGACCATGTTTTGTTCACCCATTTCAGGCAAAACATTCTTGATATAGTCATTAAATAACGAGTTTGGTGAGAACATAACAACTTGACTAGATGTCAAAGTTCCACGATATCTATATAGTAGAAAGGCGATTCTTTGCAAAATAGCTGATGTCTTACCGGAACCGGCAGCACCTTGAACAAATAGGAGTTTCGACTTAGTATCACGGATAATCTTATTTTGTTCACTCTGAATCGTCTTAACGATACCCTTCATGTGTGTCGAAGATTTACCGTCCAAAACTTCCAAAAGCATCTGATCACCGATTGTTTCTTGCGTATCAAAATATGCTTTGATTTTTCCATCTTCAACAAGAAATTGACGTTTTAGGAACAAATCAACATCTTGTTCACCATCAGGTGTTTGATATGTGACATCCCCTAATTTTCCATCGTAATAGATAGAAGAAATGGGAGCACGCCAATCATAGACTAAGAAATGGTCAGCTTTATCAGTGAAGGAACTCAAACCGATATAAACTGTTTCTTTCTTAGGTTCACCCTTTTCTTGGAAATCCAATCGTGCAAAGAATGGTGTCTTTTCAAGTTTCTTGAGAATTCCCAAACGTTGACGTGACTGTTGCCAACTATTATTTCTTTCATCGAGCATTTGTTGTTGTTGGTGAATGGACAATGCCGCATCCATCGAAATAGAATCGCCATCCATACCAATATGAATGTCATCAAAAGCATTATTGATAACTTTTAAATCTTCTTCAGCAACTTCCATGTGTTCCTGGAGACGACTTTCAGACTTCTTAATTTGAGCAACCACATCGTTTAAATGGGCTTGCTCTTTTTGTTTTTCGTCTACTTCATTAACTTTAGGTTTGCTTGTCATCATAATAACCTCTTAATTTTAAGTTATATAATGTTACCACTAAATTTTGACTATTACAAAGAGCGCCTCTTATAGCAATATCAATTAATAGATATATGTTGATTTATTCTTTGATATTCATCTATTAGTAATATTGTTTAGTATATATGCCATGCTAAAAAGTCAACTTTTTAGTTCATATTTGAACTCATATTTTATATAATTCTATAACATATTATGAATAAAATAGTCAGCAATATTAGTGTACATTATGTATACTATTTCATTTATTTCTTTTGTGAGGGGGAAAAACGATGAAACACCTAAACAAATCTAAGTTACCAGTAGTATTTGCACTGTTGATTACTTCTTTGGCAATGCTTTTTAAATTTACACAAGTTTCTGCAGCAACGGATGCTGATTTGAGTAGTGCTGATCAAGCTACTATAAATAAAGCTCCTACCGGCTTACTAATGAGTAATTATTTTACTATTAAAAATCCAACTAATAATTCTTCAGATAGTTCCTTCAGATTTAAATCCAATTCAGCCTTTATTTCCAATAACGATAAAGTCTTAGTGCTGGCTCATGGTACCAGCACGAACAGTGCTGATAACACTGCTGTTGGTCCGGGCTGGCCATTCCCAATATATCCAGCCATTACAAATAAGACTGGGTCATATGGTGCCGCTTGGTCAAATATAGACACGGCTTATTTTGAAGCAGGGAAACCACAGACATTCTCCGCTTGGATGAGCTTTGGTTCTGGTGAAAGTACGACAGAAACGGCCAATGGGCAAGGTATAGCTTTGGTCTTGCAAAACAACCCAGATGGTTCAACTCAAATGGGGGCTGGTCAGGAAGGTCTTGGCGTCTATGGTTACGATAAATCTACCAGTAAAGGTTTTTCCAATTCTCTAGCTACCACTGAAGCAGTCGCTAAAACAGCCGTCCAAAACAGTATCGCACTTGAATTTGATACACAAAAACAGGACTCTGCTTCGGCACTTTATCCACCAATTATGTACACTATGGATACTGCATATTCTTACTACTCTACCAACACTTTCGATTCAAAAAGGATTGGCGTTCCCGCACCATCTGGATTTCCTGATGATACAGCATTAGGCGCTGGAGGAAACTATGGTCATATTGCCTTAACTTATCCAAGCTCTCCTGCAACCTACTATCCACTGGGCATTGACAATACTTCTTTTTATAGTCCATTTTCAGAAGGTTATTCAATGTTTCACATTCATCGTCAACAAAGTCCCCATCTTGCTGATGGTACTGACTCCAATAATAATCGCATTGGATGGCACCACCTTACCTTTAGATGGATGCCCTCAGCCGATTTAAAAACGGCTGTTATTTCTTATTCATTTAACGACAAGGATCCCGATGGCTCAATCAACAACTGGGTAAATCGTATTGATGATAATATCACAGTTGATATGTCCCAATTAGGCAATATCACTTCTGATAGCAAAATTTATTGGGGATTCACAGGGGCCAATAATAACATCAATCCAGATGTTGCCAGTAAATTAGTTTCAGTTGAATCGATTCCTGATTTAGTTAATGCCTCAATCGACGCGACTGTCACCGACAAAACGAAGAATAAAGTTATGTTCGACGATCCTGATGGCGGAACTGGCGATACGACCGATCGTAAAGTTGCTAGTGGCGATAAAGTGCAACTTGATTACAAATTGACTTACGAAGATGGTCGTGAAGATTGGAAAGATATTGCTTCAAAGATTATTCTGCCTAAAAATATCAATTACGATACTACTGATGGAAATATCGGTACTATCAAATATGGAAACGGCGACTCAGAGCAAATTCCAGTCTCAGCACTATCAACCGATTCCAACGGTCTTCAAACAATCAACTATACTTTCTTACAAAATCTCGGTAATATTTCGGCAACATCAAAAATAGCTAATATTATTATCAACGGCGTTGCTGTCAACGAAACTAAATCTGACGTTGCTGTTGATAGTCAACCAGCTACCTTTACCGGTTCAAATAATATTGAATCAACAAGTACTCCCAAATTCACGGTTCTTTATAAAAAAGATTGGACTTTGAGTCTAACTAACCCCATGACTGACCCCGTGACTTTAATCTATCAACAAGATAACGCCACACTCAACTTGAATGCAAACCTTAATTACACAGGAAAAACTAGTCCCGCGTTTGCAACCAATGATCCGATTCAATACCAAATCAGCGTGGGTGGTCATGATTTAACGTATAATACGACCGTTTCAGCCAATTCAGATACTTTAAGTGATGTGATTCCGTTAAGAACAATCATTGAAAATGCTGGTCTCGATTTCTGGAGCCTTTTCCCTAATGATGAGATGCAAAAAGTCACCATCAGTGCGATTGATAACGATGGCGTAACATCAAACACCGCTACCTATAATATCCAAGTTAAAACTAACCATTTGTTGGAAATGAAACCTGACGATAATCTACAATTCAAATCCTTCAATTACCTATCTATGAAAGAATACATTCAGCGTGCCAACGACTATGATGTTTCCGTTACCAGCTATCAAAATCCTTGGATGCTGCAAGTATCAGCCAGTGAATTGATGAATGGCGACACAAAATTTAACGGTGTAATTGTTAATAAGAACACTCAAGGCACAACTGTTTTGACCAACAATTCAGCGATAATCGCCAAAGATAACAATTCATATGACACAGAAACTACTACTTCAATTTCCAAATTAAACAAGTGGACCACTGATACCGGACTACTTTTGAAGAATTATGGTCTATCTAGTTCCAAAAAATATAGTGGAACTTTAACATGGACAATTATGGATTACGACGACAGTTTATAGAAATCAAAAAATGGTTCCACCGTTGATTAATTAAAATCAATGATGGAACCTTTTTTAGTGTTATCTAGTCTGCATTTTTTGTTTTGTAACTCAAGTAATAGAATCCGGCCACAAATACCAATCCACCGACAATATTACCCAAGAATACTGGTACAAAGTTTTGAATGAACAACCACCATGTGCTGCCACCTTCAAAAATAGCTGCTGGAATGATGAAACAGTTAGCGATACTATGTTGGAATCCAACCGCCACGAAGATCATGATTGGGAACCAAATACCAAGAATTTTCCCTGCTGCATCTTTAGCACCAAATGACAACCAAACGGCTAATCCAACTAACCAGTTACAACCAATTCCGGAAACGAAAGCTGACCAGAAACCAGCTCCGGTTTTACCTGCCGCAATTCCAATCACTGCTTGTCTGAAAGGTTCAGCGTGTGTTAATCCAGCCACATGTCCGAAGAAATATGCCACAAAAACGGCACCGATAAAATTGAACAATGTAATGATTGCTAAGTTCTTAAAATAGTCGAACCAATTATTTTTCTTGGAAAAAAGTGACGTCCCAACTGCCATCATATTTCCCGTTGCCAATTCACCACCAGCCAATAGGATAACAATCAGCCCGATTGGGAAAACAGTCCCTCCGACCAAGGCTTTCACACTCGCTAAATTGCTAGGAATCGAAGCTGTCACGCGGACGTAAGCCAAGAATCCGATCGAAATCATCGCCCCACCGATGAATCCCAAAATCATTTTAGCAACAAGTGTCTTTTTCAGTTTATTAACTCCGGCACCAATACTCTTTTGCAGAATCTCTTCTGGAGTAAACATATTTTAATCTCCCTATACACCATTTAGTGTAATAAAAATATCATCAATTACCGAACATATCAATGAAATATAGCAAAATCATTCGGATAACACGTATACATAAAAATAACGCCAATTAATTATAATCAGCGTTATTTAAGTTCATATTTATTATTTTTTATCTGGTTTTACCCAGCTCAAAAGTCTCTTGAGTCGATCCCATGAATTATTCAACGACAGCGTCGCTAAAATCAAAAATGCTGGCAAATATTGAATCAAGTAACGACTACGGCCACCTTCAAACAATAGTAAGAACATGAAACCACCGATAACCGTTAACCTCAACAATTGAACGAACTTACGGCCATCACTCCAGTTGAAGAAAATCGCTGCCAACAAGAAGACCCACCAAACTTGGGCCACATAACGAAAGTCCCCTAAATTAGTTCCGTATAAATAAACAAAGTTTCGGATTTTACCACCAAAGCCTTTATGCGATGGGTTGGTATTTCCGATAATGAAATGTCCTTCTTTAATCCAAGCAAATGTTCCGTCAGCCGTGTTATTAGAATGCTTTCTGAACAAAAACTTGATATATCCGAAGAATCCCATTTTCTTCAAACGTTTCTTCAGCATCTTTTTAGAGTAGTCAACTTGCGCCTGCTTATTGGGCATTCTAGCCATCATCAAAGCATCGTGAGCGTTATAACCACCTTCACCTGAAACACCCATACTCATAAAGTGAATGGGAACGATTGCCCGCGATGTATTGATTTCCATATACTTTTGATGATCAATCGCATAATTACTGATGGAATACGTTGGTACCATCCCAATCACAACAACCAGCGCAAAGATAAATTCATTAAGCACTTTAGTCTTAGAAAATTTACCTTTAAAAATATACAAGAATTCAATCAAGGATATCGCAATCACAGCAACAATTGCTGAAGGTTTGATGAGATATGAAAAAATGACGGTCATTCCAAACAGAACGGCCAATGGAATCTTCCAACCCCAAGGAAACTTTCCATAACGCATCAAAATATACAATAAGATGTACAGCGATACTAATGGTAGAACCCACGCATCAGTATATGGAACGATAATCATCGGAAAAACCATCAACCACAATGCATGAATATACATTGCCAATGGAACTTTTTTACGATCAATCACCGCTACACCCAAAATATTAAGTAGCGCCGATATATCAACTAATAACGTCGTTATAACGTCGAACAATAACCATGACCGGCTATGAAAGAAAACCGCAATCTGATGCATCACAAGCATTGTCGCAATATTATTGGGATACAGTGAGAAATAAGCTTTCGTCTCGGGATCTGTTGTATTGTATAACGCCTGGTGCAAGGCTCCGGGGTCAAATCCGATTGCCGGATGAACGTTCCAGACAAAGATAATTTGAACGATAATAGCTAATCCCATCATGACACCGGCAGTAATCCACTTTCGATCAATAAACAGAAATTTCAAAAAATCCGACCAAGATTCATACGTAAAAAATGTAATTATCAAAGCCAAACTGATAATAATGAAAAATGTCGTATAAAGTGTTGTCCCTGCTCCGGTTACACTGTTATCACCCAAAATTAAATTTGGCGATGTGATGGCAAAATAAAATGTCAGTAAAAGGAAGAAGTAAAAAAGATATTTAACTAATTTACTTCCGAATTTAAAAAACTTTTCTTTCATTTTCCCCACCTATTACTTCAAAGTTATGCAATAAAATCTAGTTGGCGATTCACCGATTTCCAAACGTGTCAAAACTGCATTATTTCTACGCAATAGTTCGGTAATAACTTGGAAGAAATATGTCGTTAGATTTTCCAACGTTGGATTTACATGATCAAAAGGTGGCACTTCATTTAAAAATTTACCGGAAACTCGTGAAGAAACTTCCTTCAATTCATTTTCAATCTGGTTGAACGGAACCATTTGATTATTATTAACATGAATTTCGCAAATAACCGCCCACGTATGCATATGTTCCTTGCCCATGCCACCTTCCCAACGGACAGCATGACTGGCGTTTATATACGATGTTAATTTATAAGTACTATAAGTTTCATAACCATCTATATTCAATATCGATTCCTCTCTAAATTACGGACATCCCGTCTAACAATTTTATAAGCATTCTTAGATTCATCCTTAAAACTCAATGAATTCCAATTATGATTTTTCTCTGAAACATTCAGCGTTCCAATTAATCTGAACCACGAACAAATAAAGTTATACATTGGCAAAGTCAGCGTTACCCATAACAACTTTTCATAAAAGCGTTCCTCATTTTGGAATTTCCCCAATAGTAACCTGACACAGAAGTAATTTAACGTTGAGACCAGCACATACAGGAAGTAAATAACTACGTATGAAAAACCCAAAATAACTGGTGAATAGCGCAAAAATAGTAAAACAAAACTGGCAAACAGCCAAATCATCTTTGGAAAAATAAACGTATGGTCAATAATCATCCGCCGTACCAAGAAATTAGTAAAGAAGTTCTTGAGACTGGCATTATTTCTCATATATGATTTAGCAACTTCCAATTCACCACGTTGCCAGCGTTGACGTTGCCGATACAATTCATCTAATCCGCTGATAGGATCGATGTAAAAAATCGCATCTGTACAGATCAAAACTTTCTTCTTCAGACGATCTCTGATTTGGAAAGTCATTTCTGTATCTTCACCTAAAGTTTTGGTGTCGTACATAAATGTCTTCATAATCGTTGACTTACGAAAAGCTGAGAAAGCCCCTGACATCGTAAACAACTGATCACTGTATGATTCAATTACTCGCCCAGAAAGAAAGGCCTGAGCGTATTCAAAGTACTCATTTTTACGTAATAATCGTAAAGGAAAATTCTTTGTCCGCTTGATCATATCTTTTCTAGGCAAAATGGTTCCGGTTAAAGCTGAAATGTCCAAATGATTTTCAAATTTCAAAACAACATTCATCAAAGCGTTCTTTTCCAAAGTTCCATCACTATCGATATTGATAATGTACGTCCCGATGGATTGATAAATTGAAGCATTTAAAGCATTGGCTTTACCCTTTTTAGTCTTAATCAGCTGCATGTTCAAGCCGAAATCCGTTTGAGCTCGAGCAAATTCACCAAAGCTATTATCAGTACTTTGATTATCAGCTAATATGACCTGAATTAATTTACTAGGATACGTTGAATCTTTAATCGATTTCACACAATTATAAAGTGTTGCTTCAGAGTTATAAACTGGCACGATGACCGTAATAAATGGTAATTTCATAGGCATTGGTTCTTTGGTTCGATTCCTATTTCTAACCAGCAAAAGAATTGCTGAGATAAACGCAGGAACGATCTCAACAACAATTGGAATTAAGACCCATGTTAACCAAAATCCCATCTGCCTAACTGTTAGATACCAAAAATATCTCATGCTCGCTTTATTCTTTCCTTAAAAATTTTGTATATACCTTGAGATAGTCGAGAATAAGTGAAGACGTTGTAATAAAGCGTAATGACTAATAAATAAAATACGATTCTTCCGAGAATGGAGTGTGCTATATAGAAGAGCCCAGCTCCACCAAAGTGAACCATAATAATGACCAATAACAATCTGAGAACGTTTGACAAATAAATCCAAAGCATCCCCAGCAGCAAGTAGAAAACTTTTTCCTTGCGTGAATATGTTGGATAAAAAGCCAACAAACTGATATAAGCCATGGTTTCAATGATACCTGAGCACTCATAATCAATTTGCATCGTCACTGGCGAAAGGTTATTGACAATGTAAACCAAACCGTATTTAGGATAGGTCTGACTCATTCTCGTCAGATCTCCTAACCATGCAACACCGTTGATAACTGCATGTGTAAAGAACCAAATCCAGTACGGCGTACTCATAGCCATCAAAATGAAAAAGAATCCGACACTACCGATGATAAAAGAAAATGCCGTCAGTTTTGCTCTTTTTAGAACTGACAGCATATATATCCAAATGATAATGCCGAATAGTAAAATACTATTCATGAAGCGACTTCCTTAATTCGTTTATCTTAGGCATCTTAATAACTGCTAATAGTGCAATTGCAAAACCACTGACTGCCAATACTATAGGGCCGGTACTTCCACCTTTTACGTGGAGAGTTTGAGTACCCAAGTTGGTGTTCTTCATGGTTATTTCTTGTGCAGTAGTACCTGTGATGCCAAGTTCTGATAGAGGTAACTTGAATTCAAGTTTCCCTGTATAGCCTTGTCCAACGCCTTTATCAACGTTAATTGGCACTTTTACCGCATATGCTTCGGCCTTGGTTGCCTCTTTGTTAACATTGCCAATATTGTCATGCTCATAAATATACAGGCCAACTTTCTTAGGCTTATTTACTTCCAAATCATATGGATTATTCAAAATACTGAGACTGAACTTTTTGTCTCCAACTGTTAATTCATATCCAGATGGTTGAATAGTTGCATAACCATATCCATGTTCTGGTGACATATCCAAGAAGAAATAAATGTTATCTTGATCTGCTAATAAAGATTCATGTTTAATATTGTAATTATCCCAGGGTTCTTTAATATCGGTAATCGGTTTGTCTTTCCAATCATCAAAATTACCATCAATAGTAATATTGGGACTCCCCATTGAATTACTGTCAACAGCAGCTTGCACGTTTGTAGTGATGCTAAAAGATGCTAATCCTAAAAGAATTAACATTGCTAATATTATTTTTTTCATGCAATCCCCTCTCTTCGAGGATTATTATATCATCATATTATTAATGTTTAATGTATATTCATTTCTTATTAAAATAAATAAGACATAATATTAACAATGTCCAAAAATAACAATAAATTATAATTATTTTTTATTTATTTGTCATCTTTTTCAGCTTAGGAACGGTAAAGAAACTGAGCAATGCAATCCCCAAACCGATACTTGCTAACATAATTGGTCCGGTGCTGGCTCCTTTAGCTTCAACAACTTTATTCCCTAAGAGTGGATTCTTCATCGAAATATCGTGTAAATCTATTGATGTCGCATGTAGGTCAGCCGCTGGAATCTTGCACTCCATTGAAGCGTACAGATTACCGTCTTTGGCAAATGTATGGACGATTGCTGGAGAATGAATCATATTGTAATCACCCTTAGTCGTATCCTGCAACATTACTTTTCGATTAGCATTCTCCGGTAAATTACCGGCATTTTTGATATAGATAACGTGCGTTTTTCCGCCAACAGTTAACTCGTAATCGTTGACTTGCATTGGATAATTAGCTTTCCCAGTCTTAGACATCGTTACATAGTAGTAAATATTGTCGCCATCTGTTAAAAGTGAAGCTTCCTTTACTGGATCAGTATCCCAAGGATTTTTAAAATCAACCTTTGGTTTATCTTTCCAGTCGTCAAAATTACCATCGATTGTGATGCCAAATTTATTCGTATCAGCGGCCTTAACAACTGTAGTCATCCCCGTACCAACAATTCCTAAAGCAACGAACAAGGCAAAAATTATCTTACGCATCATATCCCCCTTTGAATTTACTAAAATTCATCTATACCGATTATAACTGGTAACGAGGTTATTATTAAGATATTTATATAGGAAATAACAAATATTTGTATTAAAAAACAAATGGTTTAGAAATAATCAAATCATTCAATTTGATTTCTAAATAAATAGTCCTCGTATCCTGAAATGCTGGATTACTGGGACTGTTGGGTGTTTTTTTCATATGACGGTGGATTTAAAATGAGGGCAGATGCAATTTCAATGACTAAATAAATAGCCCTAGTAATCTGAGGTACTGGATTACTGGGGCTATTGGGTGCTCTTTTTTATATAGGCAGTGGCTCTTAAACGAGTTCCGACAGGGCAACTCCTTCCGCTTTTCGTGGCTAAATAAATAGCCCTAGTAATCTGAAGTACTGGATTACTGGGCTATTGGTTGTTATTTTTTATATAGGCAGTGGCTCTTAAACGGGCTACACAAGGGCAACTCCTTCCGCTTTTCATAACAATATGAATCACACGCTAAGTTCATGCGTGTAATCCATATTGTTACGAAAATGCTCGGGAGCTGAACGCCCTTGTTTCGCCCTCTCTCTAATCAATCATCATCAACCGATCTTCGTCTAAGATTTTGAATTTATTATTCGTGATTTTTTCAATCATTCCTTGTTTTGCCAAGGATGTTAATTTCCGACTGATTGTTTCAGGGGTCGTGCCTAAATATGTTGCGATATCTTTCTTTTTAAGTGGAAGGGTGAATACTGCATCGTCTAAGCCTGCGCTTGTTTCCAAAAGATAATTAGCTAATCGGCTTTCAACGCTGGCTGTCGTGACTTCGGTTGTCTGTTGCTCCAACTGTCCTACTCGACGTCCTAACGCATTGACCATATTGACTGCTAATTCTGGTGTTTGTTGCATCAACTTTTGGAAATCGCTACGTTTAATCTGGCAGACGGCAGTGTCCATTAAAGCTTGGGCAAAACTGTTGTGATCGGAATTTGTAAACAAGGCTGCTTCGCCATCGAAGTCACCTGTCTGTAAAATCCGGAGCATCTGCTCTTTGCCATTGGCAGACATTTGGAAAACTTTTGCCTGACCGTGGGCCACAATGATTAGTGCATCAGCTTCATCGCCTGCGGAAAATAGATATTCGCCGCTCTTGTAGTGATGGTGAGTCACCAACGTTGCAATAGTTTCTTTATCGGATTTTGATAAATTTTGAAAGATTGAAACTAATTCAACACAATCCTCTGCGGTGTGGTCATGCGCCAATTTTGCCATTAATTATCGCTCCTTAATCGAAATCTTCGTCATCTTCCTCTTCAAAGCCTTCACGGGCACTCTTGCCTAACAAAGCTTGATAGATTCTGATTTGATGATTATTGAATCCTAGTAATTGTACTAAAACTTGTGCCATGAATGGACGATCTTCATTTTCAGCCAACTTGATAGCACGTGTAACAAACATATTGTCAGTACTGAAATCATTTACAACTGTTTGAATCATTTCTTCGGCGCTCAAGTATTTGTTCTTACCATCTTCGTCAATCATTGCGTAGTCGGAATATTCTTTCATAGTTGAAGGAGGAAGTTCACCCTCATCTAATAATTCATCGGCTATCTTATCATACCAAGCGTTATTCTCGTCAATTGTTTGATTCAAAACTGCTTTGTAATTCTCGGCGTTAGCGCCTTTAATAAACCATTTTATTTGGTGCAATTTAATATTTAATAGGAAATGATTGGAAACAATATGTCCAGTCATTGCTCCAGCAGTAGGTTTGTGGTGATCTGCATCAGCTTGTTTTTGTTCAGCCTCAAATTTTTCATCAATTGTTAATTCAGTCATTATGCAAGCTCCTTAACTTTTACTTTTAATACTTCATATCCTAAATCTGTGATTACTTGAGCCAAATTATCGGCTGAATTCTTATTTTCATCAAAATCTGCTCTAACTTTACCGGCATTGAAGAGAACCTTGACGTTTGAAACGCCATTTTGATTTTCAACGGCCTTTTGAATTTTTGTCATACATGATGGGCATGTTAATTCACCTAATTGTAAAATTGCTTTTGCCATAATTGATTCCTCCATATTTCTTAATTCTTCGCGGTGAAATTTCAATTACCCACGAGCTGTAAATGTTCCAAAAATGAAGCACTTACAGCTCGCAAGTAATCCGAAAATCACTTGCTCAACTAACTTACAAATACTATCTTAACTAGTTTGCTGTCTTGAGAACTTGATTTGAATCAAGTTTTACAGGTTTATTTTTAATTAATCTCATTGCGTTAAAGATTACGACTAAAATACTGATTTCGTGGACAAACATTCCGCTACCCATATGGATAACACCAACGATCAAGCCTAATAGTAGTAAAGCAACGGTACCAACGGCGATAAAGATATTTTCTTTCGTGTTAGCAACGGTCTTCTTAGCCAAAACATAAGCGTGTGCTAAAGCATCGAAACTTGATTTAACCAGGATAATATCAGCTGTTTCAATTGCAACATCAGTTCCGGTTCCCATTCCAATTCCGATATCAGCTGTAGCAAGCGATGGACTATCATTGATACCATCACCAACGAAAGCTACGGTACTGCCTTGTTCTTGGAACTTTTTAACAAAGGTTACTTTATCTTCAGGAAGTAATTCAGCGTGAACTTCATCAATTGGCAATCTGTCAGCGACACGTTGTGCAGCCACTTTATTATCACCAGTCAACATCACGATACGTTTCAAACCAGCATCTTTCAAAGCTTGGAGTCCTTCACGGGCATCTGGTCTGAGTTGATCATTAACACCGACAACTAATTTTAATTCTTGACCGACAGCCATCAAAACGACTGAGTCACCATCATTCATACGACTATTGATAGCTTCTTTTTGTTCAGCGGAAATTTTAACATCGTTGGCTTTCATCAAACGTTCATTACCAACTAAAATCTTGAAATCATCTTTTTGACCAACTAGTCCTTGGCCTTTAACAGTATCTAATTCAGGTAATTCTGGTGTTTCAGTAATTGATTGATCAGCAGCGTATTTAACAACTGCTTGGCCTAGTGGGTGATCTGAAGTTTTTTCCACAGCGGCTAGTAAAGCAAGGTTCTCAGTCTTGTCACCAAAGTTATCCACATCTGTAACGCTCATCTTACCAGTAGTTAAAGTACCAGTTTTATCAAGCACCAAAGTATCCACATGTGAAAAACTATTTACGGCATTTCCACCTTTCATCAAAATACCATTTTTGGCACCATTACCAATTCCAGCAACGTTTGAAACGGGAGCACCGATAACCAAAGCACCAGGGCATCCCAGAACTAGAACGGTGATAGCTAATGGGAAGTCACGAGTGATTGCCCAAACTAAAATTCCGATGATTAAAACAGCAGGTGTGTAATATGTCGCAAATTTATCAATAAAACGTGCAGCTGGTGATTGACTATCTTGAGCTTCTTCAACAAGTTCGATAATCTTACCAAAAGTTGTATCTTCACCAACAGAAGTTGTTTCAACAGTAATTGTTCCGTTATCTGTTAAAGATCCAGCGAAAACTTTGTCACCGATACCCTTTTTAACAGGAGTTGATTCGCCAGTGATTGAAGCTTCATTCATATATCCAGTTCCGTCAATAATTTTTCCATCGACAGGAATTTGACCACCTGGTTTAACTAAAACATGGTCACCTTCATCCAAATCGTCAACGTCGACAGTTTCAGTCTTACCATCTTCGTCAACCAATTCGGCGGTTGTTGGAGCCATCTTTGTCAAGCTCTTAACTGAAGAACGAGTCTTTTCCAAAGTCTTCTGTTCCAAATAGTTACCAAAGAGAAATAGGAAAGTAACAACAGCAGATTCCTCATATTCTCCAATGATAAAGGCCCCGATAACAGCGATTGTTACCAAAAGTTCAATACTGATAACTTTATTTTGCAATGCGCTAAAGGCATGTAGGGCTACCGGAATAGCTCCGAGGATACTGGCAACGATCATGAAGACCGTAGCGGCAGTTCCCATTTTCAATACGAAATCTGAAAGTAAACTTAATGCAATCAAGATTGCGATTGCAGCAGTTATTTTATTTTGATGTTTTGTAATCCATATATTTAATTTTGTCATCTTTTCTACCTCTCTCTTACTTACAAGACATATTCTAACGGGTAAGCTGGTTTAAAAACTTGATTCTAATCAAGTTTGCTCAAGAAATGGAATTTGTTTATATATTGCCGCCTCCGGTTGTCAGTAATATAGTCCGCTGTGGGGACCGGTCCGAGCCAGAATACGGTCTCGAACCTCGACTTGAAGCCTTGCCATGGTTCGGCAAGTCTCCAAGTTCGTCCCGTGGTGTAATGGCTGAAGCCATTACACCACCTCCACTGCTGGACTATATTACTGACAACCTCCGGCTAGGTTTTTTCGTTTTTGATAGAATAATGAATAACCTTTAACCCAAATTAATTGGACGTAAAAATCCCTTCATTATTAATAAGAAGAATTTTGAAATTTCTTCCTATTGATAATGAAGGGATTATTTAGTTTATATTCGCATAATTACTTCTTACCGTTTTCTCGTTTAGTTAAATACCGTTTTACTGGCGGATAGAGCTTGTTTGCTATTACCTCGGCGATTATAAACCCAATCGCCAACGACATCCCTACTGTTAAGGCTTTGACAAATCCATATGCGGCTTGGCTGTCATTACCCAATGTAAAATTACGCATACTATCGTAAAGAATTGCTCCGGGAACTAACGAAACTAAACAAGGTACGTAGAAAATATTGACTGGAGCTTTTACAAGGATTGCACATAAATTTCCTAATATTCCAATTACCACTGCACCCATTAAATTGGGCATGATCAATCCGTGATTATACCAGCCGACCACAATGTACACGATCCAGGCGATTGCTCCGACTAGTCCTGCTGGAATCAACGTTCTTCTGGGGTTATTAGTGATAATTCCGAATCCGACACTTGATAGGAAACCAAAAATGAATCCATAAATAATTTCTGACATGATTAGCCTCCCATCACTGTTCTGATCACGATTTGTCCGATTATAACGCCGCTTCCGATGGAGATTCCGGACATGATGGCATCGGTTGCTCTAACTAATCCGGAAATAGTATTTCGTTCGATGATTTCTCGCAAAGAGTTTGTCATTGGAACTCCCGGAACTAGCGGCATCAACGCACTGATAATGATGTAATTTGCATCGTGAGCTATGCCGTAAATCCCCAAGACATGTGCCAACATACTAATTGCTAGACTGCCAACGGCCACTGGTATATAGGGAATCTTCGTATGGCGAGCGACATATTGTGAGGCAATATAACCAATAATTCCCACGAAAAAGGCTATTCCTAAATCGCCCCAAGTGGCTTTAAACAGCAACATTGGTGGCATGGAAACTAATCCCGCACCGAAACATTTTGTCAGCCAAGAAAAATCACGTTTCTCATTATCGACTCGAGCAACTCCGTCTTGTAACTGTTCATAAGTAATTTTATGACTGGTAAATTCTCTTGATAAAGTATTGATGTCATCCACTTTTTGCAAATTAAAATCGCCCACACGGACTTTAAAAATTCTGGTAGCAGCGCTTTTTTCTGAGCTAACAAAAATACCAGTCATTGTCGCGTGACAAACAACCGGTAAATCTGCAGCTCTTCCTACATATTCGACTGTATTTTCAACCCGAGCCGTTTCTGCACCATTCTCTAGTAGAATCGTTCCCACTTGACCACAAAGAGTGACAATATCTCTTTCGCTGATAGCCCCCATAATGGTTCCCTCCAAATGGTAGATATTTTTATTATTAGAATATTATTAACACAAACGGGGTGGAATGTAAAAGCTCAGTTGGCCGTCTCCAGAGATGAACATATTAACCTGCTATGCGGACCGGGCCGAGCCACAGTGCGGTCTCGTCCCTCGATTTTGAGCTTCGCAAAGTACGCGAATCTCAAAACTCGCCCGGTGGTGTAATGGCTAAAGCCATAACGCCACACCCACAGCTGGTTAATATGTTCATCTCTTCCGACTAATTTATCTTATATTTTCCGTGAATAATTGAATAAATATTCCTGTTGAATCAAACTCTTAGCACATAAAAAAGAAGGCATCTCCTTATTACGGATAATGTCTTCTTACAAATTTAATTCTTCTTTAAATATGTACCTTTTAATAAAACCAATGTTAAAACCAAAATTAGAACACCTATTACTGCTAAAGCGTCGTTTGTTTCATTACCTGTTTGAGGTAATGTGTTGGTGCTCTGCTTAGCTGCTGTATTTGATTTCGTAGTTGGTGTAGCTTTTACATCGCCCAAATTGCTGATGCTGCCTAAGCTGGAAATTAAGTCTGACATGCCTGATGTATCGGTGCCACTCATTAGATTTGATAAATCTGCTGGATTTAAACTATCAAAATTCAACTTGAATCCTAGATCTTTATTCAAACCGAAATCAGGGATATTCATTGTGATATCACCGGGAATCAGATTGCTCAAGTCGGTTATTTTCTTGATTGGAAAGTCGAATGTTATGTAATTGCTATCGCCTTCGCTACGAAAACTTATATTAAATGGCTTCTGACCATTAATTGCGTTGATTTCAAAGGCGTTAGTTCCAAATTTCTTTGGATATTTAATAGTAGCTTCAACGTAATAGCTGCCATCTGGATTTTGCATCAACTTAGCCGTATTCGTAAAGTAGGGTGAAATCAGAGATCCATCACCATTATTTTTAGCAATACTATAAGTCAATTCTTTCAAAATTGTTTTAGGATCAACTTTTGTTGCCGGAGTGTTGTTATTATCAGTATTTGTTGGCGTATCAGTTGACTGATTGTCAGTTGGTGTCGAGATAATATTATCGTTGTCATCGTTAGACTTTAGACTACTTACGAGACCTTTAGCGTTATTGATACTATTGGTTATATTATTTTCTGCATGCGTAATTCTATTCAAACTGTCCGCAAAAGAACTGTTGGCTCCTTGCGTATACATTGAACTTGAATCAAATTTGAAAGTAACATCTTGTTGATCAATATTTAAATTCAAAACTTTTGTCTGAACTGTTGCCGGAATATCTTTATCCAAGTCCTCTAAACTAGCAATATTAAAGCTAATATCCTTACGATCATGGCCACTTGTCGCAACTTTTGGTGTTTGACCATCAATCGTTGGTACGTTCAAATCGCTGAGATTAGAATTTCTGCCGGTAATAGTTACCTTATAAGTCCCATCATCATTGGGAGTAACTGTCGCGCTTTTGGTAAACAACGTATTCATTGGTGACAGTGAATTTGAATTTTCTTTATAAACTTCATAATTAATTATCTTACTATTGCTGGTCGAATCTGCTTGAACTGTTTCTTCTATTACATTAGGTGTACCAGTGTTATTTCCAACTACACCAAATATTCCTAAGAGCATCCCCACAGACAATAGACTAATTAGCAATTTCTTCATCATATCGCCCCTTTTGACATATATACCAATTTTATCATAATTATTCTATACACTTAAATATTACGACATCTTTCTCAAAATATATTTATAATTTGTATTTATAATTAAATAATCAAATCATTTCCACTACACCCATAACTTCATGTACCATATTGGTGATCCTAAATTTCGGAGGAAAATGATGACAAAAATAGTCGAATATCCAGCAATTTTTGATGATACACAAAACGAACCTTGTGTTTACAGTGTTAATTTTCCCGATGTTCCAGATGCTTTAACGTACGGGGACACTCTAGATCAAGCAATCAAAAGAGCCCCTGGGGCACTCGGCATATCACTTTATGGAAATTCAGATTCAGAAATGCCTACCCCATCCGATTTAAAAGACGTTAAAAAAGATAATCCTCAAGCAATCGTTAACCTAGTAAGCGTTGATCTTGATGATCTCGATGTAGAAGAAATAAATTAAAAAATTGAAGAATCGTTCAAAAGAACGGTTCTTTTTTCGTATTTTAAAATATAAGGCATTTTAAAGAAAGACCTAGAGCGCATCAACCCATTAGCCTTCGGGTGCGAGAAATGGAGTACGCAGTGCAGGTGGCGTTAGAGCTTTAGCTCTTACACCACGGGACGAACTTGGAGACTTGCCGAACTGTGGTAAGGCTTCAAGTCGAGGTTCGAGACCGCACTCTGGCTCGGACCGGTCCCCACCGCGTAACTCCATTTCTCGCGCCCGAAGGCGGCCCCACAAAATAAATTTTACATTAGAATTATTAAAATAATATTATAGATTATTTGAAATAAACTAAGAGTTAGATATATACTTATAATTATCATTTGCAGGAAGGTGAACTTTTTATGAAACAAGGAACAACAATCCTTACTTTAGATAACGGATACCACTTATGGACACACACTCAAGGCCATGGTGACATCAAATTGCTTTGCTTACATGGCGGACCCGGCGGAAACCATGAATATTGGGAAAACTTTGGCGACAAATTAGCTGATCTCGGCGTTCAAGTAACTTTCTATGACCAATTAGGTTCATGGTACTCAGACCAACCAGATTACAGCGACCCCGAAATCGCTAAAAAATATTTAACTTACGACTATTTCTTGGAAGAAGTTGAAGAAGTTAGACAAAAACTCGGACTAGAAAACTTCTACCTCATTGGACAATCATGGGGGGGCGCTTTGGTTCAAATGTACGCTGCTAAATATGGACAACACCTCAAGGGTGCTATCATCTCAAGTATGGTCGACGAAATCGATGACTATGTTGTAAATATTAACAAATGCCGTATGGACACATTAGGCCCTGACAAAGTTAAGTACATGGAAAAAATCGAAGCTGACAACAACCTTTCAGACCCTACATACCAAAGTTATGTTGATATTTTGAACGCTGAATACGTTGACCGTAAACAACCTACTGCTATCAGACACTTAGTTGATACAACCGGTACAGCCGTTTACAACACATTCCAAGGTGACAACGAATTCGTCATCACAGGTAAATTAAAAGACTGGCACTTCAGAAAACACCTTAAGGAAATTACCGTACCAACACTATTAACTTTCGGTGAACACGAAACAATGCCTATCCCAACAGCCAAGATTATGCAAAAGGAAATTCCTCATGCACGTCTAGTAACAACACCAAACGGTGGACACCATCACATGATCGATAACGCACCAGTTTACTTCGATCACTTGGAGACATTTATTAAAGATGTAGAATCTGGGAATTTCGCTGAATAGAGAGTGGAGACAGGGCGGTTAGCTCCCGAGCATTTGCGTAGCTTCACGAATTATCCGCGCACTTTGCGGATGATTTGGGAAGGTATGCAAAGCGGAAGGAGTTGCCCTGTCGTAACTCGTTTTGGTGAGAGAGTGGAACAAGCCCGGGAATTTCCGAGCATTTTCGTAGAACTGTGAATTACACGCCGATTTTGCGTGTGATTTACAGTTTTATGAAAAGCGGAAGAAATTGGCTTGTGGAACTCGTTTTAGAGCCACTGCCTATATAACCAAGAATTAAAAATAATATCAAAAGCAAAAAAAAAATCCTTCAATCTTAAAAAATTGAAGGATTTTTTTACGTACTTTTACTTTGTATGGATATATTTACGATATTGCAAACGATCCAACCAAGTCTGTTGAGCCGAAATACCATGATGAACATGGGTTTTAACATAATTACCCTCATCATTGAGATGATAAGAGTTTTCAGTATCTTTCCAAAACATCTTAATAATCTTTAACAATTGACGCTTAGGTTTTTCTTCAATCACAGGAACAGCAATTTCCACACGACGTTCAAGATTTCTAGTCATCATATCAGCTGATGAAATCCAAATATCAGTATGGTCGCTACCATATTGGAACTTGAAGATTCGACTGTGTTCCAGCAATTCCCCAACAATACTCTTGATACGAATATCTTCTTTAGGTCCGCAAACACCAATCTTCAATGAACAAGGTCCTCTAACAATCAGTCTAAATGGTAGACCTTCTTTAGCCGCATCATAAATTGCATCGATAATGTCGACATCAGTCAAACCATTAACTTTCATGAAGACTTCACCTTGACCGTCACGTTTGTAAGCTTCAGCAGCTTTTTTAATATTGGCAATCACCATATCGTTGATTCCATTTGGTGAGGCGGTCAAATATTTATATGGTAACTTTTCGCCAGTAATCAAATAATTGAAGAATTTAGTGGCGTCGTCGATGTAATCTTGTTTGCTAGTGAAGTAACTGACATCAGAAAAGACATTAGCCGTTATAGCGTTATAGTTACCTGTTCCGATTTGAACATAGCCAGTATTGTCAGCGTGTAAAACTAAACAGATTTTTGAGTGAACCTTATTAATCTTATCGCCGAACAAAACTCTCACGCCTGCTTCTTTGAGAACTTTCGCAACTTCAATATTGTGAACTTCATCAAAACGAGCTCGCAATTCAACCACAGCTGTAACATCAATCCCCTTTGCGGCAGCCTCTTTCAATAATCTCAATAAATCAGAATTATCTTCCGTCCGATAAATTGTGATACAAATCTTGGTTGTCTTAGGATCGTTGACGGCAGTTTCCAAATAATCGATAAAGACATGGAATGAATCGTATGGATATTGCACCAAAATTGGCGATTTATCCAAGTATTGCAACATGTTGTTAGCTTTGTTCCACTGTAATGCTTGAAATGGTGGAAAGACTAAATCTGGATGATCTTTATAAAGTTTGAAAATATTACCGAGGAACTTGAGATCAACTGGTCCTGGAATTTTGTAAACACTCTTCTTACTGATATTGAGCAATTTAGCAAAGTATTCTCGCCCCTTTTTATCACCATTGCAGGAGAATTCTACTCTGGTAATCTTACGAAGGTCACGAGTATCGACGTAGTTAATCATCTTATTTAGATATTCTTCATCAGACAGATGTTCATCCAAAAAGTCATATGGCTTATTTTGGTCATAGGTAACCCGGAAGACATAGAATTTAGAAATCTTATACTTTCTAATCATATCCGAGGAACAGTGGCGAATCACATCTTCAATTAAGATGTAATGGTTGTCGACACCAGTTGCAACCAAACGGCCGAGATCTTCCGGAATTGGACATGTATAAATATAGTTCGGTGTTTCCATCAACAAATTCAAATTACGACGGTATTTGAACCCTTTCATGAAACGCTGCATGTCTAATCTAGGCAAAATCTTCTTATTATAAAACTTCTTGATGTACTTCTTTTCTGAATCCTTCAAATCTGCATACTTCATCAACTTAAAGAGGCCACTATCCTTGCCTTCTTTCATCAATGCATGGTAGGCAGTATATTGTTTTTCAATATTACGAGCATTAAATTCATAAGCTAAACTGAGAATCTCTTCCCCGGACAAACCAGTTCGCTTCTCTGACTTGTCTTGCTTAACCATCGTATGAATATTGTGCATTCTGACACGGAAAAATTCGTCCAAATTGTTTGAGGCAATGGCCAAAAAACGCATTTTTTCCAAGTACGGAACTTTTTCATCATAGGCTTGATCAATGACTCGATTATCAAATAATATCCAACTTAAATCCCTATTATAATATTTATCCTTCATATAGCTAATTAACCTTCATTCCTATTTTTGTCTTTCATCCCTCTGTTCTTTCTTAAATGATTCGTAATCATATTCCACTTGTTTGACGTAACTATTGGTAAAGTTCATCAACGAATTGGCAATATCTGCATACTCTTCACCAAATCCAATAATCAACGGATAGTTAGGTGAATGTGAGTGCGCTCTGGCAAGTAGAATGACACAAACCTTTGTATAATCCTCAAATGATTCAAAATCTAGTTTATCCAGGTTAATAGACGACTTCATATCCTTAAATTGACGCATGTAAAAACTATATTTCTTCGTATCGAAGGCTCCCAAGAATGGATCTGAAGCACTTTGCAAAATCAATTGACTGTTGACGATATTTTGACCCTGACTAATTTCATCATCAGAATACAATTTGTCATCATTGTAAATTGGCAAAGCTTGCTTAGCCTGGAGTACCAAGTAGTTACTGTCCAAATCTTGTAGCAAAATCAAGTAGCAAAGAGTTCCCACACTCCCTACACCGACACTGTGACGGACGATATCGATAATATCGAAATCCTCCAAAAACAGCCTGACATCGCTACGTTGATGCTTCTTGTAACTCTGGTATCCATCAACGACACTCTTATAGTCTTTCTCACTGATGTGCTGTGTCACCGGCTTATTTTCGACAAAACGACGTTCGCCACTGGCACTGACCTCAGTATATTTTTCAATAACTAATCGCGAATTGCTCTTCTGAGCCTTTTTGATACTCTTAGCAATCATGTTATTGAATGATTCTTGGAAATACTCCTCATTATCTTTGAGCATACCAAATATTTCAGTAATATTTTGTAGCGTATTTGGTAAAATAAATCTTTTCATTTCGGAAATTTTTGTCATGTGTTTCAAGGTGTCAAAATAAGTATCAACTACCGTTAGCAAAAATTCCTGAACGTCGGTTTCGACAAAATTATGGGCTCTAGCAACCAACAAGGCGCTGACCAACAATCGTTTTAAATCATATTCCCAATGACCTAAATGGGCTTCATCGAAATCGTTCATATCAAAGAGTAACTGGCCTTCGGAAGAACCGTAAAAACCGAAATTACCGAGATGAGCGTCGCCACCAACTAATACTTTGATGCCACTATTCTCATTCCGCGACATGTCATAATGCATCACATCAACGGTACCGCGAAAGAAAGCAAAGAGCGACTTCGACATTCTCTCACGCTTAACTGCTAAAAGTTCTGGAACTAATAGTTTGTTTTTGATATTCAGAATTTTGTGGATATTTCTTTTTTCGGGTTCAAATTGATCAAATTTATCAGAAACAGTTGTCGCAAAAAAACGACCTCTGATAATTAATTGTTCCGTACTTTTAAAAGCATCCGTATCTTGATACGTATATGGTGTTCTGCTCATACCGGTCATCTCCTCAAGTTTATTATACAATAGCTGGCACCAATAACTGCCAGCTTTCAACATTTTTTACATTAATGTTCACTATACTAAAATATATTTCTTAAGTATGGCTAAACTGTTTAGATTTAATAACTAAATATTAATCTGGGGTGCCGTCTCCAGGTCAGAGAATACATACTCGCTATGCGGACCGGTCCGAGCCACAGTGCGGTCTCGGACCTTGATTTGAAGCCTTACCAAAGTACGGTAAGTCTCCAAACTCGCCCGGTGGTGTAAGAGCTGAAGCTCTAACGCCACACCCACAGCGTGTATGTATTCTCTGACCTTCCGACTAATTTATTAGAATGAATTGACTATTCATCATATTCATTTAAAACCAATCATCAGCCAACATCATTTATTATCTAATTACTTTCAAAAGGCTATCATTAAATGCTTTCCAAGACACACAAATAACCCCATAAGGACACATACAACACAATACAGATTAACTAGTCGGAAGAGATGAGAAGTATTCACCAGCTATGAAAGTGGCGTTACGGCTTTAGCCGTTACACCACCGGGCGAGTTGAAGACTTGCTGGTTTTGCAAGGCTTCAACCGAGGTTCGAGACCGCCCTTTGGCTCGAACCGTTCCGCATAGCAGGCGAAATACTTCTCATCTCTGGAGACGGCAGAACGCAAAAAAAAATCCCGAATCAGAAAATTCGGGATTTTTTAAAACATTTATATACTATTTAGCAGCTTTAGCAGCAGCTTCGTCAGCATAAACTTTGTTTCTCTTCTTCATTTGTTGTGCGTACCAGATAAAGATCAATAGGTATGCAACAAGTGCTAATGCAGCGTAAAGAACAAACTTAATTTGACCAGTTGAAGCGTTACCAACTAAGTAAGCTAAGAATTTTTCAATAGGACCTTCCATAGTTGAGTGGGAAATCATTGTACCTGATGCAAGACCCTTAGGGAATGCGCCAAGCTTCTTGGCTGTAGCTGTAACCATAGGTGCTGATAATGTACCTGCCCATAGGAATAGAGGCAATTCAATAGCACCAATAACGATCATACGGATAATCTTACCACGTGTAACAACTAGCAAAGCTGGTGTTACACCCATGGCGATGATACCACCTAAAGGCAAGATCTTGTTTCCAGGTAATACAAGTGCTTCAAGAAGCATGATAGGTGCCAAAACGTTAGCGGCAGCCCAGATTTCAGCACGTCCGGCGATAAATGGCCAGTCAAGTCCAACGTTCATTGTACGACCTTTAAGTTTCTTGTTAGCAAAGTCTGTAATACCTTGTGACAATGGTTCAACAGCGGCGATAAACCATGAACCGATAAGTGAGAATAGTTCCAAACAGAAAGCAGCTGTAAATGATAGTGTAAAGATTTCCTTAATACCTTGGTGTGAAAGTAAACCAATAAAGATACCTAAATAAATACCAATTGCGAATTTGCTTCCCCAGAATCCAATCTTCTTGTTCAATGCGGCAGCATCGAAGTCGAATTTATCTAACCATGGGAAGATAACATCGAATAACTTATCAAATACCATGATGATTGGGTTCATCATGTAGTTCATATGTGTTGTTGTCATTGGGTTTGAAGCTGGTGCATGTAATAGATCATTAAAAGTAGGTTTCATTAAATCAGAGTTGATAATCTTCAAAACACCAATGAAAATAACTAAACATGTAGTGATTAGTAAGTTAGCACCGAAGAACATTGCTAGCAAACCAACGAAAGCTAGATGCCAAATATCAAAAATATCAACATCAAGTGTGTTTGTCTTGTTCATAACGATCATAACGATATTAACGATAACCATAACAAGCAAGAAGAACAATGTGTAAGGTGAACCCCAAGTAATAGTAGCAAGTGGAGCCCAACCTAAGTCAGTAACTGATAGTTGAATACCAGTAGACTTAACGAACGCATTCAATGCATCTTGGAAAGCTGTTGTTAACAATCCAATAACGGCACTGATAGCGGTAAGAGCGATGGCTAATTTAATACCACCCTCCAAAGCTTTAGAGAATTTAACTCTAAATACCAAAGCGATAATAGTCAAAACAATTAACATCATTGGTGCGGCACCAAGATCAATTAAAGGTTTGAATATCGCGTTGGCGAAATCAATAATTCCTGACATATCCGTTTCCCCCTAGATGAACGTATTTTATGCCTTGCCACTGTCCTTAATAGCTTGTTCTACTTGGTCATAAACTGGTTTGGCCATAGCAGGCATTCTATATAGGATAGGACCAGCATCAACAACTGGACAGCTTGGTGTAAATCCAAGATCTGTGGCAGCGATTGGTGTAAATAGATCGTAATCCTTCATCATATCTTCTGTAATATCCTTAACCATAACGGCATCGGCTTGAACATCGTATCCACGATTGCTCATTTCTGTTTCCAAAGCATCCTTGATTTGGTGGCTTGAGTTAACTCCGGCACCACAAGCAGCTAAAATCTTAAACATAATTACACTCTCCTTTTTTATTCATTGCTCTTCGCATATTTAATAAATTTTCTATTCAAGAATGAATAGATTTCTTTAGGATTGTCACTCTTAAAGAATGGTACAAGCTCGTTTTCAGAAGTACGAGCCATGAAGTCCATGATCTGTGCCAAAATGTTTGATTGGCCTTCTGGATCATTGTTAAGAATCATGAACAAAAACTTCACTGGAAATTCTTTCGATGGATCAATCATATTATGGAAAGAAATTTCTTTATCTAATTTAATAGGAACAATCATTCGTGCTTTGACGAATTCGCTCTCCGTATGTGGAATAGCTATATTTGGTATCTTTGGAGATACAACTGACATATCAATTCCGGTTGGATAGTTTTGTTCACGTTCCAATAAATTATTAATGAAGTCTTCAGTTACAAGATCCTTCTTTAATAAAGAATCTGCTATTTCGCGAAACACTTCCTCCTGTGTAGAAGCTTTAGAAATATAAACTTCGCTTTCGCTAAATAGTTGATCAGCAGCTAATTCGCCCATTAACACCATCACCTACCCGTTTGTTTGTTTTTGTTTACAAGAACAATAGTAAACGCTTGCACAAAATATGTCAATACTAAATATAAAATTATAAAGCCATAAATAGCCCTTCCTATATATAGCAATGAGCCACCCGATTTCTTGACGTATTAACAAGGTAAATGCTTACAAAGAAATAAACACTTACTTACCAAAAATGATTGACAAGCGAACATTCCAATGCTAAATTATGTTTGTAACGAACAATAGTAAACAAAAAGAGGTGATCTTTTGTTAAAGAAAGAACGCTTTCTAAAGATACTATCGGAATTAGATAAGAACGACATCGTTACTGTTAACGATTTAACTACATTATTGAATTGTTCTGATATGACCATCCGTCGTGATCTTGAAGAGTTGTCAGAATCTGGCAAGTTGATCAGGATACACGGTGGAGCACAAAAAATTAGCGTTTCTCCACTAGAAGAAGCTTCTCACGTAGAAAAACGCCAGGTACATATTAAGGAAAAACAAGAACTAGCTAAACTGGCAGCTAACCAAATCGACAATTTCGATACTGTCTTTATCGGTCCAGGAACAACGCTTGAATTGATTGCTCAAAACATTACTAAAGATATTAATTCTTTGAGGGTCGTAACGATTAGCATTCCTGTATTTGAAAGCTTTAAGAATTCGGATCTTAATTGTGAATTAATTTTAGCTGGTGGTATTTATCGTAGCCGTTCAGGAACTTTAATCGGTGCTTTGGCAAGCAATGCTGTGAATGGATTGAAATTCGACAAAGCATTCGTCGGGGTCAATGGGATTCAGAATTCTCAGATTATGACTGCTAACACCGAAGAAGGTCGAATCCAAAGCGTCGCTTTGAATAACTCACAGACGAAATACATTGTTGCAGATAGATATAAGTTGAATCGTAATGATTTCTATACCTTCTATAGTTTGGACGATGTAGATTATCTAGTGACTAACAAGAGCACTTCAAAAGAGACTATCGATTATTATCAACAATATTTAAGACTTATTACCAAATAATTGGAGGGAATATTTTTATGAAAATCGCATTAGCTTCAGATAAAGCAGGATTTGAATTAAAAAATTACATCAAGAGTTATCTTGAAAATGAAGGCAAAGGCTACGAAGTTGTAGACCTTTCAGAAGAACCAGCTGCTGATTTCGTAGATTCATCAGTTGCAGTTTCTCGTGCCGTACTTGATGGCAAGACAGACCGTGGAATTATGTTTGATGAATATGGTACAGGTTCAGCCATGGCAAGTAACAAGATTCACGGCATGGTAACAGCTAACGTTACTGAAGAAAATACAGCTCACATGACAACACAACACAACGGTGCTAAAGCAATTGCTATTGGTGCTGGAATTGTTGGTAACAAACGTGCAGAATCAATCGTCGATGAATACTTAGGTGTTGAATACGCTGGTGGACGTCACCAAATCCGTTTGGACATGCTAGAAAAACTATATTAATAGGAGGAAATCAATTTATGATTATTGCATTAGGAAACGACCATATTGTTACAGATACTAAAATCAAAATTTCAGAAATGTTAAAAGCTATGGGTCACAAGGTTATTGATGTTGGTACATATGACCACACAAGAACTCACTACCCTATCTACGGATTACGTGTAGCTAACCTTGTACGTGATGGCAAAGCCGACTATGGTGTCGTACTTTGTGGTACTGGTGTTGGTATTTCAACAGCCGCTGACAAGAACCAAGGCGTTCGTGCTGCATTAGTTGCTGATACAACAACTGCTAAGTATGCCAAAGAACACTTGAATGCTAATGTTATCAGCTTTGGTGGTGCCGTTGTCGGTGAACATCTAGCTGAAGAAATCGTTAAGACATTCCTTGCTGCTGACTATTTAGGTGAAGATGACGATCTAGTTAAGAAGATTGATGCCGTTGAATCAAAGGACAATCCAGACCAACACGACAATCCACACTTCTACGATCATGAAATGAAGCTATGGGACGAAGGATTCTATCATGACTAGGATTTAGAGAGTGGAGCAAGCCTGGGAATTTCCGAGCATTTACGTAGCTTCCCGAATTGTCCGCGTACTTGGCGGACGATTTGGGAAGGTATGTAAAGCGGAAGAAATTGGCTTGCGGAACTCGTTTTAGAGCCACTGCCTATATAAAGAGGTCTAACAACCTCTACATACACATACAAGGCATCCACCCTAACCTTCCAATCCAAATCAAAGAAAAACAAAAAAAGTGAGCTGCCATTGTGTAACTCATCAGGGCTATATGAAATAAAAAAGTTAGCCCGGCTTGATGCACTGAACCACGTGGTACAGTGCATCAAGCTGGACTAACTTTGAGAGGTTTTGTTTCATAGAACCCATTTTTAATGGCCTGAACCAGACTATTTTAAATTTAATAAAGGGGTCCGCACAATGAGTAATTCAGTTTTAACAATCACAATGAATCCTTCAGTTGATATCTCCTATCCACTAGAACATCTAAATATTGATACCGTCAATCGTGTTAAGGATGTTTCCAAGACAGCTGGTGGTAAGGGATTAAACGTTACAAGGGTTCTCAAGCAACTTAGCGTTGATGTCACAGCATCAGGAATTATTGGTGGAACAATCGGCCAATACATTACTAACCAACTTGATGAAAATGACATCGATCACGCTTTCATGAAGATCAGTCAAGAATCTCGTAACTGTATCGCTATTCTACACGACAATGGTGACCAAACTGAGATTCTTGAAGCAGGTCCTATCCTTTCAAAAGACGACGAAAACGCTTTTCTAGAGCATTTCGACGATCAAGTAAGTAGCTTCAATTTAGTAACAATCTCTGGAAGTTTACCACAAGGCCTTTCAAAGGCCCTTTATTCCAAGATGGTAAATGTCGCTGCTAAGCACAATGTTCCCGTTATTCTGGATAGTTCTAACGAGGCATTACGTTTAGCTCTAGAAAGCGATGTTAAGCCATTTATGATTAAACCTAATCAAGATGAAATTGCTCAATTAATTGGTAAAGAAATCAGTGATTTGAACGACTTGAAAGACAAATTAGCAACCGAAGAAATTTTCCAAGGAATTCCTTGGGTTGTGGTTTCACTAGGTTCGCAGGGCGCATTCGTTAAATACCAAAATAACTTCTTCAAAGTAAATATTCCAAAAATTCACGCCGTTAACCCTGTTGGATCAGGCGATTCCACTGTAGCTGGTTTAGCCGCAGGTATCGTAAAAGATGAAAAACCAGAAGATATTATGAAAAGAGCTATGACAGTCGGTATCCTAAATACTTTACAGGAAAAGACTGGAAATATTGACATTAGTCAGTATGAGGATTATTTTGAAAAGGTAGACATAGTTAAGTACTAATGTTTAATTTATTATTCGGAGGAATGAATGTATATGACAACAGCAAAAAAGTACGCAGCACTAGAAAAAATGTCTGACAAGAACGGAGTTATTGCAGCTCTTGCTATTGACCAACGTGGTTCACTAAAGAAGATGTTAGCCGCAGCCGCAAACAAGCCAGCTAACGAAGAAGATATCGTTGAATTCAAGAAAGCTATTGCTTCTGAATTGACACCTTATGCTTCAGCTATCCTTTTGGACCCAGAATATGGTCTTCCAGCATCAAAGGTTAGAGCAGCAGGCTCAGGTCTATTAGTTTCATACGAAAAGACTGGTTATGATGCAACTGAACCAGGTAGATTACCTGATTTGATTTCAGTATGGTCAGTACGTCGTTTGAAGGAAGCCGGAGCCGACTCAATCAAGTTCTTGCTTTACATCGATCCAGATGAAGATAAATCAATCATCGACCAAAAGGAAGCATTTGTAGAAAGAATTGGTGACGAATGTGTTGCTGAAGATATTCCTTTCTTCGTTGAATTAGTTACATACGATGACTCAATTGGTGACGTTAAGAGTGCCGAATATGCTAAGGTAAAGCCTCACAAGGTTATCGAAGCTATGAAAGAATTCTCAAAGCCTAAGTACAACATCGATGTTTTGAAGGTTGAAGTTCCTATTAACCTTGACTACGTTGAAGGATTTAACGGCGACAACCCTGTTGTTTACACAAAGGATGAAGCTATCAAGTACTTCAAGGAACAAAGCGATGCTACAAACTTGCCATATATCTTCTTGAGTGCCGGTGTTACAGCTAAGGCCTTCAGAGATGAACTACACCTAGCTAAAGATGCTGATGCTAAGTTCAATGGTGTTCTATGTGGACGTGCCACATGGAGAGGTGCTATCGAACCATTCGCCAAAGATGGTGAAGAAGCTGGTAAGAAGTGGATGAACGATCAAGGTAAGAAGAACATCGAAGAATTGAACGAAGTTCTTGCTGAAACTGCAACTTCATGGAAAGAAAAAGTTTCAAAAGACTAATTTAAAACTTTAAAAATTATGCACTTTGAATAAACTGGGTTTTCTTGGACAATCTTTTTGTTCAGGAATCTCCAGTTTTTTCTTTTGGGCCGTCTCCAGGGAAGAGAAATATTAACCTGCTATGCGGACCGGCGTGAGCCAAGGTCTCACACCTCGGTTTGAAGACTTACCAAAGACCGGTAAGTCTCCAAACTCGCCCGGTGGTGTAACAGCTAAAGCTGTAACGCCACAACCACAGCGGGTGAATATTCTCTTCCCTTCCGACTAGTTGATCTGCTGCAATTTAATATAAAAATACTAATTATTCGGATATACGACTATAATTAATAACAATGTTTAAAACACATTATTACTTAACACACTATATTATTTAGAAATTTTATCTGGGGGTAAAATTATGGTACCTGCTAACTTTGAATTGGCTAGAAACGCTATTACATCAATGGTTGCTGTATTATTGATTGTCATTTACATTATCTACATGATCTCAAAATACTCACATCGTGATAAAGAAAAGGTTTGGACTGGTGATACGATTCTTTTGACTTTCATCGCTATTTACTGTGTTTATATCACACTGATGAACTTTGTTAAATTGCCTGCTAGTCTTGATTACATCAATACGATTGTCACGTTTGTCTTTATGGCTGTTGTGATTATATTTATCATTAGTTCTATTTTTAAGAAAACTACTAATAAGTCTAAAAAATAACAAATTAGGTCTCCTAAATCCGTTTGGATTTGGGGGATTTTTTTGTTTGCCGCCTCCGGGTTCGAGGCAGTAAGGTTGCCTGCTGTTGGACCGGTTCGGGCGCAAGGTCTCTCACCTCGGTTTTGAACTTCGCAAAGTACGCGAATTTCAAAACACGTCCTGTGCTGTAAGGGCGAAACGCCCTAACACCACTGCAATTGCTGGCACCTTACTGCCTCGAACCCTCCGGCTAATTTATACTTTCATTTTCGCCTTATATTTTCAGAATACATATTCATATTTAAAGACTTATACATAAAAATTTTAGACATTATCAACTCCAGAAAACCTAGCCGAAGGTCGTCAATAATATAGTCAAGCTGTGGAGGTGGCGTTATGGCTTTAGCCATTACACCACGGGACGAGTTTGGATACTTGCCGAACTGTGGCAAGGATTCAAATCGAGGTTCGAGACCACATTCTGGCTCGGACCGGTCCCCACGCAGACTATATTATTGACGACCTTCAGCGGAATATTTCAGTCCACCCACCTCATTGACATTATGTAATCAGAATCGTCCTGTAAAGATGCTACCCTTGTCCTTGAAAGTTCATTTCAAAGGGTGTGATTATTCTTGAAAATTTCTGAAGTAAGTAAAACGGTCGGTCTTTCAATTCCAACTATTCGTTATTACTGCGACCTTGGCTTGGTCCCTTCCATTCAGCGTGATCTTGACGGTGAAAGAGTTTTCGACGATGAATCCATCACTTGGCTGAAAGGTATTAAGTTTCAAAGGGACTTGGGATTGTCGCTTTCTGAAATTCAAACGTACTTACAATTGAGTCAGAAAACCGGTCCTGCAGCTTTGAAAAAACGTCACGCATTGTTGTTAGAGCAACGAAAAAAAGCCCAGTCAGACCTTGATGCGGCCACTGAGCGGTTAAATTGTTTGGATGAAAAGATTAGGTTAGAAGAAGCTATTATTAAAGGTACTAAGAAGGATAGCTTGAGTGCTGCAAGAAGATTTAGCCAATAGAAAAGGCGGTCACATTGTGATCGTCTTTTTTGTGTTTTATCCAATTTGACTTGTTCCGTCTGCGTAATTTAGTGTGACACCTGACTGAACATTAAAAATGTAAACATTGAAGTGAACGGCATTGTCACCAATCGATTGTGCTTCCATCTGAACACCACGTGGCAACAATTCATCCCCACGAAAGACTGGTGTGACACGATATCTAATGTAATGTGAACTACTTTGTTTCAAATAATAAGCAATATCCATTTCGTGTGCTAACATTTCTGGACTGTTCAATGAACGTGTCCCAGTCATCAAATTTTTCGGATTATTATTTTGGCCTGTTAACTGATAACCAATTAAATGACTGCGGTTGTAAAGCCAGCCACCATTGATTTTCTTATTGTGCCAGCCTGTTGGATTCCAATGTAAAGGTTCCCGTTTAGCTGATGGCATAAGTGAAATATTCAACAATGCGTTAGCGGCAGTAACTCGGTTGAGATTATCGAGGTCGCCATACTGTTGCCAAGCACCTTTAGCTGTACTCAAATCGTCTTGGTTAAAGCTAGGATTATTGTTATTGACGACTATTTCCTGCGTGCCATTGTAATTCATATTGGCTAAATCAGTATTAGCAGCTGTTTGAGTTGGCTTGTTGTTGTGATCATCAAGGAACTTTTGATTGTCCGCAATCTCTTGTTGAAGTTTAGAAATTGATTTCTTGAGTTGCTTATTTTTTGAAACTAACTTCTTAGTTTTCTTTTGATAAGAGTAATTCTTCACATATTCAGTTTTAACATTGCTCTTAGAAGCAGCCTGACTCTGCGTTGTGACTGTTGCCGTGGCTGGAACTAAGGCTAATAAAACTAAAAATCTAACTAACTTTTTCATTAGCGTTTTGCCCTCCTATAACCGGCATTGATGGCCTCTTGCTCGTTGTGAAAATAGACTGCATTAGATGAATTCATGTTGTAACCGGCTTGACCAGGGACGTGGTAGATGTGCGAGTTAACATTTCCAACAATGGATCCTGAATCAGATGTGTTCATATCACCTTTAGTCTGAGTTTGCGATGCAGACTGTTGCGATTGCTGTTGTTTCTGTGCAGCTGCAGCTTGTTCTTGTTGCTGTTTTGCTTGCTCTGCTTGTTGCTTTTGAGCGGCTGCCTGTTGCTCTTGTTCCTTTTGTTTAGCAGCTGCCTCATCACTAGCAATCTTATCCTTTTGCGACTGTAGACTATCTGCTTGTTCTTGAAGTTTCTTTTTCTTAGCAAGTAAAGCTACATTCTCTTTTTTGGCAATTTGGTACTTGTCCTTACCGATATACTTCTGCTTTTTTACTACTTTAGTAGTCTCGGCACTGCCCGTTTGTTTGGAATCGGTTTGTTCAGAAGTTCCACCGCCGCCAAAGCCAAGTGTGATTATCATGATTAAAATACTCAATAATAAGCCATTGCGATAATGCTTTCGGATAGCTTTAGTTTGAATCGTCTTATCTAACTTACGAGTCTTGAACATTTTGACTATAAAATAAATTATAAATCCAAACGCCACGACACCGACTATTCTTGTCATCCCCTGTTCCCCCTTTTGAAGTTTCTTATACTTATAAATACTATGTTATCCAAATTTATGAAGTTAACAATGATTTTTACAGCTAAAAATTACATATTGTGAAATAATGAATTTGGTATATCGTATAAAGTGAAAGTTCCTTAGTCAATCATATTTTAAAGGAGTCAGATATGAGTAAGAAAGATTCAGAATACTATATTGGATTGGACATTGGTACAAATTCCGTTGGTTGGGCCGTTACCAATGGTAAATATGACTTATTAAACATTAAAAAAAAGAATTTATGGGGAGTTCGACTCTTTGAAGCTGCGGAATCGGCTGCTGGTCGTCGTATCAATCGCTCTACAAGACGACGCTATCGCCGTAGACGTAATCGAATCAACTGGTTGAACGAAATTTTTGCTGACGAACTATCAAAAGTTGACCCATCATTTTTAACCAGATTAAACTCTTCTTGGATCTCAAAGAAAGATTCTTCACGAACACGTGATAAATATAATTTATTTATGGATGCCGACTATACTGACAAAAATTATCATCATAAGTACCCTACTATCTATCATTTAAGACGTGATTTGATGTTTGATGATAAACAATTTGACATCAGACTAGTTTATTTGGCCTTACACAACATAATAAAATACCGTGGCAATTTTACCTATGATCATCGTAAATTCAACGTTTCAGAAATGAGTAGCAATCTTACAAAAGCACTAGAAAATTTCAATCAAGAACTTATGGAATTTGAAGATGCCTTTCCTGATAATACTGACTATTCAGCAATTTCTGAAGTATTATTAAAATCGAATAATGTTTCAACGAAAATTGACGAAATCATTTCAAATTTAGAATTAGACAAGGATACAAAGAAATATCTAAAAGAAGTATTGAAACTAATTTTAGGTAATTCCGCAAATCTAAATACAATTTTCCATACTTCCTTAGATAAAGATGATGAGAAACTTTCATTATCCGCTAAAGATATTGAATTGAAGCTTAACAATCTCGATAGCCTTTTGTCTGATGAACAAATTCATTTTATTTCTTCTGCAAATGAACTCTATAGTTCCATTACTTTAAATGACATTCTGGATGGCAAGACATACTTAAGTTTAGCCAAAATCAAACAGTATGATACACATTGTTCAGACCTTCAAGAACTAAAAGAAATGTGGTATAAAACCACAAACCCAGATTTAATCAAGAAATCACGAAAGGCCTACAAAGAATATGTTCACGGATCATATAATACTGAGGACTTTTACAAAGCTATTTCGCCATTTTTAAAAATTGCTATTCCTGAAGACCTTGCCAAAGATGCTTTGAAAAAGATAGATGCTAATACGTATCTTCCAAAACAACGTACTAGTAATAATGGTGTAATTCCTTTTCAATTAAATCTCATTGAATTAGAAAAAATCATCGATAATCAAAGTAAATATTATCCATTTTTAAAAGAGAATCGTGAAAAAATCATTTCAATTCTAAGTTTCAGAATTCCATATTATGTAGGACCTATCCAAGCTCCTACTGACAAGAACTTCTCTTGGATGGTAAAGAAAATACAAGCAAAAGCTAGACCTTGGAATTTTGATGAAGTTATTGACCGAGAAAAGTCTTCAAATAACTTTATTAAACGTATGACAACAACTGATACTTATTTAGTCGGAGAACCCGTACTACCTAAAAATAGTTTAATCTATCAAAAATTTGAAGTTCTTAATGAACTTAACAACATTAGGATTAGTAAAAACTTATCCCAAGATCCTTTAGGTTCAAAATTATCTGTAGAAGTAAAACAACAAATTTTTGAAGAACTCTTCAAAAGATATAAAACTGTTAAGAGTGACCAATTAAAAAAATGGTTGATAAGGAACAGTTACTTTACTGACCCTACAATTATCGGACTATCTAAACCTTCAGAATTTAATTCAAGCTTATCCACCTTTATTGATATGAAAGCAATCTTTGGTATGGACTTTGTCAACAATCCAAGGAATTCTTCACAGTTAGAAGAATTAGCTGAATGGCTAACAGTTTTTGAAGACAAACAAATACTATCTGAAAAAATCCGACATTCTAATTATCCTTACAGTGACCAGCAAATAAGAAAGATATCAAATATGCGTTATCGAGGTTGGGGGAGAATTTCTAAAAAATTACTCTGTGATATAAAGGTAGAATCTACCATCTATAAGTCCCACCAATTACACCCTTACTCTATTCTTGATTTAATGTGGTCAACTAATAATAACTTTTATAGTATTCTTCACAAGGATAAATACAATTTTGAATCTATCCTGGAAGATTACAATCTAGGCACTGACGACAAAACCGACATCAATGAATTGGTTGACAATATTCATACCTCCCCTGCTTTAAAACGAGGGATTATTCAATCAATTAACATTGTTAAGGAGTTAGTAAAATTCATGGGGCATGCTCCACAACATATCTTCTTAGAATTCACGCGTGAGGATAAAACTTCTACACTATCTGAATCCAGAAAGAAACGTTTAAAAAAACTCTATAACAACCTGTCTGAGGATACAAAGAAATTCAAACTCGATTTGCGTGATTACTTGGTACCAGACAAAAGTATTCAAAAAGAATTAGAAAGTCATGACAAGGATCTTTCTAAAGAAAGATTAATGCTATATTTCTTACAAAATGGAAAATCGTTATATTCTGACGAAGCACTGGACATTAATCGACTATCTGAATATCAAGTAGATCATATTTTGCCACGCACATACATTAAAGATGATTCTCTAGAAAATAAAGCCTTGGTATTGGCCAAGGAGAATCAAAGAAAAGCCGATGATTTATTACTCCAACCTTCAATCATTAACAAAAATATGGAACGATGGATCTACATGAAGGACCACGGAATGATTAGCCCTAAGAAATTCAAAAATTTAACTAGAACCACAATTACTGAGGATGATAAAGTACATTTTATTAATCGCCAATTAGTACAGACATCTCAAATAATTAAAAACGTTGCCAACATACTCGACAATATGTATAAAGAACAAGGAACAACTTGCGTCGAAACTAAGGCTAATCTATCGAGTGCATTTAGAACTGCATTTAGTGAGCAAGACGATAAGTATCACTTCAAACATCCCGAATTTATCAAGAATCGTGATGTTAACGACTTTCACCATGCTCAAGATGCTTATTTAGCTTGTCTCTTAGGACTATATCGTATTCAAAGATTTCCAAGTGATGAAATGCTATTAATAAAAAAAGAATATCGAAAATTCTTTGCTCAGGCTCAAAATAGCGTGAAGAATCATGGCAAAATTCCAGACAGTCAAAAAAATGGCTTTATTTTGGCTCCATTAGTTAATGGGGAAACATTAATAAACAATAAAACCATGGAAACTATTTGGAATATGGATTATAAAAGAAAAGTAATTAAAATCTTCAATTATAAGCAATACAACATCACCAAAAGAACAGAAATTAAAACTGGAGAGTTTTATAAACAAACACTATATTCACCCCATGATGAGAATGTTAAAAATCCAATTCCTCAAAAAAAGAATCTGGACCCTAAAATCTATGGCGGATACAGTGGCGTACAATCATCTTACTTAGCAATAATTAAAGTAGATCAAAAAAAGCCAACAATGGTATCTGTTCCTATAAGATTTTCTAAAATGATTGATGATGGTAAACTATCACTGCAATCATGGCTTGAAAATAATATTAAACATAAAAAAACGATAGAAGTCTTAAAAACTAAGATTCCTATCGGTCAATTAACTTATAACCCAAAGAACGGTTATCTATCGGTACAATCTGAAAAAGAAATAGCAAACGCACAACAATTATTTCTTCCATTCGAACATGTTGCTTTGCTAACATTACTACATGCTCCAACCTCAGAATATGATCAAATACTATCATTTTACGATACAGATATCCTTTTAGAAATATTCGATGAAATCACAAATAAAATTAAAACTTTTTTCCCTTTTTACATTGATGAACAAGAATATTTAGTTTCTATAAGGGAAAACTTCCAGTCAGCAACTGTAATAGAAAAGGTTAATGTACTTCAACAATTATTAATAATGCTTCATGCCAATTCAAGCCGTATCTCAATTAAACTTGGAGAAGTGTCAAAAAAAGATCTTGGTAGAAAAAAGAAAAGAATCCCATTGGAAAATACAGACTTAGTCTATCAATCAGTAACGGGATTATACCAAACTAAATTCCACATTGATTAAAAAAGGGCAAAAAAAATACTCCCACGCGGGAGTGGCCCTAAGGCTATTTAACATTTATGTTTATTTTAATTCAGTAAGTCATCTCAATTACTTATGAACCACCTACATATTATCGTAATTCGACATTAATTTCAATAATTAGGAGATTGATTATGGGTTGGAGGACTATTTATATAACGCAAAAAGCCAAGCTTTCGTATAAGGCTAATCATTTATTGATCCAAACGGATATGGATTTGAAACAAATACCATTTCACCAAATAAATTGTATCGTTATTGCCACCACGCAATCGGTAATTACCGGCTATTTAGTTTCAGAATTGATTGAAAATAATATCAAAGTTGTCTTCTGTTCCCCCGATCACAATCCTTGTGCTGAATTAAATGGCTATTACAATAATATTCAACGTAATCAAAATATCGAAGATCAAATTTCTTGGAGCATTCCTGCCAAGCAAGAACTATGGACAGACATTGTTAAAAATAAAATTGAGAATCAAATCGCACTCATGGAAAAAGATAATCTAGATACTTCTGACATCGTTACGGAATACTCGTCTATTCAAGCAAATGATTCAACCAATCGTGAAGCTGTGATTGCTAGAAAATACTTTCCCGCCCTATTCAACGAAGATTTTACTAGAGGGTCTGATTCCAAAGTAAACGCCATGTTAAATTACGGCTACACGATCCTTTTATCAGCAACCAATCAAGAAGTTGCTGCACAAGGATATTTAACACAATTAGGCATTCATCATCATAGTTTAAGAAACTGTTTCAATCTATCTAGTGATTTAATGGAACCATTTAGGCAATTTGTTGATTCTAAAGTTTTAGAACGAATAGACTATGATTTTGATGAATACGTCAAGCTTGAATTGGTTGATGTATTGAATCACGAAATAACATACAATGATAAGACTTTTATTTTAAAAAATGCTCTATCTCAATATATTCATGACTGTTTCTCATTTTTAAATTCTCAGCGAGACACAATCGGTAAGGTAGGGTTTAAAAATGAGGTGTAGAGCATTGAGATTAATGATTATGTTTGATTTACCTACTCTGACTGCAATGGATAGAAGAAACTATCGACAATTTCGAAAAAAGTTACTTCAAGATGGATTTACTATGATGCAGGAGTCTATTTATACCTGTATTTTGATTGATCGACAAGCCGCTAACTTATTGAATAACAAAATATCCTTATACGCCCCCAAAAAAGGACTAGTACAGTCACTCATTGTTACCGAAAAGCAGTTTGCCTCAATGAACTTCTTGACTGGAGAAAAAGATAACTCAGAAGAGAATACCTTCGAGAGGTTGACGGTAATATGACAAATTCAATTACTATTTTCCCTTACCAACCTTTTGAAATAGGATCTGGTTTGACATTATTTAATTTTCAAAATAAAAGTGAATTCTCTCAGCTAATTTTTAGACTTCATAACCTCAAAAAGCACACAACATTGACAGACGATACAAATCGAATTTTACACTTTTATACTGATCCGAAAAATCCGTTTGATGAAAATATTAAGGATGTGGAATTGCTCGGTGATCTCAATAGTTTTGACATCAATTCAGCTACACAATTAAAAATCATTTTAAAGAAGGTGGTAGCCAATTCAACTATTATTAAAGACGAAATTGAAGGAGCAAATTCTGAATTAAACAATTTAGTTTTTGAAGCAATCACTCAGTATACGGTCCCCTTAAGTATGGATTTCTATGCTAATTTTGAAAAGATTTTAAAAGCTAAAGGAGTTTTTGTGGATACTAGCAAATGGCAGAATTACTGTGATAAGATTATGGACGTAATCAGTTTTTATTCAGAATTTTCCAGCAAAAAATTGTTAGTTTTCTACGGTTTGGAACGTCTGCTTAGCTTGGATCAGTTAAACGAGATTGATGAATATCTAAAATCTGTTGATTTAACAATTATTTCTTTAGAGTCATATCCAATGTTATTGAAGGAGAAAGGCCTTAATATCAAGGTTTACTCCATTGATAATGATCACGTTAGATTTGATTATTAGAGGATGATTAGAAAACAACGGTTTTAGAAGTATGTCATCTCAATTACTTAAGAACCTAAAACACATGACAACATGCTGCACGATCAGTTTTAGAAGTATGTCATCTCAATTACTTAAGAACCCATGAAATCTTGAATCAATAGCTATAGTTTGTTTTAGAAGTATGTCATCTCAATTACTTAAGAACCGATCCTAACAACAATGGAAAAGATCTCTATGTTTTAGAAGTATGTCATCTCAATTACTTAAGAACCCACCAGTATCGTAAGCCAACTGATACAGGCGTTTTAGAAGTATGTCATCTCAATTACTTAAGAACCGAGAGAGGATCTCAGTCAAAGCAGCGAAATGTTTTAGAAGTATGTCATCTCAATTACTTAAGAACCTATTTTATGGTGATAAGAAATTACGAATGTGTTTTAGAAGTATGTCATCTCAATTACTTAAGAACCTTGATGAAGAAGCGCGTGTTAGTACTGATAGTTTTAGAAGTATGTCATCTCAATTACTTAAGAACCATATTGACAAGTAATCGTTAATGTCTACTTGTTTTAGAAGTATGTCATCTCAATTACTTAAGAACCCCCGTATTTAGTTCACGTGGTCATAGTAAAGTTTTAGAAGTATGTCATCTCAATTACTTAAGAACCAGATGAACTTTTGTCCAAGCGAAAACCTCAGTTTTAGAAGTATGTCATCTCAATTACTTAAGAACCAATTGTTCTGTATGAATACTTATTTTTGAGGTTTTAGAAGTATGTCATCTCAATTACTTAAGAACCCATGTATTTGACTTCGTTAACGATAGCGTTGTTTTAGAAGTATGTCATCTCAATTACTTAAGAACCTGAATACACGTCCATCAGGTCGTTCATCATGTTTTAGAAGTATGTCATCTCAATTACTTAAGAACCTGTTATACGTGTCACAGGCGCAAGACTGAGGTTTTAGAAGTATGTCATCTCAATTACTTAAGAACCTTTACTATGCCTGATGACAAAGCTGATGTTGTTTTAGAAGTATGTCATCTCAATTACTTAAGAACCAAATCTTACACAGCCTTTGTTAAATGCCATGTTTTAGAAGTATGTCATCTCAATTACTTAAGAACCGTTCAATCTATTAATAACTCTTCAACTTCTGTTTTAGAAGTATGTCATCTCAATTACTTAAGAACCTGATATTGATACAGCTAAACGTTCAATGAGGTTTTAGAAGTATGTCATCTCAATTACTTAAGAACCGTTGCCTTTAGTCCGAAATGCTGATTTAAAGTTTTAGAAGTATGTCATCTCAATTACTTAAGAACCGAATACTATCATCCGGTTCACTGACCTCTTGTTTTAGAAGTATGTCATCTCAATTACTTAAGAACCGAACAGGCAGCCATTGAGTTAATCGCTGCTGTTTTAGAAGTATGTCATCTCATTTACTTATGAAACAAAATGTATTGACCCCCCACTTCTAACAGGGTTTTAGAAGTATGTCATCTCAATTATTTATGATCCAAAAAAATAAGCTGTCACAGAACACCCCCATTGAGGTTTTGTTCATGTGACAGCTTATTTTTATTTCAAACTCTTCAAAACTCTATCGCCCAAATCTCTAACTCGCTTGAAATCATCTTCATCAGGGTCCTGATCAATCTTCACAGAATCGCTAACTTGTTCCCCGTTGCTAGAGTTAAGTTGCATCGTGAAATAATCAACGGCACGGCCAAAGTGAATATGTTTCTTTGAACTAGAACCTAACACCGCAAACTTAGTTCTTTCCAAATCAACGTCAGCTAAATCTTCATAAAAATCTTGAGCCTCGTCAGGGACTTCACCATCGTGATATGTATAACTTTCTACGATCACAGCGTCATAATCCGTCAATCCAAAGGCATCTGTATCGATAATTTCTTCTAAATCGACATCAGCGCCTTTTTCTTTTAAATAGTCGGCCAAATAATTAGCAATCTTTTCATTACGACCAGTCATGCTTGTATATGTTAAAAGTACCTTCATTTAATTACCACCTTACACTAATACGTTCTTTAGAATGCTTGTCTGCCAAAATTTCATCAACCATCGCCAATGCAAAGTCAGCGTAACTTATTTCACTTTTTCCTTCATCATTAAAAGTTAATTCTTCACCAGCTAAAACATACTTGCCAGTGCGTTCTGCTTTAGCTTGGAAATCGGCTGCTGGACTGATAAATGTCCAATCAATCTTGCTATCACGCAAAATATCCAATGACTTGGCCATTTCTTCACTCAAAGGTTTAATAGCATCGGGAAAATCAGCTTGTTGGTAAAGTTTAGTTGTATGAGCCTTATCAACATAAAGTGATCCTGCGCCACCAACAACCAATAATCTAGTTTTAGCATTTCCAATAATTTCAATCAAATGTTCCATTGCGGGAACGTACTCTTTAACAGATGGTCCAAAGAATCCTAAAGCGTCAACCAACACATCAAAATCTTTAATATCCTCAGCTTTCAAACTGTAAACATCTCTTACTAAATATTTATCAGTTGGTGATTTCTTCGCATCACGTACGATTGAAGTCACATCCAAATTTCTACTTAAAGCCTCTTTGACAATCAAAGAACCTTCTTTACCATTTGCCCCAATTACTGCTATTTTCATAAATCCACTACCTCCAAATTATATCGACATACTCACTTTACATAATCATAAGCAAAATAACCAAAGATAAGCTCCTAATATAGTAAACTTATCGTGCTGGGAGGCGCTAATTATGGCATATCAAATTTATTTAGTACGACACGGTAAAACTTGGTACAACGAATATGAAAAGATGCAAGGTTGGTCCGACACTCCGCTAACAGACGAGGGCGTTGCCGTGGCACAAAAAGCTGCTGAATCTTTACGAACTGTTGATTTTGCAGCTGCCGTGACCTCAGATATGAAACGTGCAGTCGATACAACACGTATCATTACAAGAAGAAATATAAATAACTTAGTTCCCCAAGAACTTTCCGAATTCAGAGAGCAATTCTATGGCTATTTTGAAGGCCGCAGTATTGATGAATCCTGGTTTGCCATCGGAAAACCACATCAAGCCAGAACATTTACCGACATTGTTAAAAAATATGGCTTTGACGCCACCATGGATTTTGTAAAAGAAGCTGATCCACTTCACGATGCCGAAAGTGCCCAAGAATATTGGAGCCGAATCGACCGTGGATTTAAGAAAATTGATCAGATTGCTCACGACGGAGATAAAATTCTCTTAGTAACACACAGCATCACTATTTTGGGCCTAGCAGTCCGTTATAAGACACCCGAATTAGAGATAAATGATATTCCAGCAAATGCCAGTTTGACACTCATGGAGCGTGATAATGGCGTTAACAAGTTAACTAAATATAATCAGTCACTAATTTAGTCCCACCTACAGGGTCGAGAGGTGAAAGATAGCCTGCTGTTGGACCAGTGTTCCCATAGCAGACGAAAATCACTTGTAACCGGAGGCGGCAGTAGTAAACTAGAACCACAAACATTGAGGAGGATATTTTTTTATAATGGCAAAATATCAAATTTACCTAGTTCGTCACGGACGTACTTGGTTTAACAAATACAATAAAATGCAAGGTTGGTCCGATACTCCCCTTGCCCCAGAAGGAGTCGAAGTCGCTAAGAAAGCAGCACATGCTTTGAAAGACGTCGACTTTGCGGCCGCATTTTCTTCAGATGCCAGACGAGCAATCGATACTTGCAAATTAATTGTGGATGAAAATATCAACCACGATAAAATCACACCTCAAAAATTAATGGAGTTTCGTGAAGAATTCTACGGTTATTACGAGGGTATGAATTCTCCCGAAGCTTGGTTCATGGTCGGTGAACCCCACGGAGCCAAGAGTTTCGCAGAAATTATTGCAAAGTATGGTATGGACGCCACAAAAGACTTCATGAAAGAAGCCGATCCATTCCACGATGCCGAAAACGCTGAAGAATATTGGAACCGTGTTAACAAAGGCTTCGAAAAACTCGATGAAATTGCCAAAGATGGCGACAAAATTCTCTTAGTTTCACACGGAACAACAATTCGTTCAATCACAGACCGTTATAACGATGGTAACTTTGACGTAACGGTAAGTCCTAGAAATTCTAGTTTAACAATGATGACACGTGATAACGGTGAAAACAAGGTAACAAGTTACAATCAATTATTAGATTAAATAAAACTGGACTCAAATCATAAACGATTTGGGCTCTTTTTTTACGAATTTTATCCCAGATTTTGGGCTTGAATTCGGATTTAAAAATACCAAACATCCGATTCCACCCATTAGCCGGAGGTTGGCAGTGATTTTTGCCCGCTGTGGAGGTGGCGTTATGGCTTTAGCCATTACACCACAGGGCGACTTTGGAGACTTACCGGGTTTTGGTAAGGCTTCAAAGCGAGACTTGAGACCTTGGCTCAAGTCGGTCCTCATAGCGGGCAAAAAATCACTGCCGACCTCCGGCGGCCCCTTTCTTAGATTACAATTAATTTAATAAAAAATTTTTTATTTTGAAATTTTTAAAATATATTTGTGAAAGCTGAATATTACGGCAATAAAGCATTTCAAAGATTCTAAAAATTAAATTAATTCTAATTTTTACTACCCATTTACCGAAAAATGCTATAAACTGTCATTAATCTCATTTTTGAAAGGGGAACTTTAACATATGTCTAATTCATTACAAGCTATCGAATCAAAGGCCTTTTATATTAATCCTAATCGATCAGTTGCCGTAATTAATTACAACGAAGAATACGTCCAAGATATTTTTCAGTTAATCAACAGCAAAGGTTTTCACAATTTAGTTGACCTATACCTAGAAGAGAGTCAACTGGCTGTAACCAATAAAGTGGAAGGTTTACAAGCTGATACTTACATCGGCATCCTGAAAGCTGTCTTAATCGACGATAAACCTACATATGAAAAATACGGTAATGAACAAATCTTAAAGAGTATTGAAGATTTCTACTCATATTACCGTTCATACTTTAGAGTTTCTCTCATCAATAAGCACAGCAGTGCCATTGTTAAAGGCAATTTCATGAACATTGACAACCGTTTCAATGAAGTCGTGCTTCACCTTTATCGTGCTATTGAAGAAAAAATTCAAGGATTTTCTAATCGTACTTACCGTCAAATCAACGCTGGTACTAATGCCTGCGTCCTAACTCAATCAGTCAAATGGGCTGCTCCCCAAAATTACCAAGCTCTAGAAAGCATTCGTTTCTTGGATACAATCATGTTGCGTCCACCAATGATGATGCACACTAAGAGTAATAAACGTGAAGGTGTTTTCAGCGCTGTTAAAGACAATCCTATCGATAAATTCGATGGCGACCAAAAAGACTGGTACTGTTTCCCTGCTAAAATCGGTGAAAGTTTAGCATTTATCTACTTCCATCGCGACTACTTTGTCAGTGGTATTGCTTTGGCCAACTTGTTTGAAGTCGCTGACGCTGACAGTATTGCCGGACAAAAACCTGATGAAATTATTCTCTTCGGTCTCAAAAAGACTGAGGGTGACGTCAGCCATTATTATCACGATGAAGAAAACGACATCTGGGTCGGTGAAGTTCCTTATAACGACAAGACAACTTACTTCGGTTATATGAAGAAGATGTGTCTAACCGTTCACAACTTACACATGATTTATGAAAGCCGTTTGCCAATCCACGGTTCAATGGTTAATATCAGTTTCTCAAATGGTAAAACTAAGTCAGTTGTCTTCTTCGGTGATTCTGGTGCCGGAAAGTCTGAATCAATTGAAGCATTACAAGAAGTCGCTGATGATAAAATCATCAACATTGAAACTATTTTCGACGATATGGGTAGCTTTGCTTTCGATGAAAAAGGCAATGTTTACGCCCAAGGTACTGAAACAGGTGCATTCGTTCGTTTGGATGACTTGAGCAGTTCCGTCGCCTTTAACAATATGGATCGTGGTATCTACTTGAACCCTGAGCTCAAGAATGCCCGTGTTATCTTGCCTGCCAACACTTACAAACATGTGGTCGAACATCATTCAATCGACATGTGGGTTTACGCAAATAACTACGATTCAGAGATTGGTTTACATCAATTCCCTGACGAAGATCACGCTAAGGCAACATTTATTGCTGGTAAACGTAAAGCCCTTGGGACAACTGATGAAGTTGGTATGAGTACAACATTCTTCGCTAACCCATTCGGCCCTGTTCAAGAAGAAGAAAAAACTCGTCCTATCATTGATAAAGTCTTCAACAAGCTCTATCAAGATAAGGTTTATGTTGGCGAAATTTATACTCACCTTGGGTATGACAAGTCAAAAGACAGTCTTCAAGAATCAGCTAAAGAACTACTATCTGAATTAATGAATAATTAAAAAAATAAGAGAGTTTGACAAAACATGGTCAGCTTTCGAGCATTAAAACAAAAAATACTAGTAATCCGATTTTGGATTGCTAGTATTTTTTGTTGTATTTCTGATTAATTTGTTGAGTTAGTTTTTGTAAATCTTGAGTTTGTTGGGCATTAGTTTGCCGACGCATCTTCGGATTGTTTAACTGATACTTTGATGAATCTGGAGCTTTGACCCAGACGTTATAACGTGGATTTTCGATTGCATAAGAATTGTTGATTGTAAAACCGCTTCGTTTCAAAGCGACATTATACTCAGTTGGTTCGTCTAAATGATTTGGAATCAAGCCAACAATTATCTTAGAACCAATCTTTGGCAATGGAAATTCATCATTTTTAATAAGCATCTCACGGTTCTGATCTTTTGGCCTACCACTATGCGAATACCAACGATCAAAAGACACTAAGCCGCCATCAAGAGCTAAATAAATCTGTTTATCCTTCAATGACGTATCGCCACTGATGACTCGATTGACGTAAATTGTTGCTTTGGTATAAGACATTTCTTCAGGACTACTCATCTTTTGAAGATTATAAACAGTCCCCTCAATCACTGTCTGACTGTGGTTCTGCAACTGTTCGAGTGATGTGCTAATAAATGCCTTGCGCGTGCTAAATTCATCGCTATGAATAACATCAGCTTTAGCAATATGTTTCTGCCAAATTTTCTGATTACGACTGATCAATCTTGCAGATTCTTCCCGTTTGATTTCTTGAGCATTCGAACTATTCAAGGCATTAACGCTATACGCTGACAAAGGTAAAACAAATACTAATAAGGATACAATAATCATTAGTGTTTTTTTCATCGCAATTCTCCCCACCGTCATTATCGCACGTAGCGGAATACTGTTGTACCGCGATTATTTTATATAAAACACTAAAATTTTTGTCTTATTTTTATCAATTAATAATTGGTCAAAATCGACTTTCTGTCGGTTGTTTGGTCCTTGAAATATTCATATTGCTTCAGCTCTAAAAATGACCCTGAAATATTCGTAACGTTGGTATAACCGAGATTATTCAACGCCCGAACCATGTTGTAACTGCGTTGACTTGACTGACAGTGAATATAAACGGGTTTGTCAGTTGGAATCTCATCCAAGCGCTGACGGAATTGACTCAACGGAATATTGATAGAGGTCGTAATATGGCCTGCGGCGTACTCATTAGGTTCTCTGGCATCAATAATGAAGGCACCACTTTCAACTAATCCACGCACCTTACTAATTGAGACTTGTTGATACTCTCCATTGAGAATATTTTCTGCAACTAAAGCCGCAATATTGACCGCATTTTTAGCCGTACTGAACCAAGGTGAATAGGCTAATTCCAAGTGAGTTAGATTTGAAATATTACCATGCATTGAAATCATCGTCGCTATAACGTCAATTTGCTTATCGACTCCCGATTTACCAATTGCTTGCGCACCAAGGACTTCACCACCTGGATAACTGAACACTAGCTTTAAAAATATTGGTGATGTATCAGGCATAACGCCGACACGGTTTTGAGGTATAACGGTAACAGAACGGTGGTCAAACCCATTTTGCTTGCAGGCCGCTTCCGTTAATCCAGTCGAAGCAACGTTCAAATCGAATAAATGGATCACTTGTGAACCAATCACACCTTGATTTTGAACTGGACGTCCATACATGTGATCAACTGCATCACGTGCTTCCATTTGTGCTGGAAAAGCCAATGCCAAACGGGTTTTTTGACGCGTAATCATATTGGTAACTTCAATCGCATCGCCGACCGCATAGATATCTGGTATTGAAGTTTCAAATTGTTGATTAACTTCAATACCACCTGTAACGCCAATCCTGCAGCCAGCATTCTTTGCCAAAGTCGTATCAGGACTGACACCAATTGCCATAACGACCGCTTGAGCCTTGATTTCTTTACCAGAAGTCAGCGTAATATGTTGGTCGCTTATTTCAGCCAAACCATCATTCAAAATAACTTGAACACCATTGTCATAAAGATTCTTGTGTACCAATTGGGCGAAGTCATCATCAATCGTTCCTAAAACATGATCCGCTGCTTCAACTAGCGTTAATTTTTTACCAGTTTGGGCAATATTTTCGACAACTTCCAAGCCGATAAAGCCACCACCGATAACTGCGACATCACTGACTTGATTATCGGTCAAATACGCTTGTAGTGCCTTAATATCGACTACATTTCGAACTGAAAAGACATTTGATTTATCGATACCTTTAATAGATTTCGGCATGATGGGATTAGCTCCTGGCGACAATACCAATTCATCATAAGCAGAAGTTCTAATTTCACCAGTGTTAACATCCTTAACCTGAACCGTCTTTTGTTGAGCATCAACATCAATCACTTCTGAATTAACTTCTGCGTTGATATTATATTGCTTATGAAATTGCTCCGGAGTCTTCATAACGATACTATCCGCATCAGGAATCAATCCGCTCAAATGATATGGCAAAGAACAGTTAGAAAACGAAACATTAGGTCCCTTTTCATACATCGTAATCTCAGCCGATTCATCTAAACGACGAGCTCTGGCAGCAGCTGAGGCACCGCCGCCGACACCACCAACAATCACAATTTTCTTATTAGCCATTCGCTTTAATCCCCCTATTTTATTTAATTTATCATAACATTTTGCCGCTTCCGGTTGCGAGAGATTCCACCTAATGTGGGACCGGTGCGAGCCAAGGTCTCGCGCCTCGATTTTGAGCTTCGCAAAAAACGCGAATCTCAAAATACGTCCGTGCTGTAAGAACGGAAAACCACCGTTCTAACACCACATCCACAACGGGTAGAATCTCTCGAAACCTCCAGCTAATATTATTGATATTTCATAAATAGACGGTTAAATCTCTTTATTTGGCGACTAAACTTCGTATATTAAAAAAGGCCTTTCTTGAACTGCAATTTCCAGCTCAAGAAAAGTCTCTATAATTCAATTACGTTATATTCAAATCCTAAATCATTTAAAAATTTAACCAAATCGTCCATTTTAACAAAAATCGTTTTAGTATTGTCATTCGGATGGAACGTTAGCGGAATATCACCAACTATATCTTTCTCAAAATAAACTTGGACATCTTTTTCCTTGTTATTCAACAAACCAAAGATCGAAACAACTCCTGGTTTCAAGCCAAGTTTTTCCATCAAACTAGCTTCTGAAGCAAATTTGATATGCTTTTCACCAACAATTTCAGCAAAGTGATTCATATCCAAACGCTTATCGTCATCCATAAAAACCAAATAAAAAGCTTTTTTCTTCTTATTAGTTAAAAACAGCGACTTAGTCCGAACGCCTACTTTACCTTTGATATATTCATCAGCAACATCAGTGGTAAAAACAGCTGGATGCTCAACAATATCATAAGAAATATTCAGTTTAGCTAGTTCAGCTTTAACCTGCTCAAATGGACTCATAACATTTCCCCAAGGAACCTTTTAGACCCATTCTATCAGAGAAGTGAACGTTATTTGGACAATTTTTTAAACTATGTAGGCTTTATGAAACCTATTCAATATTAATCAAGTTTTAAATCGTCAACAAAATATTAATGAACTAGCCGGAGGGTGACAGTGATTTTCACCAGCAGTGAAAGTGTTGTAATGGCTTTAGCCATTACAACACAGGACGACTTTTGAGACGCGGTTTTCGGCTCAAAAGCGAGGTTCGAGACCGCACTTTGGCTCGAACCGGTCCTCACAGCAGGCGAAAAATCACTGTCACTCGGAGGCGGCATCTTAGAATAATGTCAAAATAAACCAAATTGCAGTTAAAACACTGATTTTAATCTTATCTGACTGTGATACTTCCAAAAACTTCCAGTTCAAACCAGCCATGCTACCAAAACCAATAACACCAACAATTCCCTTGATCCAAATATTAGTTTTGCCAGCAATCAAAAATACGATAATCATCAAGCAAGCTTCAATTGTTAAACCAATTGCCATATTAATAATCAATTTGGCTTTGTAATTATCATTATTCTTCAATAATAAGTTGAACAACCAATAAGCAATCGCAAAGGCAAGTACGGCACCAATTACATAGATAAGCAACTTCAACCATTTACCCATTTGTGGCATTTCTGAAACGTTAGGATCAGTTAAAATCATTTGAATAACTTGTATCAAAATACTGATCAAGACTGTCCCCAAAACAGAAAGTCTATCTAATTTATATAAATTCTTCATATTTTCCCCTACTCTTCTTTCAATAATCCAACTAGTTCTGATTTAGCCGCTTTGTTTGATGGAATAAATCCGAATATCAAACCAACTGCAGTTGAAACTGACAACGACAGGATTATTGCGTATACCGTTATAACGGCTTTGAATGGTAAGAACGCATTTATTATTGAAACAAAAATATATCCAAAAATAATTCCAATGATTCCACCGATGACACAGAGAACAACACTTTCAATCAAAAATTGATTTCTAATATCACTAGATGTAGCACCGAATGCCCGACGAATCCCGATTTCCTTGCGACGTTCGGAAACTGTGATATACATAACGTTCATAACGCCAATACCCGCAATTAATAGAGAAATTCCGGCGATAAACGCAATAAAGTACGTAATATCATTTAAGACACGCGTGAATTGTTTACTGATAGCGTCTGGATTGGAAACGGAATAGTCACCTGTATGCTTCTGTTCACCCATTTTCTTCATACGTTTAACGGCCGTCTTACCAACTTGCTTCTTGTTAGCATCTGGTTGAACGTACAATTTAGCCTGATCTTTAGAAATTTGATTAGCAAACAAATCTTTGAAAATTTGTTTAGAAACATATGCATCTGGGCGATAATTCATATCGCTGATATGATAAATTCCTTGGACAACGAAAACTGTTCCATCAATTGAGATTAACCGGTTGATGGCATTCTCTTTGAATAATCTGTGCGCTAAATCTTCAGAAATATAAACACCGTTTGAAGCACCTGTCATATTGAAATAAGTCCCCTTGACCAATTTCAAATGTTTAGGCTGCTTATTCAAACCGATTGAAATATTCTTCGTCTTATATTGAACTTTGGCACCAGCTTCAACAATGCTACTAGTCAATTTCACATGGTCAACGCCCGGAACTTTGCTCAAAACTGAAGCGTCATTTGGTGTGAAACCACCGTCAGTATTGTAATCAGACGTTGATTGCCACTGTAAAGTAACTTTATTACGAGTATCGTGGCTGCCCATACCTTTGGTAACTGTATGTGTAAAGCCATCCCCAATTGCCAAAATACAAATAACACTGGCGATACCAATAATAATTCCCAACATTGTTAGAAAGTTACGGTTTTTATTCTTACCGATTGATTTGAGAGCAATCATAATTTTATCAGTCATGATTTTTCACACTCTTTTCATCATTATATAGTCGGCCATCACGAATATAGACTGTACGCATCGCATAATCAGACACTTCGCTATCATGAGTAACCATGATAATAGTTGTTCCAGCTTGATTCAATTTCGTAAAAATCCCCATGATTTCTTTACTAGTCTTAGAATCCAAAGCACCAGTTGGTTCATCAGCAATAATCAACTTAGGACGGTTAACGATAGCTCGAGCAATCGCAACACGTTGTTGTTGACCACCAGATAGTTCAGCTGGACGATTTTTCTCTTTCCCAGTCAAACCAACCTTTTTGATGACATCTTCAACCATCTCATGTTTTTTACTTTGTTCTTTCTTACTATAAATAAGTGGAATTTCAATATTTTCATAAACGTTATATGTCGTCAACAATTTGAAGTTTTGGAAAACAAACCCCAATTGATCGCCACGGATTTGTGACAACTCATTATCGTTAACTTCTTTGTAGCTTTTATTTTCAAGCAGATATTCACCAGTATAGCTTTGATCTAATAATCCCAAGATATTGATCAAAGTCGACTTACCTGATCCAGAAGGTCCCATAATTGCTAAAAATTCCCCATCAGCAACCTCTAAATCGATATTCTGTAACACAGTGAATTTGCCATAAGTTTTACCTACATCAGTAACTTTAAGCATCATTTCACCGCCTTATTTTAAGACTAGCTTGTCGCCAGCCTTAAGCCCATCGATCACGTAGTAATCTTGATCTTTTTTCATCATCGTTACATGTTTCTTATGCTTCTTGTCATTCTTCAAAAGATAGACTGTGTTCTTACTCCAAACGGCTTTAGAAGGGATCTTGTAACCATCAGATTCAGTCTTGATTTGGACGTGCATACCGTATGGGAGCTTGTCTTCAGTCGCAACACGGAAGTGATAGTAAGAAACGTTGTGAGTACTGTAAGGAATAGCATCCTTTTGTTCATAATTACCGGAAATCTTTGTACCATCGTTCTTGATGATTGTAACGTCGGCACCTAGTTTGATTTTATCAAGACTGTACTCGTTCACATTACCTTGGATAACTGGAGCGCCATAAATATAACTTCTACCAGCATCATCCTTGTAGTAAACACCACTGATTGGTGCCAAAACGGTTCTATTTTGAGCCTTAGTAATCTTGTTAATTTTAGCTTGAGTTTCAGCTAAGACTTCTTGATTCTTACTCAATTCAATCTTGTCAGCAGTAGTTTTGTCGGTTGAATTATATGCTTGGATTGCAAGTTGGGCTTGTTGAATCTCAGCGTTGGCACTGGCCAAGTCACTGCTCATATCACGATAAAAGCTGAATAATACTTGTCCTTTAGTAACTTTTTGACCATTAATAACGTGAGTTGAAGTCAAAGTTTCATCTTCACTCTTGGGTTGGTCACTGACCGCTTGCTTATCTGTTTCTTGAACAATACCGTTGAAATAATTAGTATTGTCGCGCTGCACAGTATAAGTTTTGTAATCTATTTTATTAGTATCATTCTTAAAGCCGTTTCCTAAAACTAAAAACAAAATAACGGCAATTAGGACAACATTAATACCCCAAATAGCAATCTTGATTTTCTTCATAAATAATCTCCCTAAATTTGCTTATCTTAAATAGCATAACAGTCTTAAACTAGACAAAAATTGGCGTACTGTCAATGTTTGTTGGCAAAAAAATAGAGCATTGCTGCCCTGATTTTTTATAAAGTTTAATGATACCAACAAAGTTAGCGGTTACAATTTTCTGAAATTTTTTACTCTAATTATCGCTTAAAGATTTTTTAAATATGCCGTTTCCAGAGCTGAGAGTATTCATCTGCTGCGCGGCACGGCTCGAGCCAAGGTACGGTCTCGATCCTCGGTTGAAGCCTTTCCAAAAACCGGAAAGTCTCCAACACGTCCGGTGGTGTAATCGCTAAAGCGATAACGCCACTTTCGCTGCTGATGAATACTCTCAGCTCTTCCAACTAGTTTGTTTGATAATTTGACGATTGATTAAAAACTTCAGATTTAACCCTTAATTTATTTCTACAAAAGTTAAACGACTCCAATCAGAGCTCCAATCTATTTAATACATTTCAATTTATATTGTGTCCTAAAAACTACCATCAAACAAAATATCAGAATATATATATTCCAAAACAAAAAGCCGGAGGGTGTCGATAATGTAGTCCGCTGTGCAGGTGGTGTAATGGCTTTAGCCATTACACCACGGGGCGACTTTGGAGACTTACCGAACTTTGGTAAGGCTTCAAAGCGAGACTTGAGACCTTGGCTCAAGTCGGTCCCCATAGCGGAACTACATTATTGACGCCCTCCGGCGTCCAGAGACACCTAAGCAGTCACAACTTTTTTAGATGTCTTATCCTGACGTTTTAAACCAATTCCGGTAAATCCACTAATAATGGAAAGAACTGGTGATAATAGACTGAAGAAACAGAATGGTAAGAAGGTTAATGTTGGTACTCCTAAGGTATTGGCAGCGAAAGCTCCGGCAACGCCCCATGGAATCAAGTAGTTGATTACTGTACCACCATCTTCAAGTACACGACTCAAGGCCAAGTTATCCAAACCATGTTCATTGAATGTTTGTTTGAATGCTTTACCAGGTAAAATAACTGATAAGTATTGTTCACCAACAAAGATGTTAACGCCGATTCCTGAAAGGATTGTTGCTGTAACGACGGCACCTGGTGTTTTAAGTTTCTTGGCAAGTGGTGTCATGGCTGTTTGAATGACGTTAAACTTCATTAACAAGCCACCTAACGAAAGAGTTAGGAAAATCAATGAGACTGTACCCATCATGGAAGAAATCCCACCACGAGTTAACAAAGCGTCAACACTAGCATTGCCAGTTTTTGAAACAAATCCACTTTCGATAAATCCAGCGATATCTTTTACTGGTGTGCCAGGTTTTTCAACAAAAATCATTCCGACTGTTACGGTAATATTTAAAATCAAAGTTGCAATAGCGGGAATTTTCATAATCGAACAAGCGAACAATAAAGCAATTGGTAAAATTGACCACCATGTGATGATGAAATTAGAATTCAAAACGTTTAAAGTTGTATCGATTTTAGATAAACTAGCACCTGATCCAGCGTTGCCGAGAATTGTGTAAAGAATCAATGAAATGATAAATGCGGGAATCGTTGTCCACATCAAGTTTTTAATGTGATCGAACAAGTCATCTTCGGCAATCGCTGAAGCCAAGTTAGTTGAATCTGAAAGTGGTGAAGTCTTATCACCAAAAATGGCACCTGAGATAATTGCACCAGCAACCAAAGCTGGATTCATTCCTAAAGTTTGGCCCATTCCGAACAAGGCGATTCCGATTGTTGAAACAATAGTAAAGGCACTACCGATTGATGTACCAATCAAAGCACAAACTAGGAAAACTGATGGCACGAACCATTGCGCTGAAATCAAGTGGAATCCGGCAACCATCATTGATGGAATAATTCCGGCCGCAATCCAAGTACCAATCAAAGCTCCGATTAAAATAAAAATGAAGATGGGAATAATTCCGTTTTTAACACCATCAGTAATACCGTCAAAAATTTCATCCCATTCAGTGCCACGAACTTTAGCCCATAAAATCAATAGACCGATGACTACTAAAACTGGTGTTTGAGGTGACAAGCCAAACTTGATAACTCCAAATCCTAAAACAATCAGCATCATTACTAAAATTACGATTGCTTCTCTAAAACTGACATTCTTTTTACTCTTATTCATTTTGAATCCTCCAAATTGTTTTTTACCTGCGAATGCTAGAAAAAACTAATATCGAGGATTACCACCACATGTATTGATCATCATTTTCCGTACCCCTTTGTATAAAAAAAGTCCCCGCTGCAAAAATATGCAACAGGGACGATTTACCGTGGTACCACCCAGCTTGAGCATAGTTCAAAAAAACTATTGCTCCACTCTTGAGAATAACGGCTCTCTTATTCCGCTTGGCAAAACCAAGTCATGTCTGGTATTTCATAACTGCACCCTGACCGGTTCGCATCAACCACCGGCTTTCTTACGCCCAGATACATTACTAATTAATTCAGACACTTATATGTGTTTATTTGATTGCCTTAAACAATAACAGGCTGATTCATTTCTGTCAACTTTAAATTCGGTGCTAGTTAAATATTCCGTCTCCAGAGCTGGGAAATATTCTCTAGCTGTGCGGAACGGCCCGAGCCAAAATGCGGTCTCGAACCTCGGTTTGAAGCCTTGACACAGTCCGTCAAGTCTCCAAACACGCCCGGTGGTATAAGGACGGGAGGTTCTCCCGTCCTTATACCACTACCACAGCACACAAATATTTCCCAGCTCTTCCGACTAATTCGTTAGTAATAATTGAATGCAAAGTATCAACATTCACGATATTTAAACGATGTAATATCAACTAGCACCATGCATATCTTTTTATGCCATACGACGATCAATAAATTTTGACAACAGTGACAAAGCGTAACAAACGATAAAGTACATAACCGCCATAGCCACGAAGACTGGAATGATGAAGTTAGGGTCTTGTCCATAAACAACTTGACCGTGTTGCATCAATTCTGGCACAACAATGATTGTTGCCAAAGATGTATCCTTGATCAATGAAATAAATTGGCTAACCATTGCTGGAATCATCTTTTTATATGCTTGTGGTAGAACAATATGCCACATTGCTTGCGACATCTTCATCCCCATTGCCCGTGATGCTTCCATTTGTCCGGGATCAACTGCCAAAATACCTGAACGGATAATCTCGGCAATCATCATCGATTCGAAGACTGTCATCGCTAAAATGGCTGCGGGAATCGTATCCGGTTTGAAACCAAATGCTGGCAAGCCAAAGTAAACGAAGAAGATAATTAGTAGCAGTGGTAAATTACGAATAACATCGATTATAAAACCAACAATTTTTGATAAATAAGGAACCTTATCATAACGAATGATTCCTAAAATTGATCCAATAATAAAACTTAAAATCACCGATATAACGGAGATCAAAATCGTGATCCATAAGCCTTGGAGAAGGAATCTGATATTGATCCATGAATAAGCGTCAATCCAATTTTGCATTATTTTTCTCCTCCTAAGCTAATTTTCTTTCTAGATGTTGCATGTAATAACTAATTGGCAACGTTATGATCAAGTAGAAAACACCAACGATAATGTAAGTATTAACTGTATCAAACGTTTGTGAAGCAATGGCGTTACCTTGGTACATCAAATCAAATCCAGCAACGAAAGCTAGAACTGAAGAGTTTTTGACCAAGTTAACGAATTGGTTACCCAATGGTGGGATAACGTACTTGAAAGCTTGTGGTAAAACGATATAACGCATCGCTTGACTGAAAGTCATCCCTTGTCCACGAGCTGCTTCCATTTGTCCGGGGTCAACTGAATTGATACCGGCACGAACAGTTTCAGCGATAAAAGCAGACGTATAAATCGTCAAACCAATTGTTCCTGCTGTGAATCCGTTGATTTTGACAACGTACAACGGAATTACCAAGTAGAAAAACATTGTAATAACTAGTAGCGGAATATTACGGAAAACTTCTACATAAATATTACCGATGATACGTAAGAACTTATTTGGTACTACTTCGAGAATTGCGAACAGTGATCCGATAATTAAACTAAAGAACAGTGCCAGAACACTTGATAGCAACGTCCAACCAAATCCACTGATAAATGCACTCCAGTTACTTGTTAGTAGATGAATCATTTGCGTAGCACCTCCTTGTAGTTAAATCCAGGTACATTACCAAACCACTTAAGGATTAATTTATTGTATGTACCGTCAGCCTCAACTTCACCTAAAGCCTTGTTGATACCTGCTTTTAAGTCAGTCTGGCCCTTGTTGATACCAATACCATAAGGTTCAGTTGTAAAGGCTTCACCTTGTAGTTTGTAGCCAGGGTTCTTAACTGCCATACCAGCTAAAATAACGTTATCAGTTGTCAAAGCATCACCCTGACCTGACTTCAAAGCTGTTAGAGCTTGAGCATAATCAGGCAATTGGAGAACCCGAGCTTTTGGAGCAAATTTCTTAACATTTTGAACTGAGTTAGAGCCGACAACCCCAATGATTGTCTTGTTGTTAAGATCTTGAACTTTCTTAATTGGCGAACCGTCTTTAACTAAAATTGATTGACCCGCATCAAAGTATGACTTGGAAAAATCAATCGTCTTTTGACGTTCCGGCGTTATGGTCATTGTAGCGATGATAGCATCGATATTACCATTCTTTAACAAAGGGATACGTGACTGCGATGTAACGGTAACGAATTTAGCTTTGGCATCTTTACCATACATTTTCTTAGTAATAGCTTTGGCTAAATCAATTTCAAATCCCTTTTCTTGTCCGTCTTTAACATCCACCAAACCAAGCAACTTAGTATCGGCTTTAACACCCCAAGTTACTGTTTTGGATTTCTTGTTATTTTCATAAAGATTTTGTGACGACAGTGATTGTGAACCACAGCCGGCTAATGTAAAGACTAGAAGTAAAGAAGTGATAATTACTGCAAAATATTTCCAGCGTTTCATATTCTTACCCCCTAGTGTTTAATAATCTTGCTCAAAAACTGTGTAGCACGTTCGTTCGTTGGATGATTGAAGAAAGTATCCTTGTCGTCATCTTCCAAAATTTCACCGTCAGCCATAAAGATAACTCGGTTAGCAACTTCTTGAGCAAAGCCCATTTCGTGAGTAACGATTAGAGAAGTCATATCGCTTTGGCTAGTAACATACTTGATAACCTTCAAAACATCGTCGATCATTTCTGGATCCAAAGCACTGGTAGGTTCGTCAAAGAGCATGCAACGAGGTTTCATAGCTAAAGATCTAGCAATGGCGACACGTTGTTTTTGTCCACCAGAGATTTGTGAAGGCATATTATGGGCTTTATCAGCTAAGCCGACTTGATCAAGCAAAGCCATAGCCTGCTTTTTATTTTCTTCTTCATTCATTTTTAAAACGATTCTAGGTGCTAACATGATATTCTCAAGAACATCCTTGTTGGCGTACAAGTTAAAGTGTTGGAAAACCATTCCGACATCACGTCTAATACGGTTGATATCAGTTGATCTATCAGCAATATCACGTCCGTTGACAATTAATTGCCCTTCTTGAATCGTTTCCAAACCATTGACAGTTCTGGATAAAGTACTCTTACCTGATCCAGATGGTCCGATTAAAACAACTGTTTCACCCTTGTCAATTTCCAAGTTAATATCCTTTAAAGCATGGAAATCTCCGTAATACTTTTGCACATTGCGGAATTCAATCATTGATGACATAGCTAAATGCTCCCTTCTTACTTCGTGAAAAATAATTCTAAAAAATTATATTAAGAAAATTTTAATGTTTAAATTATGTTTTGGCAACAAAAAAACATTTTGTGAAAGAAATGTTCGTCTTTTTAACGAATGACCATTGACCCAGAAAAACTATAACACCAATGTTATAGGGATTATAATCTTAACGCTTTTTAAATTAAAAAAATTTTTACGAACAAATAAAAAAGTTCACTTTATTAAAACAAAAGTGAACTTTTTTAATGTTTTCGAAAAATTGTTGAGGATTTCGAAATCTATATAGATTAATTATTAAGGGGGGAAGTGCTTCTCGTTTCCGAGAAGCTGCGCACAAAAGGTTTTTCGTATTCTGTCTCCAGAGCTGAGAGTACCCGTTGTGCGCAGTTTCTCGGAAGAAACTGCTGGAACTTGTTACTTTATGCATGGTACTTATTGATAACCTATTTCAAATTCAACTAACAACGATTAATTAGTCGGAAGAGCTGGGAAATATTTGTGTGCCGTGGTAGTGGTATAAGTACGGAAGGAATTTTCCGTACTTATACCACCGGACGTGTTTGGAGACTTGACGAACTGTGTCAAGGCTTCAAACCGAGGTTCGAGACCGCATTTTGGCTCGGACCGTTCCGCACAGCTTGAGAATATTTCCCAGCTCTGGAGACGGCAGCACTACATGTTACTTTAGAACAATCTTCTTGTACAAATATCTAGTTAAGAAGTAATAACCAAGGTATAGAACGATGAAGATTGCGAATGGAATTTCAATATGGGCATATGGTTTATAAAGAATTGCGCTGAACATTTGTAATCCAATTAATACGTGAACCACTCCAAGGATTGCGGGAACTGAGAATAATACGGCAATTTCCTTGTTAATTGTTGAACGTAAAACTTTTGATCTCGTACCAATCTTGTAGAGCATGTTATAACGCTTAACATCCCCATTGGCACCGGACAAAATCTTGAACATTAAACAACTAGCTAACATGGCTAGAAAGGCAATTCCCAGGAAGAATCCCATGAATTCTAATCCAGAGAAGAAACCATTGATCATTGTATAGGCACTGTATTTATCGCCACCAGCATTTTTCAAAACTGGATAACGTTTAACTTCAGCTTTTGAGATAGCCTTAATTTCAGATAGATTATCCTTGAATGAGTTAGTTTTAACCAAGACAGTTGTTGTTTCGGGAGCATTAATTGCCTTATATTCTTGGTCGCTGACAAATTTAGCAACATGACCACGTTGATCAGGCATTCTTGTATTCATCAATTCATATTTGGCATTATCATTTTTACTTGGATTGGTTGAAGTCCGAAGTTTTGAAACCATTGTCTTCGTATCAATTTGTGAATAACCGATTGGTTGTTTTTCGAATTCACTTGCTTGATAGTAGACATTTGTCTTATCAGATTTAAAGTTATAAGTATTTTTCTTATCAATATTCAAACTCTTCAAACGTTTTTGTTGCGCAGCATCTGGGTTGGTTAATTGAACATCATAATAGTTCTGACCGTTAACTACATTGTCGATTTGGTTATTGAAACCTAGTCCAACTGTAATAGCACCAAGGGCTAAAGCGAACATGATCGATACCATTGAGAGAATCTTAGTGTAGTCGTTCATTCTAAAACTCAATTGTGACAAGGTGAAATTGTTCAAACCTTTTTGAGAATACTTCGTGTTGCGTTTCAACATTCCGATAATTGTTGTAACGAATGAATTGATCATGAAGTACGTTCCACCAACGATTGTTACCAAAGCAATTGGAATCCCAATCATGATGAAACCGGCGTTTTGACCGATATACCACATTGATAAATAACCAATAATTAGTAAAATCAAACCAAGAACAGCTTGGACAGCTTTTAAAACGCCGTTACGCTTAATTTTAACTGGTTGACTGTCACGGTTTAATAGTGTTAAAACCTTGCTACGACGGAGTGAAATTGAATTTCTAATCGCTGAGAACATGAAGATAATGATGAAGAATGCGAACGTCCACAATAAAGCAGGTAGATAGAAACTGTTGAAATGTTTAACTTGCATATCTAGGGCGTTGATAATCCACTTGCTGACAAAGCCAGTTGCTAGAATACCAATGGCTGAGCCAATCAATGTTGAAATAGCACCAATAGCGAATGTTTCAACAAATATCATGCGGGAAATCTTGCTGCTCTTGGCACCGAGCATCATGAACATCCCATATTCCTTTTGACGCATGCTCAACAGAAAAGTGTTGGCATAATTGACGTAAACTATCGTTATGATAGCTAACAGTACAATCCCGAATCCGAAGATAAAACTAGTTGCTGCGGCCGGAGAATTGGACTTTAGAAAATTTTGATTAGTTGCCAGTGACATAAACATGTAGAAAATGGCTGAAGCAATCGTCAAGCCAGAAAACAGCACGCTGTAATCACGTATTCGATGTTTAATGCCACTCAAGGCTAATTTGTTTAACATAATGTCCTCCCCTCCTATTCAGCGAATGTTCCTAGTGAATCCAAGATTTCTTGATAGTATTCAGCACGACTGTCGTCTTCTTTCTTCAACTCTTGGCCGATTTCACCATCTTTGATGAATAAAATACGGTCACAGAAACTGGCTGAGAATGGATCATGCGTTACAAGTAAAATTGAAACGTTATCTTCACGATTGATTTTTGTCAGTGTGTCCATCAAAGCACGAGCACTCTTAGAATCAAGCGCACCAGTCGGTTCATCACCAAAGACAATTGATGGTTCGTGGACTAAGGCACGAGCAGCCGCAACACGTTGTTTTTGACCACCAGATAATTCAGTTGGATAGTGATTTAAAATTTCAGTTAAACCAAGTTTTTCAGCAATACTCATAACGGCTGGTTTGATTGATTTAGCAGGTTTATTTTGTAATGCCAAAGGCAAAGCAATATTTTCGTAAGCAGTTAAATTTTCTAGTAAGTTGAAATCTTGGAAAATGAAACCAATTTTATTAGCTCGGAAATTAGCCATTTGATTATTCTTTAATTTAGTAATATCTTGGCCAGCAATTTCAACACGACCACTAGTTGGTGTATCTAAGGTAGATAGAATATTTAGTAGCGTTGTCTTACCTGAACCTGAAGCACCCATAATTCCTACGAATTCGCCGGGTTTTACTTCAAAATTAACGTCTGACAAAGCCTTAAATTGTTTCTCACCAGCCTTACCATAAATTTTTTCAATATTTTGTACATCGACGATTTTTTGCATTTGTACTTCCCTCCATTTGATATATCTATCATAACTGGATAGCCATTTTGGGTCGTGCGATTCTTCTTACATTTCCTTACATTTTTGTAAGTCAATCTTTCATTGTGATATATAATATTTTTGGACTATCAATTCGCAAAGATGGCCTAAAAAAAAATTAACGTGTTGTAATATGCCGTCTCCAGAGCCGGAGAATATTCACTGGCTGTGCGGACCGGGCCGAGCCAAGGTCTCGTCCCTCGGTTTGAAGCCTTACCATAAACCGGTAAGTCTCCAAACACGCCCGGTGGTGTAAGAGCGGGAAAACCACCCGCCCTAACACCACTTCCACTGCCCACAAATATTCTCCGGCTCTTACGACTATTTTTCCGATATTAAATTAGTTATAAAAGTATTCTGAATTTTTATAATTTGCTTACTTTGACGTTGGAATGTCGCTGAATACCTCTAACTATGGATTAAGTGACAAATCCAGTGACAATTTATTTAAGTAACTAGAAAATTCCAGTTTAATTATTCAGCATATAAAGATAAATTAGTTGGAAGAGCTGAGAGTATTCATATGCCGCGAAAGTGGCGTTATGGCTTTAGCCATTACACCACCGGGCGTGTTGGAGACTTTCTGGTCTTTGGAAAGGCTTCAACCGAGGTTCGAGACCGCTCTTTGGCTCGGGCCGTTCCGCGCAGCATTATGAATACTCTCAGCTCTGGAAACGGCACATAATACGTTAAATCTACACAAAGGGGTGTATTTCCGATGGGGAAAAATTTGCCAAATATCGACTCCGGTTCTAAGAAGTCGTTTATTAGTTGGCCTGTCGTTGCTTTAATGGATTTCGTTACCGTTATTGGCTTCGATGATATTGTCTACAATTTCCATAACCAAGGTTTGGGAATCGTATTTACTTGGATTATTATGCTATTCGTATTCGTTGTACCTTATGAGATGATGGTTGGTCATCTTGGTTCAACATTTGATGAAGAAGGTGGTGGCGTTACTTCTTGGGTACGTGCCACTGGCGGTAATGTCTGGGGCTATATTTGTGCTTGGACTGTTTGGGTTTCTAGTTTGCCTTATATTGTCGATGTCGCTAACTCAACGTTGGTGTCATTTGGCTGGTTGATCAACGGTAACAGTTCAATGTCAGATAAGATGAGCAACTCAATGTTTGCCCTTTTGACAGCCGTAATTTTTACAGTCTTTATTTTCATCCAACATTATTTGAGAAACTCACTACAAATTTTGAGTATTCTCGGTGGTGGTGCGATGTTTATCATCTCAATTTTGTATGTCATCATGACTTTTGTTTATTTGAGCAAAGGTAACATGCCACATACCCAACCATTTACTATAAAATCATTTATTCCTAAGTTTGATATGCATTACCTTTCAACATTTGGACTCGTCATCTTTGCGATGAACGGATCAGAATTCGCTGCACCATACGTTACAGAAATGAAGAACGGTAAACGTGATTTTCCAAAAGCTATGTGGATGCTAGCCATTATGACTGGTTTTCTAACAGTGCTTGGTTCATTTGCCTTGGGAGTATTCTTCAATGCCCACCATTTGCCAAATGACTTGAAGATGAACGGTTCTTACTATGCTTTCCAATACATGGGACAAGAATTCGGCATGGGTCGTTTCTTCCTATACTTATTCGCTATAACGCAGGCACTATACATGATGGCGCAATTGGCTGTCCTCTTGGATGCCGGAACGAGAATGTTCCTATCTGATACCGCGAAAGAATATTTACCAAAAGGTCTTACTAAAACTGATAAGCGTGGCCTACCAATCAACGGTTACTGGCTAACGACTGGTATTTGTACCCTTATCATGGTCATGAGTGCAACGTTGCCAAATATGAATTCAATCTTCAATCAACTCTTGAATCTAAATGGTATCGTTTCACCATATACAACCTGTTTCCTATTCAGTTCCTTTATCCTAGTTAGATTACACGATGATAAATTCAAATCTGACTTCGTTTATATTAAAAATAAATATTTTGCTATTTTAGTTGGTATTTGGTGTTTTGCAATCACCTTCGGAGCTGCCACATTAGGTATCTTTCCAACTGATGAAACACCTGGTACTTCCGCATGGACACACGTTTTGACATTGAATATTTTGGAACCTGTTTTGATGATTTTAATTGGGATTATTTTGCCTTTGATTGCTTACTATCAAAGATCACATGAAACTAACTAACTGCCTTGTTGTCATTTAATGTTAAGCTAATTAAAGATTATTATTAATATAATTAGTTTCGTTTAACTAAAAAAGATTATATTTACATAGCCATCTTTTTTAGTTAAACGAATTCGTCGGAAGAACTGGGAAATATTTACCGGCTGTGGGTGTGGCGTTAGAGCTTTAGCTCTTACACCACCGGGCGAGTTTGGAGACTCGCGGGTTGTGCGAGGCTTCAAACCGAGGTTCGAGACCGCTCTTTGGCTCGGACCGGTCCGCATAGCAGGTGAATATTTTCCAGCTCTGGAGACAGCAAAAAATCCGAATTTCTAGTAATATATAAATAAACCAATAAAAGCTGAGGGGTCTTCATATGATTGATGAAATTTTAAAAGACATTGAACAGTACCAAAAAATTATTATTCTCAGACATCAAAATCCTGATCCTGATGCCATTGGTTCACAAATTGGTTTGAAAACCATCTTGCAAGAATCTTTTCCAACCAAGGATATTTATGTAACGGGAATCGACTTAACCGTGCTCGATTGGATTGGCAAGATGGACCAAATTTCTAGTGACGTTTATCAAGATGCCCTAGTTATTGCAGTCGATACTGCCAATTCTCCACGGCTCGACAATGATGGAGCTTATCAAAAGGCAGCCAAAGTTATTAAAATTGACCACCATCCCAATGTTGATCCATTCGGCGATATTAATTGGGTTGATGAATCATATTCAAGTTGTGCCGAAATGATTTACACATTGACTGACGAATTGGAGCCACTCAAGGTTTCGAAAAAATCAGCGTTCAGCCTCTATTCTGGTATCGTCGGTGATACTAACCGTTTCTTATATGGAGAAACCGACTATCGGACGTTGAGAATTTCCGCTGAATTAGCTAAAACTGGAATCGATATTTCTCAGATTGCCTTGCACGAAGATGAGATGTCATTGCAAGTAGCCCGTTTGGAAGCCTATATTCTGGATAACTTTCAGATTACCGATTCTGGATTTGGCTACATCATTATCCGAAAACCTACATTTGATAAATTCAATTTAAATGATGGCGAGTTGGATCACGCTGTTCCTTTGATTGGCCGCATTAATACCATCAATAATTGGATTGTGGTCAGTGAGAAGGAACCGAACCATTTCCGTGTTAACTTACGTTCGAAGAATGTCGCTATCAATGGTGTTGCTGAAAAATTCGGCGGCGGTGGTCATCCCTTAGCTAGTGGCGTTTACGTTGGTAGTATGGATGAAGTCGAAGCTTTAATTAAAGATATGGATAATTTAAACAAATAAAAAATTTGGAACTCAAAAGAAAAGTTTGGGACATAACTGTCGTATTCATTAAACATGCAGCGTAAACGTGCGACCAAACATAACTTTTTCCGCTTAAACCAAATAGGGACAGTAATCCAAAATCGGATTACAGTCCCTATTTGCCTTAGTGCTCGAAAGTTGAACATGTTTTGTCCCACTCTATTATTTTTCAATTAATCTAACAGTTATCCCAGCTGATGAATCAAGCATTTGTAACATCTGTTCAATTTTAGATTTATCAGTCTCATCAAAGGACAAATCCAAATCGACTTCTCGATTATCTTTCAACTTAAAACTTAAGTAATAGGCACTGGGATAGTAATAAACCATATATGCGCTGACTGCTGCAGCTGTAATATTTGCTGGAACCTGCATTTTTTTACCGATTACCACATTAGCATCAGCTACCCGATCCAGAGTAACTGACATTTGATTGCCACCAAAAGGAAGAAAAATTGCTTTTAACCTCTTGCCGGCAGTGCTGTAATCGTAATATTCAACGTGCTGAGAATCAATTTGCCAATATCCATACGCATCCGATAAATTGATAACGTATAGAGCTAACGCCACGATGAAACACAGCAGACCAAATATAATGCTGACTGCTATCTGGTTTGACAAGGTGTAGAAAAATATACTCACTATCAAGCCGACAATTAAACTGATTAACAAAGGTACATAACTAATTTTGCGTCCAAACGTAAACTTCCTCATGACGACCCCCTGCTTTATTTATCTCGCAATTCGTAGAGCTCTTTAGTCAAACTGATACTTCTATCTCGCACCATTTCAGCAATGTTTTGCTTATCAACAAATTCAATATTCTTCCGTCTCAAGAAAGAAATAATCGTCGATAACATTTGGCGTTCCTTTGACTGGAGCCAATAATACTGCCGCAAGTCTAAATAGATAGTTTGATCATCCTTAGTTGTAATAATAAAATAGAAATTTTCACGTATATACTGACCTAAATTGGGCGTATAGAATCCAAATATTATAACTGTTGATTTGGGATTAAACTCAAACAAACCTAGTTTTATTTCAATACTCTTTATCTGTTGATAAGTAACGTATTTAGTTTTTCTAGTATGAGATAAAACTTTTAGTGGAATTGTTATTTCATCCCAACTATTATATTTATCCTTAAAATCGTCAGTATAAGTAATCCCTTTTTTACCCAGAGACCAGTAAGTATAATAACGTTTAAAATCAAAAGGTGTCAGGAAAACCAGCATAAAATACGCTACTGTGAATCCAAGAATAGCCATACAAAAATTTTGGGATTCCGTGTATATCAGTACCCCAAGGATAAACGTGAACCATAAAAATAACAACGGCCAACGATTTTTGGGTTTTCCATAGTCAAACGGAAAATGTAAATACGGTTCACCTGTAATCAACTCATCCAGTGAAATATCCAATAGTCCACTCAAGGAAATCAAGTTATTGATACTTGGCAAATTTTCGCCAGTTTCCCATTTTGAAATTGATTGCCGAGAAATACTTAATGCTTCAGCCAATTGCAGCTGCGACAATTCATTTCTCTTCCGATATTTAACAATATTATCTGATAATGACATCCCGTTCACTTCCCCCACACCTAAATTAAGGAAAACACGCTCACTCTCAATATATTATTTACTCTGCTTTATCTCGCAACTCATAGAGCTCTTTAGTCAGACTGATACTTCTATCTCGCACCATTTCAGCAATGTTTTGCTTATCAACAAATTCAATATTCTTCCGTCTCAAGAAAGAAATAATTGTCGATAACATTTGACGTTCCTTTGACCGTGGCCAATAATACTGTCGCAAGTCTAAATAGATGGTTTGATCATCTTTAGTTGTAATAATCAGATGAAAAGCCTCATGCATATACTGTCCTTCAGTTGGTGCATAACCACCTTTAGGCGCAATCGCCGAGTTAGGGCTGACCTTGAATAGGTCCAATTTAACTTCAATCTTCTTTATTTGTTGATAGGAAACATACTTAGTTTTACGTGCATGAAATAACGTTTTAATGGGAATAATTATTTCGTCTAAGCTGTTATAAACATCTTTATCATTAGCCACATAGGTAATTCCCGACTTATCCAATGTCCAATACGTGTAGTAGCGTTTGAAATCATACGGATAAAACAGAATTGCCATCACATAGGCTGCAAACGCTCCAAAAAAGGGCGCATAAAAGCGATGAAATCCTGAGAAAACCAATCCTCCCAAAATAACCACCACTACTAAAAAGAAAACCGGCCAACGATTCCTGGGCTTACCATAATTGAATGGAAAATGTAGATATGGCTCACCTGTTATTAGCTCATCCAAAGAAATATCCAACAATCCACTCAACGAAATCAAATTATCAATACTAGGTAGATTTTCCCCAGTCTCCCACTTTGAAATCGATTGTCGGGAGATACTCAATGCTTCAGCTAATTGTTCTTGTGACAATTGATTTTTATTTCGATATTTAACAATATTATCTGCTAATGACATCGTTTTCACTCCCTCTATGACTAAATTATACGTTCTAAGCTCAGAAAATTGCACGCACTTTCTGCTTGCGGCGTTATATAACGCTTATTTAATCATAAAAGCACCCACAACTAGACAGATGACCCCAATGATCAGTGACGAGTAGACACCCATAAACACATATGGTTGAGGATTCTTAACGTTCTTTTTGATGTTGAAATACATTTTGCGACCGACATATATTTGATAGATTCCCATTAAAATAACGACAATCCCAATTAACTCAATTCCCATGAAATCATCCCCCTTTTTCTTAATTGCTTTAATAATTGATTAATTCTAAAAAATCACAACCCAAACATATCCTTAATTACAAATTCAATCTTTAAATACCTCAAATTATTCATCATAAAAAAATTAATTAGTTGGAAGAGCTGAGAGTATTCATCAGCAGCGAAAGTGGCGTTATGGCTTTAGCCATTACACCACCGGGCGTGTTGGAGACTTGCTGATTTTGCAAGGCTTCAACCGAGGTTCGAGATCGCACTATGGCTCGGACCGTACCGCGCAGCAGATGAATACTCTCAGCTCTGGAAACGGCATACTTCAATCATAAGCCACTTCGGAACAGGATTAAATCCATTTGAAGATAATATCAAAGCTAAGAAATATTAAAACCATTCCAAAAGTAGATCCAAACACCAATAGCAATCGTTCAATTTTAGGGAACTTGTTTTTGGGCTCTCTTCTAATTTGGTTAAACGATTTTATTACTAGAAAAATTTGTGTACCACCCATAATCAAGGCAACTAAAGCAATTAGATCAGACATTTTGGTCACTTCTTTCCTATAAGTTACCCATATGATAAGGTCCAACTCAAAAAAAGGAGGATTTCAGTGCTAGACAAACTGTCTAGTACTGAAATCCTCCTTTTATTTTATGAAAAATACTTCGAAAAGTTAAAAATTGAACCAATCAATGAAACCGTACCAACAACAACCATCGTCAGGGAAAGAATTCCTTGAACTGTACAGATGCTATTCCACGGGAAATCAACTAAAAATAGTAATCCCACAATGCCTATCCAAAAGTATTTTCCTTTATAAAAATCACTATTGAATCTCACAACGGTTCCCTTCTTTGCTTAGTTTTTAACCAATAAAATAACCTTTAGGTAGATAATACTCTCTATTAATAATTTTGTGCCAAGTTCATCATCAACGTACGTTTTTCAATCATGAACGTAAAATTATCTGTCTGTTTCGGCTTGATTTTTCAAAAGATATAGACCAACAACGATTGAAATTAATATTCCGACAATATCTATCGTGCTTACTATCAAAAATTCATTATTGTGCACGCCAGTATAGCGATACATCCCCAAAACTGACATACGCGTTAGGGTCCAGTAAATATTTGCACCAACCAAAGTTAAAATCAAAACATAAAATGTCAAAGGTATAATTCCTTGATTTTTCATTGGTAAGAAGTTGCCAAAATAGTCCATAGACAAGTGAATCAGCGTGCTTCCAGTTAAAATCAACAGCACTGCCAATATCCCAACGGCTAAGTCTTTGATCAACAATTCCAGCCGCATATCGCTGACAACAATTAGATGATGAATAACGTCTTGTTTCATAAAATAGTACAGTGATCCGATAAAAATAATTGATTCTATCAATCCAAAATACAAATAAATCAGACACGTCGTTAGTAAATTACTAAAGTACAATTTATTATCTGATATCGGTACTAACCGATAACGATTACTCGATAATACATTCTCATTAGCTCGAACCAATAAGACAATACTGACCACACAAACTGCAGCGGCGACCATAACCATCAACCCAACTGGATATTGTGAATTCAAATGAACGTCCATCTTATCCATGCCGATGAGAACCAAAACTCCAATAACATCAACGAGCAAAATCAAATTGATGAGTTTGAATTTGCTCCAAATTAAATCTTTACTTACACCCAGTAAGCTACCCATAATAACGGACCATCCCATAGTCTTTATTTTGTAGTTTTTTTAACGATCTGTTTCGGTCCATCTCTTCAAGAGATAGATGTTTATTGCTGAAAAAATTACACCCCAAATCACAACAATTCCGATTCCAAGCCAGATAACATTGTTGACTTGGCCTAATGTTGTAATTCCTTGTGATCCATTGTAAATGACTCTAAACACATTGCCTGATGTATAGTTAAAAATCATCATTCCAACTACCGTTACAACGATATATAGAATGAAATTAACAAATTTCTGACGAGAAAATGGTAAGAATCCGCTGATCCAATTAATTAAGAAATGAACAGAAGTAATACCCATCCAAATCAAAATCATCGTTAAAGTCATTAACAGCCACATTAATGCAGCTGTTCCGACTGAGCCCTTTATTTCACCCGCTGCTAGATTGAAGTCGCTCTGACCGCTTATAAAGTAAAAAATAGTTCCAAGCACAACCTCCAGAACTTGAAGATACATTAATCCTAAAAAGGTTGTTAAAAGATTACTGAAATATAATTTAGTCTCTGAAACAGGAAGCAGACGGTAATTATTGCTTGTATAAACTCTTTCATTTTTACGTGCCAGCAAGATAAATCCCACAAAGTTAGCAAAACTCAAACTAATCATAAATGTCGCAAAGAAATAATCTGGAAAAATTTGTCCATCCCAACCGCCTGTGAAGATTCTCAACACATCAACAGCCACTAGAAAAATTAGATCAATAATAATGATCCAATTCATCATCCGCCATTTTTCGCTCATTAAATTACTTGTCAAACCCATAAATTTGGTCATTTTGTAACACTTCCTTCGTAAACCTGTTCATAGTACTCCTCAACACCCAAGTGATATTTCTCTTGAATGTCCTCAACTGAACTAACTTGATAAATTGTTTCATCCTTAATAATAATCACATCATCCAATAGACTAGCAATCTCTGTGACGTAATGATCACTGATGACAATCGTTGAATCATCAGTCTTCCAACGGATAATACTACTGATAATTTTCTTACGTGACATACTATCGATACCGCTCAAAGGCTCATCTAATAAGTAGAGTTTAGTGTCGCGAGATAGTGTCAAAGCAATAATCAGCTTGCCTCTTGTACCAGTTGAAAGTGAAGATATTCGTTTGCCCTCGTCCAATCCTAGATATTCAGCAATTTCCAAGTACTTTCCTTGAACAAAATCAGGATAGACGTTCTCGTAAAACTTAACGATATCGCCAATCTTGGTATTCTTAGAAAAACCGCCTAGTTGATCACTAAAACTGACATTTTGTTTAATTTCACGTTTCTTACTAGCACCATTGACCGTTATAACGCCTTCAGGCAATGAATTTACCCCAGCAATCAAACGCATCAAAGTGGTTTTACCAGCACCATTTTCACCAAGTAAGCCAACAATTTTGCCACTGGTTAAGTTCAAATTGACGTCTTTTAAAATGGCTTTATTATTCTTCTTATAATTCAAATTCTTAATTCTTAACAAATTTGTCATAATGACGCCCCTTTCCTAATTAGTTGTTTCTGACTTTTTATTTAATAAATAAAGATCAATAACTGTGAATATTACAATCCAGATAACCATCATTGCCATGCCCGAGTACAACACTCGTGAAACGGCACCGAAACTGCTGTCTAAATCATTGATTCCCATGATTCTCAAAACATTACTTGTAATAAAGTTGAAAGGTATCATAAACAACCAGACAATGATTACTGAAACGATAGCTTTGACTAAACTTTGACTTCTAAATGGCAGAAAATCATTAACCCAATCGCTCAACAAATGTAACGCCGTTATTCCAGTCCAAATGACGATGATTCCTAATATAAATGCCACTACAACTTCTGCTTTGAAATAATACTGTTGAACTGAATTGAAACTTCTGACCATAAAGCGATCATAATCGTTAGGAAAAATTGCGACAGAAGCCACATAAACAACAAATTCCCCAACCATCAAATATACTAATCCGAAAAATGATGTCATCATATTGCTTGAATAAAGCGTTGCATCACTGATTGGTATCAAACGATACTTATCGTTAACGTAAACCAGCTCATTTGCTCTTGCCATTGCAAAAATTCCAACGGCCATAGCAATAAAAACACCACCAGTAAAACTAGTTATTCCAGGATTTGTTCGGAAGGAATTCCAGATTTGAGTAACTAATATGATAAGTATGTGAATTCCTAAAATCCAGCTGATCATTTTAAATTTGTTTTTAAGTAATCCTTTACTGACACGACCTAAGCTACTCATCGTCCAGACCCCCTTCATAAACTTTTTCATAATAATCTTCAATTCCCAAGTGATATTTAGCTTGAATATCTTCCACAGGACTAACTTGATAAACTGTTTGGTCCTTTAAAATTACGACATCATCCAAGAGACTCGAAATTTCTTTCACATAGTGCGAACTGATGATGATTGTTGAATCGTCACCCTTCCACTGAATAATACTTTTGATGATTTTCTTACGAGCCATAATATCGACTCCATTCAGCGGTTCATCTAATAAATAAAGTGGCACCTGGCGCGCCAAGGTTAAAGCAATCTCCAGTTTTTCACCCGTACCAGTTGAGAGATTGACTAGCTTGTCATCACAAGGGATTTCTAGAAACTTAGCCATTGCCTGATATTTTTCAAATGAAAAATCAGGATAAATGTCGATATAAAATTTCACGACATCTTTAACTTTAGTATTTTTTTCGCCTGCACCTTTGTTAAAACTGGTTAATGAGTAAGTTGCACTGACACATGATTTGCGTGCTGCTTTACTATCGACTCCGGCAACCGCAATCTGACCAGAAGTCTTAGCATTCACACCGGAGATCAAACGCATCAGCGTCGTTTTTCCGGCTCCATTAGCGCCAAGTAAACCAATAATCTTGCCATTATCAAGACTAAGATTAATGTCTTTTAAAATTAACTTATTATTCTTTTTATAATTTAAAGAGTTAATTTCCAATACTTTACTCATGATTTGCCTCCCGCTTTTTGACGTAGGTATTGAAGCTATTCATAATTTCGGTGTCATCCATATTCAATGAATGCAATTTATCGTATGTTGCATCAAACATTTCACTGACGATATGTGCTTTTAATTTTTCCACAATACTGGTGTCTTCAGTCACAAAATTGCCTTTACCACGCTGCGGTATAATGACTTCTTCTTCAGTCATTTCCTTGAGCGATTTCTGAACGGTATTTGAATTAGCAGAAAATTGGACGGCCAACTGTCTTACTGAAGGCAGTTGTGATCCTAATTCATACTGATTGCTAATAATTTTGCGATACAAGATATCCTTGATTTGGAGGTAAATAGGTATGTTATCAATATATTCCATCATTTCACCCTCTTACTGTTCTAGTACACTAATACAGTACAACGGATATTTAAAAAAAGCAACTGATTAACAACGATTGTTGAATTCTTCTTTGCCAACATGTCAATCACCTCCCATCAACCACATTTCTGATGTGATGTTATATTTAGTTCAAAGTTGGGAGCTAATCGAAAGAACTGATGTGTCATGCTAAAATTTGGAAAAAAAGTCAATTATCGACCGTTTCTAGTCAGTGGCGCCATTGCTACAGCCGTCGGACTAATATTTGGAATTAATATTGCGACTATGTTGGGAATTAAAATTGCCGTTATACTTTTTCTATTGATGTTCCTTGGACATTACCTATTTGTACTGCCAGTAATCTTCAATTATTGGGATTCCGACAGTAAATTCATCCGTTATAACGATATCAAACCGCTCAATAAACGCTTACTGGCTATTCTTTTGCCAAAATTTTCACCAGTTAACGTCATTGACAGGAAAAATATTCGTCAAATATCAATATTAGGATTACCTCAGCACGATTTGTCATTTGCATCCGAATTAGTATTATCAGAGGAAGGCGGCTTAATGTACAACTTATTTCTGATGATAAATGAACCTGTCAAAGTCCGTCTGACCATGAAAAATCGGGAAACCATCAACCTAGATCTATCACGTGATTATGTAAGACGACCGCATGAAACATTGGGCAAACTGCGGATGTTTCTCGAAAGTTTTAATCCTAAAATTTTAGAATTATCAGATGAAACTGAAAATTTACTACATTTAAGGCAAAAATAAGAAGATTACGATGATATTAATTCACCGTAATCTTCTTATTTTTAGACTCAAATTTTTACCTTTGTGGCATTTGTTCAGAGAAACTATAGAATTGTGATTTATCGTTGAAATCACCCATATTCATGCCATTCCAACTGGAGTCTTTTGACAAGTTGCCTAATTCCATCAAGGCTTTTTCTCTAACCTCAATATCTTTTTTCATCGTACTTACTCCTTAAAATAACCGTATAGTACTAGTTTCGTATGACACTTCTTCCGACTAATATTCTCGTATTAAATTAGACACCACCGTTACCGTAATAACTTCAGTAGTAATTTTTCAAATACTCAGAAACTTTACTTTAGTTAAAAGTAAAAATAAATTAGTTGGAAGAGCTGAGCGTATTCATCCGCAGCGAAAGTGGCGTTATGGCTTTAGCCATTACACCACCGGACGTGTTGGAGACTTTCCGGTCTGTGGAAAGGCTTCAACCGAGGTTCGAGACCGCTCTTTGGCTCGGACCGTGCCGCGCAGCAGATAAATACGATCAACTCTGGAAACGGCATACTAGAACAATGGACTTTTTACTACAAGCAAAACCACGCCACCAATTATGAAACATGCTCCAAAGAGAAAACTATACCAAACGGTTAAGGCAGAAAAATTTGATGTCGTCTTATTACCGTGATGCTGAATCACTTTAACGTATTTAATTGAATTTAACATCTGATACATTCCAAATGCGATTGCTAAAATACCAAAGACATAATTCCAAATCATTTTAGACGCTTCCCTTCTTGCTTCTTGACTAAAAGATAGCATCTCGTGAATTGCCTTGAATCAAAACATCTTGAATACCATATATTTCGTTCTTGAACGAATTCAGGAATAAATTTACTTGTTTCACGATATCTTTATTTTTAGTGATTAATTATATGTGATAATTAATATATCAATATAGGTAGGGGGCAAACGATGATTTATATAAATCCAACGATTGATGTCATTGGTCGAGCGCTGTCGGGAATAGTCTTTTTCTATGTCTTTAACAGTTTGTATCGTCAACAAAAAAATTACTTTTTCGTAATTTCAGCTATATCCATCGTTATAACGGCTATTTTTATTCCTGATTATGCCTATTTCATCGATGCCATCATCTTGTACCTAGCCTTTTGTTGGCACCAGAAATATAAACTACTGTTGATCAATACAATTCTCTTGAGTTCCCTAATTCAATTACTTGGCGAAACGTTAGTCAATACGACTGCCTTTTTCTTCAACAGTCAAAATATCTCAACTAAAACAATCTGGGGTAGTATTCTATTCGTATTCATCACACTTTTAATTCAAATCATTATTTCCGCAATTTTTATTATTTCATATAGATATTTTAATATCGAAGAGGACTGGAATATCGCTCACTCATCCTTATTTGGCTTATTAATTGGCTATTTATTCATCGTTATCTTCTTTTTCATGCGGATAATCCAGCACTATCAAGCTTACTCAGATTTAATGTCTGGCATCATGCTCTTTATTCTGATTCAATGTTTCTTCATCGTCATTGTCTTTCTAAAGAGCAACCAAACTCAAGCTGAAACTTATACCCGTGAACTTATGAAGGAACAACTGAAGAATCTCAAAATGTACACTGACCAATTGGAAACCGACCAAATTAAGCTCCGTGGCTTTGAAAGAAACTATAAGAGCACAATTTCCGGTCTAAGAGACATCGCTAAAACTGGCGACTACCAAGAAATGAAGCACTCTTTAGGAACTTTGGAAGATTACTCCAACAGCTATTTCGACAATATTTCAATGCAACTATTTAAGGACCTCAATAACGTTCAGAATCCTTATTTGAAGAGCCTTTTAATCAGTAAACTCACTTTGATTCATCAAAATAACATCACCTGCCACTTTGAATGTCGTGATACGGTCAATGATGTTTTGATAAATATTTTTGACCTCGTGCGACTACTGGGGATTTCGATTGACAACGCAACTGAGGCCACGAAAAATCAAAAGAATGGTGAAATTCAAATTGCGATTATTGAGGAAGCAGCACAATTATCCTTTGTCATCAACAACACCACCGCCGAACAAACCGATATTTCTGACATGATGCAAGAAGGCTTTACCACTAAGCAGCATCACTCGGGATTAGGCATGGTCAATGTTCAAGACATCAAAAAGAAGTATCCTAACCTCTTTGTTCAATATCGGAAAAATAATCAATGGTTTAATCTTAGTATTGTAATTATTAAATAATTTAGGGAGTATTTATGACGTTATTTATTACCGGACCGCATCTAATGCGAATCTGCTTTACCTGGGCAATTTTCTACTACATGTTCAGCTTAATTTATCATTCTAAATTTTCTATTCAACGCAAAACACTCAGTTACTGGGCACTTTGGTTAATTTCGATTACTCTAAATATCTTCTTATCTGGTTATGCTAACTTGCTTATTGCCATAATTATTTATTTTGTTCTCTGGTCCGACAAGAAAATTGATTATTATCTCATAAATATTATTCTGTTGAGCTTTCTCGTCAAATTTCTTGCCATCATCATTCCCAGTCCAATTCTGATGCACTTCTTTCCCAGTCCAGACGTTGTCTCATACGGCTTCAATCTAATAATCAATCTGATTGAATTTATCTTCTCCATTACATTCGTTTACTTCTATAACTACTTTAAACTAAACGATTTCTTTCAATCACGGGAAAATCCGATGACTAGTATCGTACTAGGTTACGTCTACATCATTTTTTTCATGTTCCTAAAACTCACCCAACATTTCAAGGCATATGCTGGATTAATTACTGGTATGTTTATTTTTATCCTCATTCAATGTATTTTTATTATTTTGATCTTCAGTTTTACCAGAAGACGGCAGAGAAAAGTTTATCGCGACCGTTTTTCTGAAGAACAGGTTAAAAATTTGAAACTTTATACTGACCAATTGGAACACGATCAATTAAAATTACGTCATTTTAAACATGATTATAAGAACCTGCTATTCAGTTTAAAGTCCGTGGCCGAACAACAAAATTACGAGTTGATGAATCAAGCACTGGATAACCTCGAAAATTATTCTGATGATTATCTAAACAATTTATCAATGGATTTATATCAAGACTTAAATAATGTGAAGAACCCTTACCTAAAAAGTCTGCTCATCAGCAAATTAAATACCATCAATCAGAAGAATATCGTCTGTTTTTTCAATTGTACCGATGAGTTGAATAATTTACCGATTAATATTTTTGACCTCATACGCCTGTTAGACCGGGCTATCGACAACGCAATTCATTTCACCGAGCGTCAAGAACATGGCAAAATTCAATTGGCTATCACTCAGGAGAATAATCAGCTGGCATTTTTGATCAATAATACTTTGGCCAATTTACCCACCACTGAGCGAGAACAAGATTACTTGGAACTGCTTCATATCAAGGAATTAAAGAAAAAATATTCCAATATATTTATTCAGCATAGTAAAAATGCCAAGTGGTTCCGATTCCACATCACATTAATCACCAAGGAGGACAAAAAATGAGTTACCCAATTATCATGTGTGAGGATAATCAAATTCAATTACAACAATTAGATACGTTGGTCGAGAATTATATTCTATTTCACAGTGACCTCTTCAAAGTTGAACTAACAGCCTCTAAGCCGCAACAAGTCATCGATTATTTGGACCAATCTGAGCCCCAAAATGGTATCTATTTTCTCGATATCGACCTCAAAGCTGAAATTGACGGCATTCAATTAGCAGCCATCATTCGTAAAAAGGACGTCCAAGCTGAGATTATTTTCGTTACAACTCACGACGAACTTGCGCCTTTGACTTTGAAACGTAAAGTTGCCGCCTTAGACTTCATCGAAAAAGACCAGCCTTTAGAAGACTATCGTCAAGAAATCTACGATACGCTCGACTACGCCAAACAAATTATTGATGAAACTCGAACTGTTCAAAAGAAAGGTTTCTCCTTTGAAGTTGGCAGCCAAGTTTACAATTTGGATAAGTCTGAGGTTATTTTCCTCGAAGCCTCAGATATTCCACACCGTTTGAACCTCGACTCAACTAACGGCAAGTTTGAATTTTACGGCAAGCTAACCGAATTGGAGAAGAAGTATCCCTTCCTATTCAGAATTAGCCGTTCTTGTCTGATCAACCCTGAGAACATTCATCACGTTGATTTTTCAATTCGGGAAATCGGTTTTAGTGACGGCACAACACAGAAATTTTCTATCGGAAAATCTAAGAAGCTCAAAAATATCATTCAAGAAACGCTCTAATTTGATTCAGGAACAAATCTACCCTATTTCAAGACATCTTAATTCCAATAATTTTCGTTGATGATAAATTGAGGGTGTAATAAGAACAATTCAATTTAAAGAAGGTCATTATTATGTTGAAATTTGGTAAAAAAATAACATACAGAGCACTCTTGATTAGTTTGTTAGTTGGTTTTCTACCGGGAAGTGCGGCTGGAGACATTCTCAACTCATTACCAATAGGCTTACTAGTCGGACTAGCATTTTTCTTGTATGTCTTCTTCGCTTATTATTTTCCCAACGTGCCAACGCTATTTGTTTATTGGACGGCAGATTCTGACGAAATCAGATATTGTGATATTAAATCTTGGAAAAATCGTCTTTTAGGTATGGTGGCTCCTTTCGCTGCCAAAATGGTGACAATTAAAAAGAGTGATATTAAGTCGGCTACAGTCGTTGGTGATTTGAGTGGCAACTTCGCTATGCCAATGGCAATTCCATTCAGCCCTGGAGTAGCGGTTCTTTCACCAGTCCTTTCAATGATCCATCATCCAGATCTTGTTGTTTTAACTATCAAAGATGGCTCGACAGTTGACTTGGATGTTTCCCGTGACTACGCATACAGTCGTGATAATACCCTCGACAAACTGGATGCTTTCTTCAAAGGATTAGGAAGCATTCCTATCAAAACTGACATCCCTAAAGATAGAAAGCATACTTCCACAAAAACAGTTTAGTTTTTACCGTTATAACGATGGTAAAAGGAATCGTTCATGAATAAATATTTTCAAAGGAAGGTAATTATCATGTTAAAATTCGGTAAAAAAGTTACATATAGACCATTAATTATTAGTATATTGTTTACTTTAATTCCGCTAATCCCAGCAATTAAGTTTAATTGGCCACTCGCCTACTTGCTCAGTTTGGTAGTCTTCAGTATTATTTTCTTCGTTTATTACCTATTTAACTTACCTACGACTTTCAATTATTGGGAAGCCGATGTCAATGTGATTCGTTATAACGACATGAAAAAAATATCTAGTCGTTTGGTAATGATGCTTGCACCTTTCAAGAATCAATTAACCACTATCAAAAAACAAGATATTCAATCCATCACAGTCAACGGCAAACTTGCTAATCCTGATGAAGTTGCCGTTCCTCTTCAAGTGACAGCTTACTATGCTGTTTTAACGCCAATCCTATCCATGATTAAGAACCCAGTCACTTTGGAACTCACTATGAAGGATGGCCAGACGATTAGTTTGAGCGTCGCACGTGATTATGCTTACAGTAATAAAAAGACCATCGAAAAATTAAATCAATTCTTCGACAGTCTCGATGATGCTCAGATTAAAATTATCAATTATTCCAATCACAAAATCAGCTTTAATTAAAAAAATGCATCTCTTATAATTTAAGAGATGCATTTTTTGTACTTAGGATATCTATCAAAGAATAAGCAGTTTCAAAGCTAGTTGTCCGTTGTTTTATTTGTAAAATTTGGTCCCATAAACGACCAGTATAATCATTGAAAACCAATTTATTCGCATTACGTTCATGATTGACCTTACTAATGAGTTGATCAATTTTCTTATCAAAAAGTGAACCGCGATATTGTTTCTCTGAGAGTTCTTGGACAGATAGCTTAATAAATTGCCCCATCTCTTGATTAACCGCTGATTCATTAATCTGATTGTTAAATGATTCATCGAAATTCATCAATATCGAAAGCAATAACTTCTGTTTAGAATATTCCATTTGTCTTTTCACCCGTATATAAATATAACTGATTTCCTTAATAATAGATATGCTTTAGCTCATTTTTCTATTTAAACTTGTTAAACCTGCCGCCTCCGGTTGCGAGAAAAAATTCACCTGCTATGAGGACCGACTTGAGCCAAGGTCTCAAGTCTCGATTTTGAACTTCGCAAAGACCGCGAATTTCAAAACTCGCCCTGTGGTGTAATGGCTAAAGCCATAACGCCACCTCCATAGCATGTGAATTTTTCTCGCTACCTCCGGCTAGTATCTTTTAATGACTGAATATATTATCTCTTTACAAATACCCTTGTAGAATATAACTATTGAACCCGAATTTGCATTTATTCGTATAAATAAAAATTTAACGATGAATTTCTGATACGAACAATCGCTGTAATAGATTCCGGTGGAGCTTATTTAAATAGTCAAAAATCATCATTTCAAAAAAATACATTAGTTGGAAGAGCTGAGAGTATTCATCTGCAGCGAAAGTGGCGTTATGGCTTTAGCCATTACACCACCGGGCGAGTTGGAGACTTTCCGGTCTTTGGAAAGGCTTCAACCGAGGTTCGAGACCGCTCTTTGGCTCGGGCCGTTCCGCGCAGCAGATGAATACTCTCAGCTCTGGAAACGGCATACTTCAATAAACCTTCAATCTTTAGGTGTATAATAAAACGTATACATTTTCACTACTTGGAGATATTACATATGAATAAATTGTTTTATAAGACCATCAATTTTTGGTATGCCGTCGCTATGTTCGTTGTCGGCATCATATTTACAGCCCACTCAACTGAATCAACTTGGATATTAGTTGATGCCATTTTCTTCATTTCAGCCATTGTTTTCTTACTACTTAGTCTTTTCCGAAAGCCTAAGCCTAAAAAAGATGACGATCAGAATCCTATTTTATAGGGCTTTGATCGTTTTTTTATTTGGCACATCAATGGTAAGCATGAAAATTGATAATATCAATATAATCACACCCGTGATTCCAAACAGTATAATTGGTGAAACTTTGTCGAATAGTAACCCAAATACTGCTGTTCCGACTGGTGTCAGTACACTTACAGCTGAATTGAAAAAGGCATTTACTCGTCCTTGAATCTCAAATGGAATTTTAGTTCTGATATATATCGAGACCGGCATATTTACCGAAGTGACCGATAATCCTAAAATCAACATTGAAATTGCATATACAACAAACATATTTAATTTTGTAAATAGCGGTAAACAGAATAGGACGAAACTGAAAGTCGTCAGTAAGCCAAAGAGCCCAGTCATTTTAGTTAAGCTGGCTTTGATATGTTTTACACTCCATAAAATACTTGCTGTTAACATCCCCACCGCTATCACAGCTTGAATTATCCCAAAAAGTGTCGACTTCATTTTGTACAATGTTACTAAAACATAAGGTATACCAACGTTAATTGCAGCTAAACTGAAATTAGCGATGATTCCGAAAACAGCCATTGATGCCAATATTTTGTCACTTTTAATAAATGACAAAGCTTCTTTAGAATCCAAAAGTATTGATTGTTCCTTAGGCTTCTCGTTAGTCTTAACAACCTCCGCAAAATTAAAGTTGAGAAATAATATCAAAATCAAAGCTACGATTTCTCCAGCAATATCTAGAACAAAGAATGAAATTACGGGAATTACCGCGAACAATCCTCCACCAAGAATTGGACTAAACAAACTGGCAATAATATTTACACCTTGTTCTAGAGAAATCAATTTCTGCTGATCAGCTGTTGGTACGACTCCAGTAGTAGAAGCCTTATACGCCGTGGATTGAAACGCATCACATAGTTCTAGTAGACCAGAGAGAACAACGATAATCGCTGGAAAATATGTTTTATTCCCAACAATAAACAAGAAATACGTCGCAATCGAAAGCACTAAAGTACTGGCAATCTGCGCAATAATAACAATTCTTTTGTGATCGAAGTGGTCGACTAAGTGTCCAATAAAAGGACTAAAAATAAATGACAAAAATGGCCCAATAAAAATTATCAATGAAAATAAAATACTCGATTTATAAACTTTGAGCACATACATCCCCAACGCAAATGTAAATAGCTCACTGACAAAGGATCCTATAAGTAAACTACTAGTAGCTAAAGATATCTGAACCCCAGACTTCCTTTTTCTTTCCATAATAAGATCCCTTTTCATTTAAATTTGGTTCTATTCCATCAAGAAATATCGGTAGATAGTATAAATCTCTAATTTTTTTCTAATCTTATATTTCAACTTGAATTCCTAATAAACTAGCATCAAGCACAAATTTAGATATGGTAGAATTATAATACAGTGAATAAAAAAAACAATTTTTTAATTAAATTAGAATGTTAATAATATTAAAAACCTTTTAGATACACGTTTCAAGGCACATTGTTATTTCAAAACGTATTTCAGACATTAAGCCCTCTAATTTTAGCCAAGAAAAAAGCAGCTAATCTAGAATAATCCCCAGATTAACTGCTCTTCTTTTACCAAAATAAATGACTAATTCCAGTACCCTTCCAAAACTTCTGATCATCCGCCTGTACAGCTTTCGCCAATACCATAAGATCATTAGGAGCCTTGTATTGATGCGTCATAAGATAAGTAGAGATAACCCCACCCAACTTTCGAACGACATCTCGAAATTCCTTACCATCATCCAAATTCTTGTAAGCTAACAATAAAGCAGAAAACAAACCTTGATCATTCTTAACATTTTCATCCTGAGCCGCATTATCAATCAATTTCATTAATTCATTTTTATCCATATTAAAATTGCCTCATATCATTTATTGACTCAATACTACTAAAAACCACTCTTAAACGAAACAAATTGTCTTGAACACACTATTTTTAGGTCCTGAATCTATATATATTAAAGAAATAATTTAATAAGAAGGATGAACTAGCCTCCGACTGGGAGTGATTTTCACCCGCTATGGAAGTGGCGTTATGGCTTTAGCCATTACACCACAGGACGTATTTTGAGACGCGGGTTTCGGCTCAAAATCGAGGGTCGAGACCGCACTGTGGCTCGAGCCGGTCCCATAGCAGGGCGAAAAATCACTCCCAGTCGGAGGCGGCATATTTCAATACAAATCCAAGAAACCGTTTTCTACCTATTATATAGCGCGAAAAGGACATCCATGGTATTATTTATACAGCTTATCGAAAGGATGGTATTCGCAATCATGCGCTTAAAGACTGATATCATTTCAACCAATAAATAATAAATTGGCATTGTTACCCTGGGGTAATTAGTGCCACCAGGAGGATTTATGACTGAATCTAAATTAACATATGAAAAAACACGCGTAATCGTTGCCGGAGTTAGCCACCTACAGCCTGACTTTGAATATACGATGCAAGAATTAGCAGCTTTAGTTGAAGCTAATAACATGGAAGTAGCTGATACAATCGTTCAAAACGTTAACAGTGTCAGTGGTAAAACTTACTTTGGTGCTGGTAAAGTTACCGAAATCAAAGAAATTGCCAACGCTGATGATGTTCAAATTATCGTTTTAAATGATGAATTGACACCTTCACAAATCAGAAACTTGGAAAAAGAAACTAAATTGAGTTTCATGGATCGAACAGAATTGATTCTCCAAGTTTTCTCAAACCGTGCTCAAACTAAACAAGCTAAATTACAAGTCGAAATTGCTAAAATGCAATATCAACTACCAAGAATTCACCCATCTGGGAATCCACTTGACCAACAATCAGCTTCAGGTGGTCTCGCTAACCGTGGTGCCGGTGAATCAAAATTGGAATTGGATAGACGTGTAATTAGAAAACGTATCACCGCTTTACGTAACGAACTCAAAACGGTCGACCGTACAATTGATGTTCAAAGCAGACGTCGGACTAATACATCCCTTCCACTAGTTTCATTAGTCGGCTATACCAACGCTGGTAAGTCAACGACAATGAACGGTATCTTGAATTTTAACAAGGATAACTCGCAAGACCGTAAGGTTTTTGAAAAGGATATGCTCTTCGCTACCCTAGATACCAGCGTTCGTCGCATCGATCTTGAAGACAACTCAAGTTTCTTACTTTCCGATACAGTTGGGTTTGTTAGCAAACTACCACATAACTTAGTCGAATCATTTAAGACAACGTTACAGGAAGCAGAAAACGCCGATCTGTTAATCCAAGTCATCGATGTTTCAGATGAACATTGGCGCAACATGATTGAAGTTACTGAGAAGACTTTGAAAGAGGTTGGTGTCGTTGATAAACCAATGATTTATGCTTTCAACAAAGCCGACCTCAAACCGGGTCAACAATTCCCTGTTATCGAAGGCGATAATATCTATTATTCAGCCATTGATAAGGAATCGATCGAAAAATTAGTTGATCTGATTAAAATAAAAGTTTTCAACCACTACAAGCAAGCTGAATTACTGGTTCCCTACAGTGATCAGAAAGTTGCGGAAGAAATATTGAAAAACTCCCAAGTAATCAAAAAAGAGTTTACTAATGACGGTTCTTTGATCAGTGCTAATTTAAGCCCTGAAGAATTAGAAAGATTTAATAAATACATCCAAACAGAGGTATCTGATTAAGCAGATATCTCTGTTTTTCTTTGCAATTTAGTCCATATTGTATTATTATTTTATAAACATTAGAATTTTTCTAATTAAGGGTATTCACTTTTAATATTCATTAGTGTATTCTAAGAATAATTATTTTAGGGAGGATGAACAATGAATTTCAAGAAGAAGTATTTCCTTGCATTGTTACCGATATTTCTATTTGCATTAGTTCTGAGCGGGTGTGGTAACTCGACAGAAAAAGATAATAAAAATACACTTTCAATCAGTTCCAGTGATGTTATCGCAACAATGGATTCATCAATGAACACTGATGTTATCGGTGCTCAAGGCTTAACAGACACTATGGAGGGGCTATATCGTTTCGATGGTGGTACATTAAAACCTGCTATTGCTAAGAGTATTGTTAAACCAACTAACAATGGTAAAACTTACACTTATCATTTGAAGAAAACTGTTTGGTCAAACGGCAAACCTGTCCGTGCTCAAGATTTCGTTTACGCATGGCGCAGAACCGTTGATCCAAAGACAGCCTCACAATATGCTTATATTTACTCAGGTATCAAAAATGCCGATGCTATCAACTCTGGTAAGAAACCAGTTAATACTTTAGGTATTAAGGCATTGGACGATTATACATTACAAATTACGCTAGAAAACGCAATTCCATACTTCAATACATTGATGGCTAGTTCAACATTCTTCCCACAATACAAACCGGCAGTTGAGAAAGCTGGTAAGCAATATGGTTTGAAGAGTAAAGGTATGGTCTTCAACGGACCATTCAAGCTAGTTAACTGGACTGTTTCAAACAACAGTTGGACTGAAGTTAAGAACGACAAGTATTGGAATGCTAAGATTGTTAAACTTGATAAAGTTAAATACTACGTTGTTAAGGATAACAATACTGGTTTGAACTTATACGATGCTAACCGTATCAACCGTCTACAAAAGATCAGTGGTGATACAGCTCGTCAAGTTTCAAATTACAAGACTTTCTCCAACGATAAACTTGCTGCAACGTTCTACTTCGAATTGAATCAAAAGAAATATCCTTTCTTTAGAAACAAAAAGATTAGACAAGCTATTTCAATGTCAATTAACCGTAAACAATTAACTGATAACGTTCTTGGTAAGACTGCTGGTGTTGATAATACCGTTGTCCCAGCTGGAATGTCATTTAACCCAGAAACTAAGAAAGACTTTACTAAAGAAGCAGCTTTGAAAGCTCCCGGTAAATATTCAGAATACAATCCTAAACTTGCTAGAAAACTCTGGAAAGAAGGATTGAAAGAAACTGGTCAAAAGAACCTTAACTTCACTATTTTAGGTGACGATACTGATGGTGCTAAGAAACAAAACGAGTATCTACAAGGTCAACTTGAAAAGAACTTGCCTGGATTAAACATTTCCTTACAAAACGTTCCATTCAAATCACGTCTTAACAAATCTATGACTGGTGACTTCGATATCGTTGTTACAGCCTGGAATGCCGATTTCCCAGACCCTGTTACATTCCTTGACTTGTTTACAACAAATAACCCTCAAAATGATGGTAAGTATTCAAACAAAGAATACGATGCTTTAATCAAGAAGAGTAAGACAACTGACGCTACTGATCCTGAAGCTAGATGGCAAGACTTGTTACAAGCAGCTGCACTTTTGACTGAAGATCAAGGCGCTGTTCCGCTATACCAAACTTACCAAGCTAACTTAACTAGAGAAAACGTTAAGAACTACAGAATTACACCAAACGGTAGTTACAACCTTGCCACTGTTTACAAAAAATAATTAGGAGTTAGGGAGATTAAAGATGGCTAAATATATTCTCAAAAGAATTTTCTACCTGTTTTTGACCCTTTTCATTATTGCAACTTTGACATTCTTCTTAATGAAGATGCTTCCTGGTACACCGTTCTCTAACCAGAACCGTATGTCGCCGGATCAGCTGAAAATTGTTAAAGCTCAATATGGTTTGGATCAATCAGTCTTTGTCCAATATCTACGTTATATGGGTGGTTTGCTTCAAGGTAACCTTGGAACATCATTCCAATTCAACAATGAACCTGTTACAGCTTTAATCGGTCAACGTCTTGCTCCATCAATGCAAATTGGTGCACAAGCTATGATCGTTGGTACAGTCCTTGGTATTTTACTAGGTGCTGTTGCCGCTATTCGTAAAAACACATGGGTTGATACACTTGCTACATTCATTTCAATCTTAGGTCTATCAATTCCATCATTCGTTTTAGCCGTACTACTACAATTCTACTTAGCCTACAAATGGCACATCTACCCAGTTGCTCTTTGGGACAACTTCCAATCAAGTGTGTTGCCAACACTAGCTCTAGCAGCCTTACCATTAGGTAACGTTGCCAGATTTATGAGAACTGAAATGGTCGATGTTATGAGTAGTGATTATATTGAATTAGCCAAATCAAAAGGTAATTCAGCTTGGAAAGTTGTTACAAAGCATGCGCTTCGTAATTCTTTAATCCCAGTTGTTACAATCATCGGACCTATGGCCGTATCTGTTATGACTGGTTCAATGGTTGTTGAGAACATCTTCTCAATCCCTGGTATCGGTGAACAATTCGTTAAATCAATTACAACAAATGACTACCCTACAATCATGGGACTTACAATTTTCTATTCATTCCTATTGGTTGTTATCATCTTGATTGTCGATATTCTTTACGGATTTATCGATCCAAGAATTAGATTAGGAAACGGAGGTAAAGAATAATATGGAACAAATTCCAGACATTCCAAAGGAAAAATTCAAATTAGTTCATGACGAGAATAATAATGAACAAGAAAAGATTGGTACACCTTCTCTAACATACTTACAAGATGTTCGTCGTCGCTTGTTCTCAAATAAAGTCGCTGTTGTTTGTTTAACACTACTTTCAATTATCGTCTTGATTTCAATCTTTGCCCCATTAGTTGCACCTCACAATCCTAATGCTCAAGAAGTTACCTTATCTAACTTGCCTCCTAAACTAGGAAACTTAAACATCCCTGGATTCAATGGTTACCAAAACATGGGTGGTAAGATGGTCGATGCTTACAAACAAGCTGGCGCACCTAAGAACGCTTTCTATCTATTAGGTACTGACTATCTTGGTCGTGACCTATTATCAAGAATCATTTATGGTACTCGTCTTTCACTTGTTGTTGCTATCTTGGCTACACTAGTTGATTTAATCATCGGTGTTCCTTACGGTATCGTTTCAGGTTGGAAAGGCGGCAGAACTGATACAATTATGCAACGTATCGTTGAAATCGTATCTTCTGTTCCTAACTTGATTGTTGTTATCTTGATGATGATCATCTTAAAACCAGGTCTAGGTTCAATCGTTATTGCTATTGCCATCACTGGTTGGGTTACAATGGCGCGTCTGATTCGTGCTCAAACCTTCCAATTGAAGGAACAAGAATATATCTTAGCTGCCAGAACGCTTGGCGAGTCATCAACTAAGATTGCTACAAAGCACTTGATTCCTAACTTGTCTTCAACAATTATTATTCAAACAATGTTTACAATTCCGAATGCCATTTTCTTCGAAGCTTTCCTAAGTTTCATTGGTATTGGTATTCCCGCACCAAACGCATCATTAGGTACACTTTTATCAGATGGTCAAAAAGCCTTCAGATTCTTGCCATACCAAATGTGGGCTCCTGCTATTATCTTGAGTATTATCATGATTGCCACTAACCTACTTGGTGATGGTCTACGTGATGCCTTTGACCCACAATCATCTGATCATTAACTAAGGAGAAATCGAAATGGATAAAATTCTAGAAGTAAAAGATTTACATGTCGACTTTGATACCTATAACGGTACCGTCCATGCAATTCGTGGTGTTAACTTCCATTTAAACGCCGGTGAAACCTTAGCTATTGTTGGTGAATCTGGTTCTGGTAAGTCCATCACAGTTCGTTCAATCTTACAATTGTTGGCTTCAAATGCCACTATTTCTAAAGGTGAAATCCTCTATCATGGGGACGACCTTTTACAAAAAAGTGAAAAGGAAATGGATAAACTTCGTGGAAACAAAATTTCCATGATTTTCCAAGATCCTATGACTTCACTCGATCCTACAATGACAATTGGGAAACAAGTTGCTGAACCACTTTTGATTCACAACAACGTTTCTAAAAAGGATGCCATGAAGCGTGCTGAAGAAGTACTTCGTTTAGTTGGTATTCCTAATCCAGCTGCCAGAATGAAAGACTACCCTCACCAATTCTCTGGTGGTCAACGTCAACGTATCGTTATTGCGATTGCTATCGTTGATTACCCAGAAATTCTAATCGCCGATGAACCTACAACTGCTTTGGATGTTACTGTTCAAGCTGAAATCATTGACCTTTTGAGAGAATTACAACAAAAAATTGGTACTGCCATCATCTTCATCACCCATGATTTAGGTGTTGTTGCTGGTATTGCTGACCGTGTAGCTGTTATGTACGCTGGTCGTTTCGTTGAATATGGTTCTGTTGAAGATATTTTCTACAATCCTCAACATCCATACACATGGGGACTATTAGATTCAATGCCTACCCTTGATACCAACGAAAATGCCCGTTTGAACTCAATTCCTGGTACACCACCAAACTTATTGAATCCACCAAAGGGTGATGCTTTTGCACCACGTAACACATACGCTATGCAAATTGATGAAGAACAACAACCACCATTCTTTAAAGTTTCAAAGAACCACTACGCCGCTACTTGGTTGCTTCACCCCAATGCACCAAAGGTGACACCACCTGCAGCAATTCTCAATCGTTACAAAAAATTTGAACAGTTAGGAGGCAATGCTAAATAATGGCAGATGAAAGAGAAGTAATCGTATCCGTAAAAAATCTCAAACAATATTTCAACATTGGCAAACCTAACGAAGTCAAAGCTGTCGATGATGTTTCCTTCGATATTTATAAAGGTGAAACCTTTGGACTAGTTGGTGAATCTGGTTCTGGTAAGAGTACTACTGGACGTAGTATTATCAGACTTTACAATCCAACCGATGGTCACATCTTCTTCAATGGCCAAGATATTAGTAAAATCAAAGCGCATGGACCTAAGATGAAAGAATTCCGTCGTGAAATGCAGATGATTTTCCAAGATCCATATGCTTCATTGAATCCCAGAATGAAAGTTAAGGATATTATCGCTGAAGGCCTTGATGTCCACGGTTTGGTTAAGAATGAACAAGAACGTGATGCTAGAGTCCGTGAATTGCTCGACATGGTTAACTTGAACCCTGAACATATGACACGTTACCCTTATGAGTTCTCTGGTGGTCAACGCCAACGTATCGGTATTGCCCGTGCTTTGGCAGTTGATCCACAATTTATTATCGCCGATGAACCTATCTCAGCTCTTGATGTTTCTATCCAAGCGCAAGTTGTCAACTTGATGCAAGATATTCAAAAGAAACAAGGTTTGACTTACCTATTCATCGCCCATGACCTTTCCATGGTTAAATATATCAGTGACCGTATCGCTGTTATGTATCGTGGTAAGATCGTTGAGTTGGCAGATTCCAATGAGATTTACAACAATCCATTGCATGCCTACACTCAAAGTCTCCTATCTGCTATTCCAGTCCCTGATCCAGAGATTGAAAAGCAACGGACAAGAATTGACTTTGATCACAAGAGTCCTTTTAAGGATGATCAAAGATTACAAGAAGTACTACCTGGCCACTTCCTTTATTGCAGCAATGAAGAAGCAGCCACATATAAGAAATAGAACCGTGGCGATGCGTGCAGACATTGCCTGATTCTATTACGTCTGACAAAATCCAAATCCTATACCAAACAAATATTATTTTACATAAGAAAAGAGCTAGCCTTGCGGCTAGCTCTTTTTGTATTTGTCTCTTTCATAAGCTTTTCTTCCTTTTATTTTCATTTTGAAATTCTTCTATATATCGGGGGGGAGGGGATATATTTTGAAAAAATCGATTGGTTTTTAAATTTTAATTATCCTTTTAAAATGGTGCCTTCATAGTCATTTGAGTCACCTCTTCGTTTCTTGACTATGGTTATATAATAGCTGGAAAATATGAAGTAATCGTTTGGAAAGTTAGAAAGAAATAGTAAATAAATGTGAAGAAAGAATGTTGTTCTGATTGTTCACTGCCGCCAAGGGTTTAGAGGGAAATAAGCCTGCTGTGGGACCGGCTCGAGCCGAAGTGCGGTCTCGACCCTCGATTTTGAACTTCGAGAAGACCACTCGAATTTCAAAATACGTCCCGTGGAGTAAGAGCTAAAGCTCTAACTCCACTTTCACTGCTGGCTTTTTCCCTCTAAACCTTTGGCTATATTATTTTTTTGAAATTGATACTTTTGCTATATGTATTGAACTCACTTTTAATTCTTAGTTTAAAGATCAAAAGATTAGAACGTGGATACTCTGATTCCAGATTGAACCAGTCCATAATTCCGTATTTAATAATGAACTGATAAAAAATGACAATCCAGTAAAAATAACCTAGCTTTCTGGTGCATTTGATTTCACCCGTTGTGAAAGTGGATTTGAGACTTTAGTTCTTACCCCACTGGACGAGCTTTGAGACGCAATTTTTGGCTCAAACTGGTCCCAGAACGGTCGAAAATGGCGGCTAGCTCAAATAAAAAAAGCCTACATCCAGTAGACTTTTTATTTTTTGGATATTTACGGGGAATAAATATCGAATTGTTTTTAGGAAATTAACTTTATATCTATAGGGGGGAGATATTAAAGTTTCATTTATATGTTTTATAAGGGGATTAAACTTTTTAAAAATAGATTATTTATATAGGGGTTTATTTCTATTCATGTTGTGTGAGTTATTTAAGAAATTAATTTTTACGGGGTTTTTCCAATTTCATCAGGTCACTTCTTTCAAAGTAGATTCTTCTATATCTTTTTAAGGGGGGAGATATAATTTTTAATTTTTGTTTATAAGGGATTTCAATATTTTAAGGGGATTAAATTAATTCATGTTATTCATTTTGGAAATCGATTGTTTGTACATCCGGTCACCTCTTTGTTCCTTTGTTATTTGACTATGGTTATATAATAACGGGAAATTATGAATATATAGTTGCCAAAGTACGAAGGAATTGATAACAATGTATGAAGAATTTATGACTTTGCCGTCTCCAGAGAGGCGTAAGTATTCACCTGCTATGCGGACCGGGCCGAGCCACAGTGCGGTCTCGACCCTCGGTTTGAAGCCTTACCAAAGCCCGGTAAGTCTCCAAACTCGCCCGGTGGTGTAATGGCTAAAGCCATAACGCCACACCCACAGCGGGTGAATACTTACGCCTCTCTTCCAACTCTTTTTTTATCTGTTACCTTACTGGCTATATTCAAATTATTTGGAGCTTCCATCAACCATCTTTAATTCCTAACTAAAAAGCAATTATTTTATGCCCTTAAAAATTACTGTCCATTTGAATCTATCTCCCACAATATCCCCCCTTTCTTCTTTCAAAATCACTAACCTCAAATATCCCTTACATATCAAGGGCTTCGTCTCTTCTCGGGAATTACTAACTATTGAAATATCATCTATTTTTATCACCAAAAATAAACTAGCCTCCGCTTGCCAGTGATTTCAACCGCTGTGAAAGTGGAGTTAGAGCTTTAGCTCTAACTCCACAGGACGACTTTTGAGATTCGCGTACCTTGCGAAGCTCAAAATCGAGGGTCGAGACCGCCCTTTGGCTCGAGCCGGTCCCAGAGCGGTTGAAAATCACTGGCAAGCGGAGGCGGCATATATCCAACCAACCACCCCAAGACGTATTACCTGAATTACATTTAATTCTGATTTATACTTTAATTAATAAATTTGATAAAAAAGAATGAGGGGATTTGTTTATGAAATTAACTAAAGATCAAAAGGTCGATCTTAAAGCTGCTATTATCGCTGGAACGGCCGCTGGTATTATCTCTGGCTTTGTTAAATTGGGCTGGGAGAATGTCTTGCCTCCACGTACTCCTGAACGTGATGCTGTTAACCCTCCACAGACTTTGATGGAACAAGCGGGGATTCCTACCAAAATTACTCGTGGAACTTACACTTACTCTGATCACCAAATGCCTTGGGCTAGTTTTTTGATGCACTTTGGCTTTTCAACTTCATTTGCAATCATTTATGAAGTACTCTCAGAATACTCACCATTTATCAGAAAAGGCTCTGGTGCCATCTTTGGCCTTGCTATCTGGGTAGCTTTCCATATTGGAATTATGCCTATGATGAAGACTGTCCCTTCAGCAAAGGATCAACCTACTGAAGAACATATTTCTGAAGCTCTCGGTCATATCGCTTGGATGTGGACAAACGATATTGTTGGACGTGAACTTTATCGTCGTTTAACTACGCAAAAATAGATCTGTTCATAAAATATGAATAGATGGAAAACATCTTTAACTGAACGAATCAGTTATGGATTAAGCGATGCGGCAGACAATCTAGTCTTCCAAATGATGACTACTTATCTGCTTTTTTTCTACACTGACGTTTTCGGACTGACCGCTAATGAAGTGGCAATTCTCTTCGTTGTAGCCCGTACAGCTGACGTTTTTGAAAGTTTACTTATTGGAGTTATGATCGACAACACTCACTCTAAATGGGGTAAAAGTCGACCATTTTTCTTGTGGTATTCATTCCCTTACGTTATCTTCGCTATCCTAACTTTCGTTACTCCTAATTTCCTACCACACTCCGGGAAATTAATCTGGGCCTACGTCACTTACTTGGGTCTAGGCTTCTTCTACACTGCAGTTAACTTACCAATCACATCAATCTTGCCAACTATGACTGACAACGAGCAGGAAACCACCCTATTAGGCGTTATCAGACAGTTCTTCGGTAGCTCTGTCCAAATTATCGTGGCAGTCTTTACCATCCCTCTAGTAAGCTTATTTGGTAAGGGTGATCAACAAAAAGGTTTCTTAGGAACGATTATTCTCTTCGGATTCATTTCACTATTTTTGATTCTTAATACTTTCTTCCATGTTCGTGAACGTTATACGAATAAAGAAATCAGTCATCAGCCGCTTTCTTCCGTTTGGAAAATGTTACGGGCAAATAAACCTTGGATCGTTATTTCCATTGTTATCTTCCTGTATTGGCTCACCACTTCTATTAAGAATCAGACAACTATCTACTATTTCAAATATATTATTCACAATGAAGCACTCGTTTCACTAGCAAATAGTTTCACGCTGACGGCTTTAATCGGTGTGGTCGCAATCTATTTTGTTTCCGCTAAACTTGGTAAAAAGAATACGATGCTACTAGGCATTATCGTTGCTTTTATTGGCCAATTAATCATCACCTTCGCAGCTTATACAGAAAACTTACCTATTCTATTTACTGGTATCTTTATCAACTGTATCGGTGGCGGATTTATCATTGGACTCGTTTCCATCATGATTGCGGACACGATTCGCTACGGTACTGCCATGGGTATTCAAGCTGAAGGTGTCCTTGCTTCAACCGACGACTTCGGCGTTAACTTAGGACTGGGATTAGGTGGTTTAATTACCGCTGAATCTCTCCAAATATCCGGCTATGTTTCGAATAAAACTCAGACAGCACAAACTATTGCCGCTATTAATTTAAATTACGCATTAATTCCTTTAGTTTTATACGTCATCATGTTTTTAATTCTTTTGGGATATAATGAGACTAAGATTCAACAAGCCATTTCTTAAAGAAGGTTAAAAATGCAACAAGAATCACTTTTCGCAAGTCAAAATAAAGACGACAATTCACCTCTAGCCAATCGGGTTCGTCCCAAAACGCTAGAGGATTTTGTCGGTCAGCAACATTTAATCGGTGACAATAAAATTCTCCGTGACATCATTGATCAGGATAATATCCCCTCATTAATTTTTTGGGGACCTCCCGGGGTTGGTAAAACTACTCTCGCAGAAATTATTGCCAAGAAAACTGAAGCCAATTTCATCACCTTTAGTGCTGTCACTAGCGGTATCAATGATATTAAAAAAGTCATGAAAGAAGCTGAAATGAATCGTGAAATGGGACAAAAGACAATTGTCTTCATTGATGAAATCCATCGGTTCAATAAAGCCCAACAGGACGCTTTTTTGCCATTCGTTGAAAAAGGCAGCATCACCTTAATTGGAGCAACTACAGAGAATCCATCATTTGAAATCAATTCCGCTCTGTTATCACGTTGTAAAGTCTTTGTACTCAAATCTTTAACCACTGCCGACTTAGTCCAGTTACTACAAAATACGTTAAAGAATCCCAAAGTCTTTCCAAAATTAAAAGTTGAACTCGATTCCGATACTTTGGAATTAATCGCTGCTTATGCCAATGGTGATGCTCGAGTAGCCTTGAATACGCTAGAAATGGCCGTTATCAACTCTGAAACCAAGGACAAAGTTGCTTCAGTTAAAGCTGACGACGTCCGCCAATTGTTGAATACTAAGTCGCTTCGTTACGATAAAAATGGTGAAGAACATTACAACATCATCTCGGCTTTACACAAATCCATGCGTAACAGTGATACCGATTCAGCTATCTATTGGGTTATGCGTATGCTCGATGGCGGTGAAGATCCACTCTATATCGCCCGTCGGCTAGTCAGATTTGCCAGTGAAGACATCGGTTTGGCAGACACTAACGCTTTAAACGTGGCCATCAATGCCTTCCAAGCTTGCCAATTCCTAGGAATGCCTGAATGTAACGTTCATTTGGTAGAAACTGTGATCTATTTATCAGTCGCACCTAAATCAAATGCCGTTTATAAATCAGTTTTAGCCGCTGAAAAAGATATTAAGAAATATGGTAACTTGCCAGTTCCATTGCAGATTAGAAATGTACCAACTAAGCTAATGAAGAATCTCGGTTATGGTAAAGATTATGAATTAGCCCACAACTATCAAGACAAATTAACAACCATGCAAACTGTTCCTGATGAAATCAAGGATAGTCAATATTACCACCCTACCGAACAAGGTAAGGAGCGACTATTCAAGCAACGTTTGGAATATGTCAAACAATGGCACCAAGAACACGATGATAAATAACAAAAAACGACCAAGTAATCAAATTTACAGATTACTTGGTCGTTTTTTGTTCAAATTATAAATCTTCTTTTTTAATATGTTTTACATTATCGCCGCTTGCTAAAAGAGCATCAGTCACAACATCTTTAAAATATGATGTTCCCAAAACTCCTGCCATTACTGCTAATTTACTATTAATCGAGTCAATTTCGGACCAATCTTTAAAATGACAGTCAACTAAGCCATTGCCATTAGGTGTTCGTACCATTCCAGCCATATCTTGAGATTGACGAACTTCTGCTTCTCCACCCAACTGAGAAACTGTATCTATAACTTGTGGGATAGCCATTTCTAGCACTTCCAACGTCAATTGCACATCAGGATTCAATGCTTCAGCAAATCGCTCCTGTGGCGCCATAATAACGTATCGGTCAGCCAAATTAGCATATAAGCGTTCCAAAGTATGGATGCCACCGCCACTTTTCAAAACATTCAGGTTTTGGTCGATACTATCGCAACCGTCAAAGGCTAAATCAAATTTCGTTACTTGTTCCAAAGGTACAACCGGAATATTCAATTCCAGACAAAGCTTTCGAGTTTGTTCTGAAGGACTAGCCACTTTAATTGTTGATGCATCCAAAGCGTGAATCAAGCGTCCTACCGTGCGACCGCCACCAAAACTAACAGTCATACCAGGCTTGATCATTGTTAAAGCCGATTCGATTAATTTTTCCATGTTTACATCCTCGTAAGAAATATATTTTGCATGCATTTAATTCAACACTTATTCTATCAAAAATTCTGCAGCAAAAAAGCCTGCTAATAAGCAGGCCATCATGATATTCAATAGTAGGATAAATATCAACTTCTTTCTTTTGAAGATTAACTACGGGGGAATAGTAATCTTGAATTTAACTTCTTTATCTATTAGGGGGAGATATCTGAAGTTTAAGTTTATTTATAGGAGATTAAATTTTTATTCGTATATATATGTTTTAAGGGGGTTATTTCTATTCATTAATTGTTTTCAATAATTGTTTTTTAAAGGGTTTGTTCTATTTGAAGCTTTATCTAATCATCCGTTCACCTCTTCCTCTATTTGACTATGTTTAAATAATAACGTTTAAATACGAATAAATTTATAACAAAATATGAAGAATTGGTGAATTATTTTCCGTCTCCAGAGCTAAGAAGTATTCATCTGCTATGCGGACCGGGCCGAGCCAAGGTCTCGTCCCTCGGTTTGAAGGCTTTCCAAAGACCGGAAAGTCTCCAAACTCGCCCGGTGGTGTAAGAGCTAAAGCTCTAACGCCACACCCACAGCGGGTGAATACTTCTTAGCTCTTCCGTCTCTTTTGTTACTGCAGTGGATATGAAATAGTCTGTATATCTTATCAAATTGATTAAATCCTCTGATCTTCCTAGCTTTTATAGGAATTCAAAGATATATAGAAACACCTCTAAATTCCATCATATATATCGAAGAAAATAGAAGAGCAAAATTCTTTTTAAAACCCTAGCTTCCGGTTTCCAGTTATGGAGGCTGCTGTGGAAGTGGAGTTAGGACGAGCGTTCTTCTCGTTCTTACTCCACAGGACGACTTTTGAGACGCGGTTTTCGGCTCAAAATCGAGGGTCGAGACCGCACTTCGGCTCGAGCCGGTCCCATAGCTGAACTCCATAACTGGAAACCGGAAGTGGCATCCTTCAATAACATACAAAAAAAGGACTGCCCTTTCTTTCGGACAGTCCAACGTGAATGATTTTAATTTTGAATGTGTATTATAGAACTTTAACAGCGAATGAAGGCATGAAGTAGCCTGAGATTGTTGAAATCTTAACTGATTCGCCTGGTTGTGGTGCGGCGATGTATTGGTTGTTACCTAAGTAGATACCTACGTGGTAAGTTGAACCTTTGCCACCCCAGAATAATAGATCTCCAGCTGATGCTTGAGAAACTGCTTCTTGTGTACCGGCACTTTCTTGAGCTACTGTATATGAACCAATGCTCTTACCAGTTGCTTGTTGGTATACGTATGATGTGAAACCTGAACAGTCGAAACCTGAAGGTGTCTTACCACCCCATACATATGGTGTACCGATATATTTCTTAGCAGTATTTACAACACTGTCAGAAGTTGAAGCTTTGTCTGATGATGAAGCTGATTCTGTAACAGCAGCCATATCAGTAACGTCACTAGCGTTAACCCATTCACTTGCGCCTACTAGGTACCATGTGTTTCCTTGATCGTCTTTAACAGCTTGACCAACGGCCCAGGCTGTATTAGCTTGCAATGCACGGCCAGAACTCTTGCCATTTGATGATGGTGTTGTGTAAAGTGCTGACATTGTCTTTGTACGTACAGCAGAAGGTGCATCAGATAGAACTTGTGAAGCAGCCTTTGTTGTAGAAGCATTTGATAGGCCTAAACCTGTAACTGCTAAAGCGGCAGCAGCTGTAAATGAAATAAGACTCTTTTTAACGTTAGTATTCAAAATTGAAATCCCCCGTAATGGTTTGTTTTTTTTATTTTTTAAGTTTTTCTTAATTATTAATTTCTTATCACTCAACGTTGACTATAATACGCTCTGAATATTGCAGAAATGTTACAGCAATTGTATAAGAATGTTACACTTTGTTGTTCACAAAGTAATAAAGCTGTAACCACATACATATCAGTGGTTACAGCTTTATTGTGAAAAACTCATTTACTTGATTTTTTCGATATTCAGTATTTTGTTAACGCTTTCCTTAGTTATTTCTATGTTATTATTAGTAATTTTATAACATTTACCCCTTAATTCACTCGGAATATTCAAATCTCGATGGAATTCGTCACTATTAATTCGCGCCTTTAATCGATTAATATCATCCCCGCGACCAGCCAAACGTTTCGTCACAGTATCCAAATCTACTTCAAGAAAAATGACGACTGCCTGATTGCCATACTTCTCTTTATAGGAAATTGCACCTTTAGTATCGACCACAATACTGGCCGCATCATACTTTTCCCAAGTTTTATTGAGACTTTCTTCAGAAGATCCATACCAATTGCCACTAAATTCGACTCTTTCGAGATAATGATTCTTCAAAAAGCTATCTTTCGTCTCAAAATGATAGTCTATGCCGTCTTTTTCGCCCACACGTGGTAATCTAGTAGTATGAGTTATGACACTCGGTATATGATAGGTATCTTGCAAATATTTACTAATTGTTGTTTTCCCAGTTCCACTTGCTCCAGTGATAACAATAATTTTTTTATCCATTATAGGACTCCTATGTTTGAAATATTTCTTCTACTATATTATTATACTAGTCTGTTAAGTAATTAATCCGAGGAGAATTAGATATGAAAATAGAAGACTTAAAAGTTGGCACTGTTTACGATTGCTCCGTTGATGAAGATATGGATTACCCATTCCAAGGAAAAGTTGAGAAAGTTTACGAGCACTCAGCTTTGATGGAGATTGTTAAGAATGATCCTAAGGACAATACTAATAAAACGGAATTAAATAACAAGATTGTTGTAAGTATCAAGAAAATCAAAAAAGCTAAATAATTAATCTCATAAAAAGAAGCCGGTCATTAAGTTGATCAGCTTCTTTTTTTTACTCTTCGTTATATTAGTCTGCCGTTTCCAGAGCTGAGAGTATTCATCTGTTGCGCGGCACGGTCCGAGCCAAAGTGCGGTCTCGGGCCTCGGTTGAAGACTTTCCAAAAATCGGAAAGTCTCCAACACGTCCGGTGGTGTAATTGCTAAAGCAATAACGCCACTTTCGCTACGGATAAATACTCTCAGCTCTTCCAACTAATTTAATTTTTTAATTTAAAAACATCCCTTAATTTGCGGCTAGATTTTTTTGATTATGGTTTAATTATTTACATCATTGATGTAATGAATAGAGAAGACAATTATCAGACTCTCTGAACCATCCGTATTCAATTAAATATCGAATAATCGGATTCCTACCTTCAATTACACATCAATAAACTAAAACCCTAGCCTCCGGTCGTCAGTGATTTTTGCCTGCCATGGAGGTGGCGTTATTGCTTTAGCAATTACACCACGGGACGAGCTTGGAGACTTGCGGTTTTTGCAAGTCCTCAAATCGAGGTTCGAGACCGCCCTTTGGCTCGGACCGGTCCCCATAGCGGCAAAAAATCACTGACGGCCGGGGCGGCCGCCTTTACAAACATCTATTTTTCAACATTAATAAATGAACGTGCAGGAACTCGTAATACTCGATATTCCATTGCATAACGGTTAGCTTTTAGACCTAAGCCGTTGATGAAGTTGTTCTTATACTTGGCACGAACGGTAATAACGTATGCGTCTTGATACTTACTATCGGCCTTCTTGATTTTCTTCATTGGCCAATCCAAATGCATGCCTGATACGGTGAATGGCAATGTTGCATCTGAGATTGTGGCATTTCGACTGGAAACTGTGAATGTCGAATTATTGATCCAATATTGGTAGACATCTGTTGCGGTATTGGATTCTTTCTTATCGATCTTGACGTAATATCCTTGACCATCATTGGTTGTCTGCACAATCATCGGATCGTACTTATATGAAACGGCGACTTCACTTTTATCAGTCAAATCAACTTTTGTAAACAAACTCGTGTACAACATACCACTGACAGCAAAAATAACGACCAGGATTTCAACAAAGTCCATCAAAATCGTTGCTCCAGTAATTTTTCCCTTTTTAACTACTAAAATTTTTAAATGGCGATTTCTAATATTAAATACTACAAAGATTAATAGCGCGATGACAATAATCCATGCAATAATTCCCACAAAATTCCAAGAACTCATAGTTTTCTCCCAACTAAAATTGATTGTTTTACACACTTCATAACTCTATAATAGTCATTACGCTAATTTTACCACGAATCGAAAAATTATTTGAAATTGAGATGCGAAACGCTAAAAAATGTGTGGGTACACACGTTTGCCGACTTTTTATAATGGTAGCATAACCACGCTATATCGTGTGTTCACCGTTATGTCGAATACAATATATTGTGTTTCGTATTTCAAATGATTATACTAATTGAGAATAGCACTTGAGAGGAAGTAATAACATGAACAACACAATCGTATATAGTAAAAATAACTGCATGCAATGCAAAATGACTAAGAGATATCTTAAAGAACACAACGTTCCTTTTGAAGAAAGAAACATCAATCAAGACCCTGAATTTTTAGCCACTCTTAAACAACAGGGATTCCAAAGTGTTCCTGTCGTAATGAACTCAGCTATGGACCCAATCGTCGGTTTCCGTCCAGATAGCCTAAAGGAGCTCGTGGACTAATGAAAGAGCTAGCTTATTATTCAATTACAGGTCAAACAAAGCGTTTTGTTAATAAGCTGGGAATAGATGGATATGAAATTACCGATGCCGATCCGTTTTATCAAATGGGTCGGCCATTTATTCTTATTGTGCCTGCTTATGACGACGATATGATGGACCCTGTAATCGATTTTCTCCAATATGAAGACAATGCCAAGAACTGTGTCGGTGTCGCCGGTGGTGGCAATCGTAACTTCAATACGCTCTACAATCATACGGCTAAGGATATCGCCGCTGGTTTAAATGTGCCCGTTGTCTTCCAATTTGAATTCAATGGTACCCAAAAAGATGTCGAAAACTTTCAGAAAGTAGTGAATGAAATTGGGATTAAATAACCTCGATGCAACTAAGCTTAGTTATTTCAAATTAAATAACGAAATCAACATCCCCGTAGATGGCAAAATTCCACTAAACAAGGATAAAGAAGCTGTTGCAGCCTTCTTTGCCGAAAATGTGAAACCTAATACGATGAAGTTTGATACTTTCCAAGACCACCTAGATTACCTAATCAAAGGTGACTTCATCGAAAAATCAGTTATCGATAAGTACTCAGTTGAATTTATCGAAAATCTTTACCAATACTTGTTGGATCAACATTTTGAGTTCCAATCATTTATGGCAGCCTATAAGTTTTACAATCAATATGCCCTAAAGACTAACGATGGTAACTATTATCTTGAAAATTATGAGATGAGAATTCTTTTTAATGCCCTTTTATATGCCAATGGCGACCAAGATCTCGCAAAGAGTTTGGCAACTGAGATGATTGCTCAGCGTTATCAACCCGCTACACCGTCATTTTTAAATGCTGGTCGTAAGCGCCGTGGTGAATACGTTTCTTGTTTCTTACTACAAGTTACTGACGATATGAACAGTATCGGTCGAACAATCAACAGTGCCTTACAACTATCACGTATCGGTGGTGGTGTTGGTATTACCCTATCGAACTTGCGTGAGTCAGGTTCTCCTATTAAAGGTGTCGACAATTCATCATCCGGTGTTTTGCCCGTTATGAAGTTATTGGAAGACAGTTTCAGTTACAGTAACCAACTCGGTCAAAGACAAGGTGCTGGTGCCGTTTATTTGAACGTTTTCCATCCTGATATTATTGAGTTTCTATCTGCTAAAAAAGAAAACGCTGACGAAAAGGTTCGTGTTAAGACTCTTTCACTCGGCGTTATCGTACCTGATAAATATTATGAATTAGTTCGCAACAACGAACCGATGTATCTCTTCAGCCCTTATTCAGTTGAGCGCGTCTATGGCAAACCATTCTCATATATCGACATCACTAAAGAATATGACAACCTGGTTAAAGACGACCGCATTAAGAAATATAAAATTGATGCGCGTGAGCTTGAAGATGAAATTAGTAAACTTCAACAAGAATCTGGTTACCCATACGTCCTAAATATCGACACCGTTAACCGTACAAATCCTATCGACGGTAAGATTATCATGAGTAATCTTTGTACTGAAATTCAACAAGTCCAAATCCCTTCTGAATTAAATGATGCTCAAGAATATACTAAATTGGGAACAGATGTCAGCTGTAACCTTGGTTCAACTAACATCTTGAATATGATGCAAAGTCCTGACTTCGGTCAATCGATTCGTTCAATGACTAGAGCTTTGACATTTGTCAGTGATGCTTCAAATATCACATCTGTTCCACCAGTTGCTAATGGTAACAAGATGAGCCATGCCATCGGATTGGGCGCTATGGGATTACATACCTTTTTAGCTTGCCATCATCTCGAATATGGCTCACCAGAAGCAATTGAGTTCATCAACGTTTACTTCATGTTGCTAAATTACTGGACTTTAGTTGAAAGTAACAACATTGCTAAAGAACGTCATGAAACTTTCGCTAACTTTGACAAATCTAAATACGCTGACGGAACTTACTTCGATAAATATGTCGAAAATAACTACGCTCCAAAATTAGATAACGTTAAAGAACTCTTCGCCGGTATCTTTATTCCTGAAGAAAAAGACTGGGCTGCATTAAAAGACAGCGTTATGACGGATGGTATCTATAACGCCTACCGTATGGCAGTTGCCCCTACTGGCTCAATTTCTTACATCAATAACACTAGTGCCAGTTTGCAACCCGTTACACGTCTAGTTGAAGAGAGACAAGAAAAGAAGAACGGTAAGTTATACTTCCCAGCTCCTTTCTTGAGTAACGATACAATCAAATATTACAAGTCAGCCTATGACACCGATATGCGTAAAGTTATCGATACATACGCTTCAGCCCAAGAACACATCGATCAAGGTATGAGTTTGACCCTATTCATGCGTTCCGAAATCCCAGCAGGACTATATGAATGGAAAGCTGCTGACGATACTAAACAGACAACACGTGACCTAAGTATTTTGCGTAACTACGCTTACTACAAGGGTATCAAGTCACTTTATTATGTGAGAACATTTACCGAGAACAATGATGAAATCGGCAGTAACGAGTGTGAAAGCTGCTCAATCTAGGAGGAATTTTTTATAATGGTTGATACATATTACAAATCAATGAACTGGAATAAACTTGAAGACCAAATCGACAAGGAAACTTGGGAAAAGTTAACTTCTCAATTTTGGTTGGATACTAGAATCCCTCTTTCAAACGATTTAGACGATTGGCGCACCTTGAATTCCGCTGAACATACCGTTGTCGGACACGTCTTTGGTGGTTTAACACTCTTAGATACATTACAGTCACAAGATGGTATCCAAGCAATGTTAAAGGACACTCGTACTCAAGCCGAAACTGCCGTTTTCAATAACATTGAATTTATGGAATCAGTTCATGCCAAGAGTTACTCATCAATCTTCAGTACTTTAAACAGTGCCGAAGAAATTGAGGAAATTTTCGACTGGACTGATCACAACGAATATCTTCAAAAGAAAGCTAAGTTTATCAACGATATTTATCAAAATGGTGAACCATTGCAGAAAAAAGTTGCCAGTGTCTTTCTAGAAAGCTTCTTATTCTATTCTGGTTTCTACACACCACTTTACTATCTTGGTAACAACAAATTAGCTAACGTTGCAGAAATCATCAAGTTGATCATTCGTGACGAATCGGTCCACGGAACTTATATCGGTTATAAATTCCAACTCGGTTTTAACGAATTGAGCGATGATAAAAAGGCTGAATTGAAAGACTGGATGTACGATTTGCTCTATACTCTCTATGATAATGAAGAGAAATATACTCGTGAATTGTACAAAGAGGTTGGTTGGGTCGATGAAGTTCTAGTATTCCTTCGTTATAACGCTAACAAAGCATTGATGAACCTCGGTCAAGAGCCACTATTTCCAGATGGCAATGCCGAAGATGTCAATCCTATCGTTATGAACGGTATCTCGACTGGTACAAGTAATCATGATTTCTTCTCACAAGTTGGTAATGGTTATTTGATGGGTAAAGTTGAAGCCATGCGAGATTCTGATTACGATATTGGGCGTACTGGCGACAATAAGACACCTGATGGTAATTCATTGTTTGATAAGGTTAAAAAATTAAAATAACAAAAAGATGAGAGTGTGACAAAACATGGTCAGCTTTCGAGCATTAAGGCAAACAAGACTAGTAATCCGATTTTGGATTGCTAGTCTTGTTTGCCTTAAGCGGAAAAAGCTATGTTTTGTTGCACGTTTATGCTGCATATTTAAGATAAAAATAGTTATGTCACAGAACCATCTTTTTTACCAATATGTAAATTGTGCAGTTAAAGATAAATTCGAATATAATGTTGATAAAGAGAAATATTTGTAATAGTTTATCAACTAGCACCATGCATATTGGACTCAATTATTAAAAACTGACTGATTAAGGAGTGACGTTAAATGGACAATACAAAATTAGCACGATTTATAACCTCACTGGGAAGTTTAAATGATTATGGCAGTACTGTCGCTCAGACTAAAAAAGCGTTGGATGCAAAATCTAGTGCGCCACTCGAACAGAATAATCATGATGTCGCAATATTTGAGGATGCAATAAGTGGTATTGAAGCCATTAAAAAGATTGGCTTTAGCGTTGATGGTATTATCGCAGTAAATAAGAATTTTGATTCACCTGATGACGAAGAGCCCAACATTCCAGGACATTTAAGAAATGCTATGTGGAATGAAGCTGCTCGTATTGTCGTCACGACTGATTCTAGAGCTCGTCAATCCGATAATTATTTTCCACCTGAAATAGTCACTCAATCTGATTTGAGTAAAATAGTGGAAGAATACAAAAACTCATTGAAGGCCGAAAAAGATGCTTGGCGGGTATTTGCAAGTATATCTAAGCTACAGCCGTTTCAAGATGGCAACAAAAGAACAGCCTTAATCTCAGCCAATGCTGCTTATGAAGCATGGGAAAATGAAAATTATTTAGTACTGCCTTTCAGTGATTTAGATCGAGCAGACTTTACAATCCAATTAATGCGTTATTACAAGGCTGACAGTAAATCAGAAGAAAACAAATATCTTGACCGTATGATAGACATTCTACCTTCTGCTAAAGAACGTGAAACTAAACTGAGAGCCCCATTATCCCCAGAAGAGATAAACAAAGAAAAGTTGGCAACAACTTATAAAGTTAAACCACAATTTCGAAACGAAAATAACAAAAATTTCTAAGACATCCCGATAACGGTTTGAATCTAGGCGCATAAAAAAGCTGTTGAACTTGATTAATTCAAGTCCAACAGCTTTTTTAATTGATATTTTACTTAGTAATATTACCGTACAACTTTTTAGTGAGATCTTCTAAACTGTCCCATTCTTCTTTGGTGAAACCACTTTTACTAACTAATGATTGTGGCAAGTCTTTCAATGCTTCACGTTTCTTGAGACCATCTTCAGTCAAATAAACGTTAACAACTCGCTCATCTTCTTTACTTCGCTGACGAACTACTAAATTTTCATGTTCAAGGCGTTTCAATAATGGTGTTAAGGTACCAGAATCAAGTGACAATAATTCACCCATCTGTTTGACCGATAATTCTTTATACTGATACAGCGCTACAAGTACTAGGTATTGTGGATATGTTATGCCATTAGCGCTCAATCCGTCGTGATACAACTTTTGAATGGCACGCGATGTTGCGTAAAGCGAGAAACACAAATGATCGTCCAAAGGCAGGGGCTGACTCGTATCTACAAACATATTGTTGCCTCCTTTAATACCGTATTTACCATGTATTCTATGCTTTTTAAACTCAATTGTAAATTATTCTATTTTGCACAACCCAACAATGCCATAGCATCTAATTATAATATTAGTTATTATATGTACTGACATTTTATTATATTAATTATATAAAAATACAATGGATTTTTACTCTTATCTTACGTGTACTAAGTGTATATATTTGATACACTCACTTTATGGAAGGAATTTGTGCGCGTAAGGGGAACTATATGAGCAAGTTAAACGTTTTCAAAAGGATAGTATTTATTGTATTCGGGATATTTTCATTAATCCTTAATTATCCCGTTACTTTGGTTCACGCTGCCGATGCTAATGCGGACTTTCAAAATGCCTTGGCAACGACACCTAAAGGTTTAAAGTGGAAAGATGATGACTTTACCGTAGCTGATTTTGCCAAAGCCTATGCAAATAGAATAGCAAACGGTACAAACCAAGGAAATAACAGTAATAATTTGGTTGACCAAAACGCCAGCCGCGTCAATAATGCCAAGATTACTCAATCGACCAATCCCAATACTCCTAATACAAGTGTCATTCAAATGACCAATGCAAAATGGCAGACTGGGGCTGTTTGGAGCAACTTAGCCAATGATAATTACTTCGATACCACACATGAACAAACCGCTTCAATGTGGCTTTATTTGGGAAAAATTACTGGAGTTCAGCCCGCTGATGGTATGGCTTTTGTCCTTCATAACGATCCCAACGGTGGCGATGCCATTGCACTTTCAGCCAACGGAACCCCAGTTAACGGACAATCATTAGGTGTCTGGGGAGCTGATTGGAATACTGCAAATCCATATTCTGAAAATTTATCGAGAACAGCCATTCAAAATAGTTGGGCGTTGGAATTTGACACTTTTACCAATTTTGAAAATAGTAATATCACTGGTGAAGGTAATACTTTCGATTATGATATACCCAATCTTCAACGTCAGGATCAACACATCTCTGCCGGCTATCCCGCTTTATCATCCACATATACAAATGGTAAAAGTAATCGTGGTAAAAATTACTTCATAATGAACCATAATTCTCAGACCAACGTTTTTTCTTCTTACAATATTCCACCAACTAATCTGGTAGATAGCAAGTGGCACCACGTCACCATTAAGTGGACTCCCAGTACCGAATATACCGGCACACTATCATATGCGTATAACGATAAAGATCCCAATACAGGGGCACCTTTGACCAATAGCGTTACGAGTAAATATCCGATTGACTTGACTAAACTAGGCATCACTAAAGATAATAAAAAACTATATTGGGGCTTCACCGGTTCGACTGGTAATAACTATGAAAATAATTTGATAGTCTTTGAATCGATTCCGTCATTCGTTGATGCTGAAGCAAAATCAGCCGTATACGACGATTCCCAAGGTGGAACTCAAGTTACCAGCAGCAGTACCCTAGTTGATCCAAATTCGGACATCCGTTATACCTATTCTCTAAATTACAAAGGTTGGACTAAAACTTGGAATGACATCAATGCTTTAATGAAAGTGCCTGACAATATTACTTTCACAAGTGGAACTGTAACCTATCCAAATTCACCAACTAATAAAAATCCTCGTCCAATTCCAGCAGAAGTTTTTCAAAATGTAACAAATAATCAATTACAATACTTACTTCCCGAAGGTTTAGATTCCAACAGTCGTAATGCTCAAATTGAATTAAAGGGTCATACTATTGCCAGAGCGCCAACGCAACTGACGGTTCCTTCGGTTCATACATCATTTGAAGGTGACAATTTAATTACCGGAACCGATACTCAGGCTTTCAAAATTAGGTCGCGACTGTTGAGTTTGGAAAGTTCATCCCCTAACCCAATCACTTTAAAACCAAATGAAGGCACGACTGTCCCCGGTAAAGTTTCCTATATCGGTAGTGGAACAACGCCAAGTTTCAGTACGATGAACGTTTATCAAACTTTGAATGGAACCAAGACCAATCTTGGTAGAATCGTAGACCCAAGCGGCAATTTTACTATGCCAATCAGTGCTAATCAACTGAATAAAATCAGCACTCTATCTTTCTATGTAACGGACACATTGGGCAACACAAGTAACACTGTCTCCCGACAAATCAACGTTGGTGGGCTGCTAACTTTTGGTACCGTGCAAGATACGGTTCATTTCAAACCAACAAACGGCTCATTTGAAAATAAAATCATCCCTCGTTTAGATAATTGGCAAATCGATGTCATCGATAGTCGTGAAAAAGGCAGCAACTGGACCGTTCAGGCGAATGCTTCAAATATGTTTTTGAATAATGATCCAAAATATCCATTAAAGGGTAATCTGATTTATCGTGACAATTCTGGTATTGACCACAATCTATTCAACAATACCATCAGTGTAGCCAGTCATACCAAGGATATTGACGATACACAAACTAAGAACATCACCGATACTTGGACAACTGACAGCGGCGTTTTACTATCAATGGAAAAGGGAAATCAGGATGGTAACTATCAGGGTGAACTCCAATGGATTCTGTTAGATGCCCTTCCTAATATATAATTTGAAAAAGTCACTGAATATGTCATTCAGTGACTTTTTTTGATTACAGGAATAATTATTTAATATTTAATCGCTTATTTCATTTATATAAAAATACAATGGCCTTTCGCCTTTCATATGCAGTTAGAAAATCTGGGATTTGTTATGATTTTTCTGTAAATAAATTTGTTGAGGATGAAAGAGGCATTTATGAAATGGCTTAGGCTTTTAAAAGTATTATTATTACTTTGTTTCGGATTTTTGATATCACTTAATAGTTATCAATTAGTGAAAGCTGATGAAGCAAACACTACCAATAGTGATTTTGAATATGCTCTTTCAAGTGCTCCTAAAGGATTACATTGGAATGATGATGATTTCATTATTGCTAACTTTTCAACTGCATATAATAACCGTGTACTTAACGGAACAAACATCGGAAACCATAGTAATAAAACAGTTTTAAGTAAGAATCCCAGTAGACGGAACAATGCTAAAATTATTCCATCTACTAATCCTAAACATCCGGATACGAGTATCATTCAAATGACCAATGCAGAACATCAAACTGGTGCCGTTTGGAGTAATATGTCAAAAGATAACTATTTTGATCTTGATCATGAACAAACAGCCTCCATGTGGATATATTTTGGAAGAACAACCAATATACCCGCAGATGGTATGGCCTTTGTTCTACAAAACGATCCCAACAGAGAAAACTCAATTGCACTTTCAGCTGACGGGGTACCTGTTAATGGGCAATCTATGGGAGTCTGGGGAGCTGATTGGGATATCAACAATGAATGTCCAAATAAATTATCACAAACTGCAATTCAAAATAGTTGGGCTTTAGAGTTTGATACCTTTGCAAACATAAGCATCGGTGATGATGATGACCATAAATTAACAGGGGAAGGTACTGCTTTTGATTATTATATTACCCATAATCACATTATGGGTAACTATCCCGCTGATTCCTCTACGTACAAACATTATACGAACAGGTCTAATAAAAATTATTTTAGATTATCACATAATCAAACTAATACTCGGTTTCCTCCAAATAACACTTCTTTTGTGGATAGTAAATGGCACCATATTACTATTAAATGGAAACCGAATAGTAATGACAATACAAAGGGAGAACTAACATATATTTACAATGACAAAAATCCCACTACTGGTAAACCTTCGAAAGGATATACTATTTCTAACTCTCAAGAAATAGATACTACCAAATTTGGATTAACTAATGGCAATAAAAAACTATACTGGGGTTTTACTGGGTCAACTGGTGACTATTCTGAAAATAATTTAATAGTTTTCGAATCTTTACCTTCATTCGTAGATGCTAAAGTTGATTCTACAATCTATGATAATTCAAAAGGAATACAAATCGATGACACTCATAATATTGTTGATTCAAATTCTGATATTACGTATTCTTTCTCCTTAAATTATAAAGGATGGGAAAAAGACTGGAATAAAATTAACGCTAGTTTAAAAATCCCAGAGCACGTTACATTTACAAGTGGTACCGTGACTTATCCAAACTCGCCAATTAATACATCAACTCGCCAAATTCCTGCTGACTATTTTAAAGATAATACAAATAGGACCTTTCAATACCACCTTCCAGAGAAACTAGATTCCAACAGTAGAGATGCTAAAATAGAGCTTCATGGTAAAGTGGATAGAATAAATTCCGGTGAAACAAACGTACCAGTTCCATCGGTTCATGCTTCTTTTGAGGGTGATAATCTTATCACCGGTACCGAAACTCCATCATTTAGTATTGAGCCATTACAATTAACATTGGACAGTTTCTCACCTAACCCGATAATACTAAAATATAATCAGGACACCACGATTGATGGACAAATAACTTGTAGAGGATTGGATGCTGACTACAACCAAATGAAAGTTCATTTAGTTTTAATAGATAGTGCTGATTTGACAAATCCAAAACGAATTATAATTGATAAACCTATACGAATCGATCCTAGTGGTAAATTCACTTTTGGTATCGACGCTTCAATATTGAAACAAATTAATAATTCAAATTTCGGAAATTTAGAATTTTATGTCACTTACGGTGATTTGACAAGCAATCATATCAATCGTCAGCTTTCCATAGGTGGATTATTAGCCTTTGGAAAAGTTCAAACTGAAGTTAATTTTCAAACGACTATTGGCTTTTTGGGGGAACAAATAGTTCCTCGATCAGGAAACTGGCAAGTTGAGGTTAATGATAGCAGAAAAAAAGGTAGTCCTTGGAAAGTAACTGCCGAATCAGAAAGCTTAACTCATAATAATCAGAAAACAATTCTTAAAGGCAACATGTTCTATCGCGATCCTAAAAAAAAGAATTCGGATAAAAATATTCAGGGTAACCCAACTATTGTTGCTAGTCATATCAAAGATGTCGACACACCAGAAAAAACGAATATTACTAATACTTGGGATTCAAACAGCGGAATCTTGCTGGCCATGCAAAGCGATAATCTCATTGGAACCTACAATGGTAAAATTTATTGGGCCCTATCAGATTCTATATAAGAAAAAGGCGTTACGCGAAAAACCTTCGCGTAACGCCTTCATTTTTTCATCATTAACTACGATAACCCAAGAACATCGCAAACATCAGAATAACCATAACAATTGATGTAATAACAACATACAAGGTATCGTGCTCCTTATAAAACGCATAGATTGAAACAACAACACGTAACACCGGTGTCAATATCAATAAGAATACGCCCAACATTATAACGGCGTATGACTTACCCTCTGCTATTCCAGCAAAGATTGACGAGAAACGCTGTGGGAAATCAACCATTGAATGGCCATTTCTGATAACGGTTGGATAACCAGCGCCATTCATAAAGTACAATCCCATACCGATTAGTATAACGATAGCAGACGTTATAACGCCGATACGTAAGATTTGACCGATGATTAACTCAACTTTTCGAGTTTCTTCATGTGATTGCATTAGATATTCACCCCAAATCCTTTAAGAGCCATTTGTATTCCCATGTATAAAATAATGGGAACAAAGATCATTCTAATAACTCGAGGTTTCAATACTTGCATCAATCTAGCTCCGATTGTTGCACCAACCAAAACACCAATTGCTAAAGGTGCAGCGATGTCGGGACGGATTGAGCCGTTAAAGAAATACACTGTAGCACTAGCTGCAGCAGTAACACCCATCATCAAATTACTTGTTGCACTTGATGGTTTCAAAGGCATTTTCATAATTGTATCCATAGCGATAACTTTAAAAGCACCACTACCGATACCCAACAAACCACTGGCCAAACCAGCAGCCCACATCATTATGAATCCACCGGGAACATTTTTCATTGAATAATCAATTTGTTTTTGTTCAGCTTTATCGTAATAAGTACTGGCTAATTTGAATTTCTCAACAATTTCGCCAGTCTCGGTATAAACGACTTCACCTTTTTTATCGAATAACTTACGGATCATATTGTATGAAGAATACAGTAAAAAGAATCCAAATAAGACGTATAAGAAATTACTTGAGAACATCCCTACTAACAGAGCCCCCATGATGGCACCGACCGTTGTAGCAATCTCCAAAAACATAGCCACCCGCAGGTTTAGCATATCGTCCTTTAAATAAGCGATTGTCGAACCGGAACTCGTTGCAATAACTGAGATGATACTAGCACCAATTGCATACTTGATATCTAACCCCATCATGATAGTTAGCACCGGAGTAATAATCATTCCGCCACCAATCCCCAAAATTGCACCAAGAACTCCAGCTCCCACACCCATTACTAGGAGTAGTAGCATTGAATTCATTATTTATCCTCTTTTTCTACTTCCTCTTTCTTAGCAAAATTCTCGACGGAAGTTTCATAGTTACTTTTCATTATATCCATTGTGTGTTTTATTTCATCATTTTTCAAGCTATTTTCTGAAATTAAATCAATGTGAAATTTGGATGCATTTAAGTAATCGCAACTTGTCGAAAGATAAATTTTTGTTTCTACTTCGGCGTCATCATCGAAGAAATGAGTGACTTTCTTAGCATCTGCAAAGGGTAAATTGATTACTCCTGTTTCTAAATAAAAATCAATTTCGAACTCAGCATCAGCCACATGGATCATAACTTGTGAAAGTTTATTATCGGTAACGTCTTTTTCAAGTTGTTCCTTAGCTTTATTTAGTGACCAAAGGTCTTCTTGAAGTAAATCATCCTTACTAATTTCCAAACTAGTTTGGTTAAATTCACCTGCTTGAACGTTCTCCATAAAATCAGCAATCTTAATTTTCATACTATTCTCCTAAAGGTATTTTTCTAAAAAGTTTTCCACAGCCATCTGGTAGTTTTTCGAATCTATGTAGTAGCTCCGAATGTGAACACCAAGGCTTTCGTACGTCCTTTTTTTGAATTGTCCACATGTGGATAACTCGTCTCGCATTTCGAATGGAACGGTAAAATCATTCTTGCCATGCATGAACATCATTGGCACCTTATTCTTGGACAAAGCCTTGCGACAATCAGTCTGTCGATATGAAAAACCAGCTCTCAGTTTCGACATCAAAGATATCCCACCAATCAGTAACTTACCTTTAATATGATAACGTTTCTGACAGTGATAACTCAAGATTTCGCTTGCACTCGTGTACCCAGAATCTTCAATTATCAGTTTAACATTTTTAGGCAAGTCATACTGTGATGTTAACATAACCGTTGCCGCTCCCATTGAAGCACCAAATAGAATAATTTTATCATTTGGGCGTTCAGATAGAAGCTTTTTTATCCAATCCAAAACATCAAGACTTTCCAAGTAGCCCCAGCCAAGGTATTTACCTTCACTTTTGCCAGCTGCCTGATTATCAATCTGCAATACATTGCACCCGAGCTTATCGAATAACTGTGCATGTACATTCAATGACGTATGATCCACACCAAAGCCATGAACCATCAACACCGTTACATCATCGTTATTATCAGTGAACCACCCATACAGTTGATTGCCTGTATTACTAGACTTAATCTCCCACGTCTGCTTGGGTTTCTTTACAAACACATCCGTTGCTTCTGCTAATCCGTCATCCATTTTTACTTTCGGAGCTTCTGAACCTAACGCTTTGGAACCTCTTTTTTGAACATATAAAAAAAAGGCGTTCAGAATTAGAACGACTAGTAATAACAATATCAACAAAATAATTATCATGATATTACCTCACTTATGCTAATTCTTTTACACCTATCATTGCTACAGCAACTACGATCATTGAGACAGTGATTCCCACGAATAAACTTGAAAATGACAATGCCGTAACGATCAAACTACCTGCATATGGTCCAATGGCACGTCCTAATGATCCGAAAATACTATAGAAACTTTGGAACGTTCCGCGATTCTTGTTTGTCGACATTTTACTCAACAAAGCTGGAATTGTTGGGAAGACCATGGATTCACCAATTGTCAAAACTAACATACTCATAACGTAAGCTAGATATGACTTAGCTCCTGGCAACAAGAGGAATGATAATCCCATGATAACTGTTCCTAAGAAAATTTGATACTTTAACAATTTGAAAATCTTTGAAACTACTCGATTCATAACTGGTTGAATAATCAAAAGTGAAGCCGCATTAATTGTGAAAACTAAACCATATTCACGTGTTGTGTAGCCTTGATTCAACATGTAAGCTGACATATTGCTGTCCCATTGTGAGTAGCCCAACCAAACGATAAAGATTGAAGCACAGATAACAATCAAGTTTACAGTAAAACGACTTGCACCAATTTCAATTTTAGGATCGGCAGTATCGCTACTTACATAATTATGTCCAATTGAATCATCATGTTCATGAACTGTATCCAATAGATTAGCTTTAAATAGTAAAATAACGCCACTGACGACAAATAGTAACATTGGAATGAAGAAAGTGAAAAAGATACTCCACTTAAAAATAAATCCTACAGCCGTGGAACCAATAGCAATTCCGATATTGGCAGCTAAGTACATATTATTGAATATTACTCGACTGTTTCCTGACATTTGTTCGGCAATGAAAGCTGTATAAGCGTTGACGGCTGTATACACCAGTCCCATTCCAAATCCTAAAATGAACAACATAATCGCATATGTTGGCCAAATATGATGAACTGACATGCCTAATAACGAAAGAATCGAAATAGCATAGCCAATGTATAATGTCCCACGTTTTGAAAAACGATCGAACATTACCCCTCCTAGGGCATTACCGATCATCATAAAGGCTGAATATACCATTAAAGTAAATCCCGCTGTTACTAATGACTCATGTAAGTTCTTGTGAATAAAAATTGTATTCACTGGCAAAATAAATCCCATCACTAAATTGAACGTAATATTCAAAATTAGTAACCAAAGTCTTTGAGCGCGCATCCTTTTCACCTCTTCTATGTAATTTTTTCAATAAAAAAACCATGGCTTAAAATATCCATGGTTTTAAACGGTAGTACTCATATGAGCAAATAGGTCCCCGTTCACATCGGTTTCCTATAGATATCCCTCACATATCCGGTGAGTAGTGCTCGATACCCTACCTCATAAGTGCCGTCCAAATTCGACGGCTCTCGACTCATCGCACAATGTGTATCATAATATATTATGAAAATAGTTGCAACACTTTTCATTAAAGATTTGGATTTTCATCAACCTTTTCTTCAGTCCAAATCTTGTAAATTAGGTTCAATAAGCCACCCATTTGGCCATCGACACCGTTATACATCCAACGATAGATGCAGACATCTTTTTTCATTTCGTCTTCTGGTGGATTGGCACTATTGGCAGTTACAACAATATCAGCTTCTTTAGGATCACTAACAATTTTAGCGTACGGCAATGATTGTAGAGTCACAGCCAAATCTGAATAAACTAAGAAGAATGATTCAAGTTCTAGATAAACTTTAACTTGAATATTCTTGTTATATAGTGAGAAGAAACGGTAAGCAATTGCATAAATAGCTTCAGAAATTTGCTTTGATTTTCCAGTTAATGATTGATACTTATCACGCAACATCAAATGTTGAACAGTTGAGTAAATCTTACTCTCCAAGCCCTCATCATTAAGTTTGCTGATAGCATCGCCAAAACCAGAGTATAAGTTCAAGATTTCAATATAATTGTGATCAAGAGCAAGCACACCAATGATACATGTTGTCAGATTGTACTTATATCTCAAGAATTCAGAATGTGACATGGCCATATCTGAAACTGTTTGTTCAATATCAATTGGAATAAGTTCCAAGAAGTCATCAATAAAGTTAGCAAACAATGGATTATATCTAACCAATTGCTTAGAAACTGATTGTAAGTAGTCTTCGGAAACTTCAAATGTTGCTGGAACACACATCAATAGAATATAGAAGTCAGCTGATTGGAACATTTGCTCTTCATAGCTAACATCTTCTTTGATGGCACGTTTCAATTCGCGAACTTTTTGGCTACCTGAATCCCCTTCAAGCATAGAACCAGCACTTTCGAAAATGTTTGGGAAAGGATAGTTGATGACATTCAATGCGTCCATATTTTGAACGTGGTTGCCGTCAATGATTCGATATAGGTGTGCCATAACAACATATGCATAGAACATCTTTGTAATGTCATTAGTTGGCTTGAGACGATATTTGTCCAAAGCAATATCAACTACTTTGAAAGCAACAGTCTGTGTGAAATCTTCAAATGGCCATACGTATCCCCTAGTAGCATTCCAGTACAATGCCGCGATAGCCAAACGAATTGATTCTTCATCACCAACAAAACGCATAGGTTCATAGGCAATACGAACTCCAAAGCGTTTTAAGTAGCCTCTCATTGGTTTTAAGTGACGCAAAACAGTTGCCTTGCTACTTTCCAATGTTTCGTAAAAGTGCTTGAATGAGCTCTCTTTGTCCTTAACAATGGCATCTAAGAATAAGTAGCCATCAGAATTAGTCGTTAGAAATGCATGATAAGCATCTCGTGTAACATTGAACATTTCTTCAGTGCTATATTTATCCTTATTTAAAATTTTCTTGAAATCATCTTGGATTCCTAAGAAAGTATTATAGACACTACCGTAACTCTTATTCATTTGATAAGCAGCCTTACGCAAGTTGATATCCTTAACTTGGATATCGCGATTACGATAAGTACCGATTAAGTCGGCACTAGCTAGTTGAGTAGTTCTAATTAATTTGATCTTGTTAAATAGTTGAATTTTTTCAATTTCTGATTTCGATAAAAATAAGTCAGTAAAACTATCCAAGAACTCCACCCCCGTAGATGCAATTAATTCTATAATAATAGAATATATTCAATCTCATTTTAAAACAATTATATTATGGTAAATAAATTTGTATATAAGTAACCTACCATATTTTATTACTTAAATAAATAGACAGAAAATTTAGTGAAATATGAACATAATTTATTATCTATACCAATATGTTATTTTACGCCTTATTTTAAATAAGTATAGTGCCTACACGTTCCGTAATCCGGAAAAAATATTTTTTCATAAAAAAGAAAAAAAGAAACTGAAATTTATTCAGTTTCTTTTTTATTTTATCTAAAAAATTTATATTGAAGCCTTATTTTTGAAGATATTTTTTCTGATCCATGGAATTACCCAGTAATCCAAACCAATTTTACCAGCATTGAATCCACCGATAATGATGAAATATTCAAGAAAGATGTAGAGTGGATTTACAGAAATAGCTCCAGCTAACATGTATGAAAAGTTCATCATCAAGCCGAAGAAGACGGCAGCGGTTGTTAAACAACCAAAGATTAAACCTAATCCAACTAATAGTTCACCCCATGAAACCATTAAGCTCATACCTTTGTAATGTGGCAAGATAGCACTGAGCATATCATTGAACCAAGGATAAAGAACATTACCTTCAGGTCCCTTAACAGGGTTCTTGATAGCGTTAGCTACAAGACCTTTAACTGCTCCAGCAGCTCCGCCAGAAACCTTTTCCCAGCCAGCAAGTGTCCATTGAACACCTAGGTAAATACGAATGATTGCTAAGATAACAGTCGCAATCTTATTATTACGCAAAAAATGTACCATTTTATATTCCCCTCTGTTTAACAAATAAGTGACTACTACATTATAGAACTAATTGTTTTAATTTTCATAGTTTTCATTACTAATTACATATTTACTTTATAAAAATGAAAATTAAAACTATATATAATAGGAAGAAATAGGTACACAAAGAGCCTTTCATGATCCCGAAGGGAAATGAACGGCTCTTCAATTGCATTGCGGAGAGTAGGAGTCTCGAACCCTAGACGAAGTTCAGACCTTGTTTACTCTATATTATTTGAAGATACGAAAAAAGGAACTGACCTAAGTCAATTCCTTTATGTTAGCGTGGCAGCTCCCTATCCTCGCGGGTAGTTTCCCACCAACTACTTTCGGCGCGGAGAAGCTTAACTTCTGTGTTCGGCATGGGAACAGGTGTATCCTTCTCACTATCGCCACCACACTATTTTCGCTCGTACCCTGAAAACTAGATATTAAGAACAATGAATTAAATTTTGAATCACTTCGAACTGCTGTAAACTCTTACTCGATTAAGTCCTCGATCTATTAGTACTGCTCAGCTCCATGTATCGCTACACTTCCACCCGCAGCCTATCTACGTCATAATCTCTAACGGATCTTACTTCCATAAAGGAATGGGAAATCTCATCTCGAGGGGGGCTTCACACTTAGATGCTTTCAGCGTTTATCCCTTCCATACGTAGCTACCCAGCGATGCGCCTGGCGGCACAACTGGTACACCAGAGGTATGTCCATCCCGGTCCTCTCGTACTAAGGACAGCTCCTCTCAAATTTCCTACGCCCGCGACGGATAGGGACCGAACTGTCTCACGACGTTCTGAACCCAGCTCGCGTACCGCTTTAATGGGCGAACAGCCCAACCCTTGGGACCGACTACAGCCCCAGGATGCGATGAGCCGACATCGAGGTGCCAAACCTCCCCGTCGATGTGAACTCTTGGGGGAGATAAGCCTGTTATCCCCAGGGTAGCTTTTATCCGTTGAGCGATGGCCCTTCCATATGGTACCACCGGATCACTAACTCCGACTTTCGTCCCTGCTCGACTTGTCAGTCTCGCAGTCAAGCTCGCTTATACGTTTACACTCTGCGAATGATTTCCAACCATTCTGAGCGAACCTTTGAGCGCCTCCGTTACATTTTAGGAGGCGACCGCCCCAGTCAAACTGCCCACCAGACACTGTCCCCCACCGCGCTGAGCGGCGTGGGTTAGAGTTTTCATATAACAAGGGTAGTATCCCACCAATGCCTCCTTCGAAACTAGCGTTCCGAAATCAACGGCTCCTACCTATCCTGTACATGTCACACAAAAACTCAATATCAAGCTACAGTAAAGCTCCATGGGGTCTTTCCGTCCTGTCGCGGGTAACCCGCATCTTCACGGGTATTATAATTTCACCGAGTCTCTCGTTGAGACAGTGCCCAAATCATTACGCCTTTCGTGCGGGTCGGAACTTACCCGACAAGGAATTTCGCTACCTTAGGACCGTTATAGTTACGGCCGCCGTTTACTGGGGCTTCAATTCTCAGCTTCGCAAAAGCTAACTGATCCTCTTAACCTTCCAGCACCGGGCAGGCGTCAGCCCATATACGTCATCTTACGATTTAGCATAGACCTGTGTTTTTGATAAACAGTTGTTTGGGCCTATTCACTGCGGCTGGCTGTTACACCAGCACCCCTTCTCCCGAAGTTACGGGGTCATTTTGCCGAGTTCCTTAACGAGAGTTCACTCGCTGACCTTAGGATACTCTCCTCGACTACCTGTGTCGGTTTGCGGTACGGGTAGTTTATTTCTAACTAGGAACTTTTCTCGGCAGTGTGAGTTACTGTGCTTCGCTACTAAAATTTCACTCCCCATCATAACTTGTCCTTAAAGGTAAAAGCATTTGACTCTTACCAAGACTTGCTATTTGGACGCGCATATCCATCAGCGCGCACACATCATCCTCCTGCGTCCTTCCATCGTTCAAACAAAATAAACTAGTACGGGAATATCAACCCGTTATCCATCGATTACACCTCTCGGTCTCATCTTAGGCCCCGACTAACCCTGGGAGGACGAGCCTTCCCCAGGAAACCTTAGTCTTTCGGCCGACCAGATTCTCACTGGTCTTTCGTTACTCATACCGGCATTCTCACTTCTAAGAACTCCACTGCTCCTCACGGTACAGCTTCAATGCTCTTACAACGCTCTCCTACCACGTGTCTTACGACACATCCACAGTTTCGGTATCATGCTTAGCCCCGGTACATTTTCGGCGCAGAATCACTCGACTAGTGAGCTATTACGCACTCTTTGAATGAATGGCTGCTTCTGAGCCAACATCCTAGTTGTCTATGCGTTTCCACATCCTTTTCCACTTAGCATGAATTTTGGGACCTTAACTGGTGATCTGGGCTGTTTCCCTTTCGACGGTGGATCTTATCACTCATCGTCTGACTCCCGGGTATAGATTGATGGTATTCGGAGTTTATCTGAATTCAGTAACCCAAGACGGGCCCCTAGTCCAAACAGTGCTCTACCTCCATAATCCTAATCCCCGAGGCTAACCCTAAAGCTATTTCGGAGAGAACCAGCTATCTCCAAGTTCGTTTGGAATTTCACCGCTACCCACAACTCATCCCAGCATTTTTCAACATACACGGGTTCGGTCCTCCAATGCGTTTTACCGCATCTTCAACCTGGTCATGGGTAGGTCACTTGGTTTCGGGTCTACATCAACATACTTAGTCGCCCTATTCAGACTCGCTTTCGCTACGGCTCCGACTTTTCATCTTAACCTTGCATGTTAACGTAACTCGCCGGTTCATTCTACAAAAGGCACGCCATCACCCATTAACGGGCTCTGACTACTTGTAGGCACACGGTTTCAGGATCTATTTCACTCCCCTTCCGGGGTACTTTTCACCTTTCCCTCACGGTACTGGTTCACTATCGATCACTAGGGAGTATTTAGCCTTGGGAGATGGTCCTCCCAGATTCCGACGGAGTTTCTCGTGTTCCGCCGTACTCAGGATACTGAATGGAGTGGGTCAGATTTCATTTACGAGGCTTTCACTCTCTTTGGCCAAGCTTTCCAACTTGTTCAACTATCATTACCTTTTGTTCTCACAACATCAGTCCTACAACCCTAAAGAGCAAGCTCTTTAGTTTGGGCTATTCCCGTTTCGCTCGCCGCTACTCAGGGAATCGAATTTTCTTTCTCTTCCTGCAACTACTTAGATGTTTCAGTTCATTGCGTGTTCCTCTTGATTGCTATGTATTCACAAACAAGTAAATATCCATTACGATATTTGGGTTCCCCCATTCGGAAATCCCCGGATCAAAGCTTACTTACAGCTCCCCGAGGCGTATCGTCGTTAGTTACGTCCTTCATCGGCTCCTAGTGTCTAGGCATCCACCGTGCGCCCTTTATAACTTAATCTTGACAAAATATGAAATTAATCATTTTTATCGCGCAGTTTTCGGTGTTTCTTTAATTCATTATTTCTTAATATCCAGTTTTCAAGGTACGAGTTTGAGGGTAGACCCCTCAAAACTAAACAAAGTTTTAACAATTGTGTATTTCCGTTGATGCTTACGCATCATATCCTTAGAAAGGAGGTGATCCAGCCGCAGGTTCTCCTACGGCTACCTTGTTACGACTTCACCCTAATCATTTGTCCCACCTTAGACGGCTAGCTCCCCGAAGGGTTACCCCACCGGCTTTGGGTGTTACAAACTCTCATGGTGTGACGGGCGGTGTGTACAAGGCCCGGGAACGTATTCACCGCGGCATGCTGATCCGCGATTACTAGCGATTCCAGCTTCATGTAGGCGAGTTGCAGCCTACAATCCGAACTGAGATCGGTTTTAAGTGATTTGCTTGCCCTCGCGAGTTCGCAGCACGTTGTACCGACCATTGTAGCACGTGTGTAGCCCAGGTCATAAGGGGCATGATGATTTGACGTCGTCCCCACCTTCCTCCGGTTTGTCACCGGCAGTCTCACCAGAGTGCCCAACTGAATGCTGGCAACTGATAATAAGGGTTGCGCTCGTTGCGGGACTTAACCCAACATCTCACGACACGAGCTGACGACAACCATGCACCACCTGTATCCATGTCCCCGAAGGGAAAGACTAATCTCTTAGCTTTTCATGGTATGTCAAGACCTGGTAAGGTTCTTCGCGTTGCTTCGAATTAAACCACATGCTCCACCGCTTGTGCGGGCCCCCGTCAATTCCTTTGAGTTTCAATCTTGCGATCGTACTCCCCAGGCGGAGTGCTTAATGCGTTAGCTGCAGCACTGAAGGGCGGAAACCCTCCAACACTTAGCACTCATCGTTTACGGCATGGACTACCAGGGTATCTAATCCTGTTTGCTACCCATGCTTTCGAATCTCAGCGTCAGTTACAGACCAGAAAGCCGCCTTCGCCACTGGTGTTCTTCCATATATCTACGCATTCCACCGCTACACATGGAGTTCCACTTTCCTCTTCTGCACTCAAGTTTACCAGTTTTCGAAGCACTTCCTCGGTTGAGCCGAGGGCTTTCACTTCAAACTTAATAAACCGCCTACATTCTCTTTACGCCCAATAAATCCGGACAACGCTTGCCACCTACGTATTACCGCGGCTGCTGGCACGTAGTTAGCCGTGGCTTTCTGGTTGAATACCGTCAGTACGTGAACAGTTACTCTCACGCATGTTCTTCTTCAACAACAGAGTTTTACGATCCGAAAACCTTCTTCACTCACGCGGCATTGCTCCATCAGGCTTTCGCCCATTGTGGAAGATTCCCTACTGCTGCCTCCCGTAGGAGTTTGGGCCGTGTCTCAGTCCCAATGTGGCCGATTACCCTCTCAGGTCGGCTACGTATCATTGCCTTGGTGAGCCTTTACCTCACCAACTAGCTAATACGCCGCGGGTCCATCCAAAAGCGATAGCAGAGCCATCTTTTAAACTACGATCATGTGAAAGTAGTTGTTATGCGGTATTAGCACTTGTTTCCAAATGTTATCCCCCACTTTTGGGCAGGTTACCCACGTGTTACTCACCCGTCCGCCACTCACTTAGATCCGATTCATGAAGCAAGCTTCAATCATCGGGAAAGTTCGTTCGACTTGCATGTATTAGGCATGCCGCCAGCGTTCGTCCTGAGCCAGGATCAAACTCTCATATTAAAAGTTTGTGACTCAATAAAAATATTAAATACTAGCGAATTGACTTCGTTGTAAATCCAACAAATAAATGTTGGCCTACACAATTTTAGTGTTAAAACTTTGTTCAGTTTTCAAAGGTCTACCAGCTGATTAAGCGCTTACGCTCATCAGCGACTTAATTATTTTATCAAGCTGACAAATGAATGTCAAGAACTTTTTAAAATAATTTTCGTAAGAATTTAATGAATAAATTCATCAAATTCTTACGTGTTGCTCTTCTGAGTCAACTTAATTATTCTACCAAGTTCAAAACATAATGTCAAGAACTTATTTGAAATAATTTTTCCAACAATCAAGCAAAATCATTGCTTAACCGTTGGCGTTGTTAACTCTTCGTGACAACAGGTAATATCTTACCGTTAATAGTAAACCAATGCAAGTACTTTTTCATATTTTTTTGAAAATAATCAATTTTCTTTTATCTTTTCAATATCCAAGACCTTATCGATCCAGTCACTACTATAGAAATCCTCCTCGTGAGTTACGAGAATCATTGATCCATCATAGTTCTTAAGCCCTTTACGTAGAGCAGCCTTTGACTCATCATCCAAGTGGTTAGTAGGTTCATCCATGAATAGGAAGTTAGTATTGTCGAACATCAAGTCAGCAATCTTAACCTTAGTCTGCTCCCCACCGGATAGTGAGCGCATTTGGGACATAATCTGTTGGTTAGTTAGTCCAGTTCTAGCTAGTACACGTCTAACTTCCTTACCATCTTTGTCAGAATGCTCGTCACTTATGTACTTAAATGGTGATTCGAGATTATTCTTCCATACTAGATCCTGCTTGAAGTATCCAATCTTAACAGTCTCTGAGAAATCAAAATTACCTTCAATAGGAGGAATAATACCTAGTAGAGTCTTGATCAATGTAGACTTACCGATACCATTGAACCCTTTAATAACCATCTTTTCGCCACTGACAATCGAGAAATTCAAAGCTTTATCAAATAGAGCTTTCCCATCATAACCGACTTTAAGATCATTTACTTCTAGCAACATACGAGAACTTGGTACTTCGATATATGGAAAGCCAAAACTAGCTGCGGTCTTGTTCCCTGGAGGAGTAAGGACTTCCATGTGAGACAATTGCTTCTCCCTACTCTTGGCACTCTTAGAACGCGAACCGGCCTTAAACTTTCTAATATAAGCTTTAGTCTTCGAAATTTGGTCCTGTTGCTTAACGTAAGCCTTCATATATGTTTCTTTATTAGCAGCCTTTTGCTTGAGAGCTTGCTTCAATGAACCAGTATATTTAGTAATCTTACCGAACTCAAAGTCAGCTACACAGTTGATAATGCGGTCTAGGAAGCCATAATCATGGGAAATTACGATAAAAGCACCCTCAAAGTTATTCAAATAATCAGCCAACCAGTCAATATGGTTAGTATCCAAGTAGTTAGTAGGCTCATCCAAAAGAATCATATCAGGTTGTTCGAGCAAAATTTTAGCCAAGATAATCTTTGAACGTTGACCACCACTAAGTTTGGAAACGTCATGGTCGTATCCAATCGCATCGAGTCCTAAACCGGTAGCGACTTGTTGAATCTTAGTATCCAATTCGTAGAAATCGTTGGCATCTAAGATTTCTTGAAGCTTTCCAGCCTTTTCAAGGTCTTCATCATCTGGGTTATTCATGTAAATGTCGTTTAGCTTATCGCTAGTTTCATATAATTTTGAAAATGCGGTTTTAAGGTACTCGTAAATCGTCATTCCGGCAGCTAATTTGGCCTGTTGATCCAAGTAACCGATAGTTAAATGTTTCTTCCAAGAGATTTTTCCCTCGTCAGGTTCAATTTGGCCAGTCAAAATCTTGATAAAGGTAGACTTACCGACACCGTTTTGTCCAATAATACCCAAATGATCTTCCTTATTAACCTGTAGATTGGCTGAATCGTACAATCTTTTATCCAAAAATTGTTGTGTTAAGTCATGTACTTCTAAAACACTCATATTTGTCTCCTCTTCTTTTGAAATATGCCGTCTACAGAGATGAGAGTATTTCGCCCCTGTTGGTGAATACTCTCATCCCTTACGACTAATTTATCTTTTATTATTAATAACTCTATTAATGTTCTGAATTATATATATTATAAAACCAACTATATTAAGCTTGGTTCCATCTAACCTTTTACTACTATAGTAGTAAATTATCTATTTATTCATATTTTTAATAAAACACACAAGAATACATGTTATCACCCAAAGTCAGACTAGTCCATGCAGCCAACTTAACCGGAGGGGCTGGAAGTAATTAATTTCAGCAGTGAAAGTAGCGTTAGAGCAGCGATTTTCTGCTCTTACACTACTGACGCATTTTGAAATTCGCGTATTTTGCGAAGTTCAAAATCGAGGTTCGAGACCGCACTGTGGCTCGAACCGGTCTCACAGCAGAACTCCATTACTGCCAGACCCGGAGGCCCCGCCACTAAAAATATATAAAAAAGACCGAAACTATCGTTTCAGTCTTTAGTCAAATCCTTATTCGGACGTTTGATTTCTTGTAAAGATTGTATAGTTTTGGTTTTGGTTCCCACTCTCAAAGGAGAAACCATTATCCTCATTCAATGTATTTAATCTTGTTTCTTCATTATCCAAATCTTCCTCGGATAAGCCTAATTGCTTCCTTAGTTTATTGGATGCACGTCGTAGTTCCTTAGAAGGAATTACTTCATAAGAAGAACCATTGATCATTGAGCCATATCCTTGAACGTGATCAGAGCCGATACTCTTGGCCGCACCACGATAATTCAAGAACATTGATTGCATATCGCTAAAGCTCAAGTTAGTTGTCATTGAACTAGAAATACTATCCAACACTTTTTGATAACGTGTAAATGTCTTGGCACTCGCAGCACTCTTAATAATTGCTGTAATGACCTGACGTTGTCTTAATTGACGTCCATAATCACCCTTTGGATCTTCGTAACGCATTCTTGAGTAATCAAGAGCTTGTTTACCGTTTAAATGCATCTTACCCTTCTTAAAATGGGATTCCTTTTGACCGGTATCACCATAAGAAAAGCTAAATGGTACATCTACATCAACACCACCAACAGCATTAACAATCTGTGTCAATGAGTTGAAATCAACTTTAACATAATAATCAATCGGTACATTCAAGAATTTCTCTGTTGTAGCAACAGCACTCTCTTCATTACCAATATTATAGGCTGAATTGATTTTTTGAATCTTTCTCGTATTATTCGAGCTACTCTTCCAAATTTGAGCCATGGAATCTCTTGGAACAGACATCATCGTAGTTTTATTCGTATCCGGATTGACCGATACAATGATCATTGTATCTGAATTACCACGATAATCCTTTTCAGAATCCCTGACACCATCGTCAGTTGTATCGACACCTAATAGAAGAATTGAGACAGGTTTCTTATCATTGATACGAGTTGAAACTTTCTTACCATCCAAAGGCCTGTAAGTCTTACCCATAGAACTTTGGGTTTGGGCATATAGTCTAAATCCATAAGCACCCATGACGAAAATCATAACTAGAAATACTAAACCTAGAATCTTCACAAATGGGCGTTTAATATTACCACCGTTATTAGAGGCTAAGGCACTGTTACGAGTTCGTTGCCGACGCTCTCTAGACATATTGTTTTTATTGTTTTTATTGTTGTTATCCATAAATAAACTCCGATTAATTTGCTATCTACGTTTCTAACAAATTCTCTCTATATTATATAGTAGATAGAATGCAATTATACAGCTTAATTCTACTGATTAAAAATCTTTCTGTAAAAGGCCTTGGTTCAACTGATGCACTAAACATTGAAAGCTTAGTATTTGTCTGCTGTTTCCAGGGCTGAGAACACGAATATTCTCAGCCCTTCCAACTATTTTTTAGGATTAATAATCAAATTAAAGCTTCTCATTTTATTTTAATACCTTACTTATTGAAATTTCTAAACTGTTCAATGAATTTTAACATTAATAAATACATGTTAGCATCCCCAATATTATGATTGTTCAATAAGTTGATAATTTAATCAAAAATCAATCAAAAAAATACATTAGCCGGAGGCTGACATTACTGCCAGCCTCCGGCGGCCTTCCCAAACAATCTAAATTATATGTTTTTAATACCACATGTCAATTTCATTAAAATAATTTTGTCAGAATATAAAGTCGGATATAATCAAAAAACTATCTTATTATTTTTAAGTTTTAGTTCCTAATTTCCTGTATAATCACCTTCGTAGGAGGATTTGAATAATGCCAGATGCAAATAATGCAAAGACGTTCAGATGGTGGAATATTGCCTTACTAGGTTTTACCACTGTTTGGGGTCTTAATAACGTTATTAACAACTTTGCCAACCAAGGTTTAGCTGTTATAACTTCATGGATTTTGATCATGATTCTATACTTTGTCCCATACACTTTGATGGTTGGTCAATTGGGATCAGCCTTTCAAAATGCTGGCGGGGGTGTCAGTTCCTGGGTCAAAGCACTATCCAATAATAAGTTAGCTTACTTCGCTGCTTGGACTTATTGGGTTGTTCACGTTCCATACCTTGCTCAAAAACCACAAATTATCATGGTTAGCTTGAGTTGGTTATTTAAGGGTAATGGTTCATTTATCAAAACTAGTTCCCCATTATTAGTTCAAGGGGCCAGTTTAATTATCTTTCTAGCTTTCGTTTGGTTAGCTAGTAAAGGTACTGCCACTCTAAATAATTTAGGTAGTATTGCCGGTATCGCTATGTTTACTATGTCAATGCTATTCATTATCTTAGGTGTCAGCGCTCCATTTATCACTCATGTGGCAATCGCTACACCAAACATGACTGATATTCACACATATATACCGAAATTCGACTTTCAATACTTTACGACAATTTCTATGTTAGTCTTCGCCGTTGGTGGTTCTGAAAAGATTTCACCATACGTTAACAAGACTAAGAATGCTTCCAAAGAATTCCCACTTGGTATGATTATCTTAGCTGTCATGGTTGCTGTTTCAGCCATTCTAGGATCATTTGCTATTGGTATGATTGTTAACTCTAACCATATTCCATCTGATTTGATGGCTAACGGTGCTTACCAAGCCTTCCAATTCTTAGGTAACAGTTTCCACGTTGGTAACTTGTTCGTTTGGGCTTTCGCGATTACTAATACAGTTGCTTCAGCCGCTGCCCTTGCTATTTCAATTGATGCTCCATTACGTATGCTTTTAGGTGATGCCGATTCTAAATTCATCCCTAAGGCACTTTCAAAGAAAAACAAGCGTGGCGTAGCAATCAACGGTTACAAGATGACTGCCGTTCTTGTTTCTATCTTGATTGTCGTTCCTGCTCTTGGTATCAACGGTATGAATGATCTATATAACTGGTTGTTGAACCTTAACTCAATCGTTATGCCTATGCGTTATCTATGGGTATTCTTCGCATTCATGATGCTTTCAAAACATATCGAAAGTTTCCAATCAGATTATATGTTTGTTAAGAACAAATACGTTGGTTTCGGATTAGGTCTTTGGACTTTCTTCCTAACAGCCTTCGCATGTATCTTAGGTATGGTTCCTAAGATGAATATGGCACAAGATCCATCATCATGGTGGTTCCAATTAGCACTTAACATCATCACACCAATTGCTTTGATTACTCTTGGTTTGATTCTACCTGCTATTGCCAAACGTACTAATAAAGATTTAGACGAAGCTTAAACTTAATTGCCTCTCTGCACAGGTGATTTTATAGGACCATCAGTTAATTCTGATGGTCCTATTTTTGTCTTTTAAAGCATGCCGCTTGCGGATGCCAGTGATGGAGTCGCTATGAGGACCGAGCCGAGCCAAGGTCTCGTCTCTCGCTTTGAAGCCTTACCACAAAACGGTAAGTCTCCAAAGTCGCCCTGTGGTGTAATGGCTAAAGCCATTACACCACCTCCATTGCTGACTCCATCACTGGCATCCGCAAGCTAAAGTATTTTAAATACTCTGGACATATTAATAACTGAAGTCCTAACAATAGAGATAATAATGTCCAAAAAATTATAGCAATTTTGATTCATTCACTCGTATTTAACCTATTAAATACAAAGAAGCCAGACCGTAATCCAAACAGTCTGACTTCATCAATATCTACAATACATTTTTAATTCATACATTAAATCAACTAAAACTAAAACCCCAGCCACAGGTTGCCAGCAATTTCACCAGCAGTGAAAATAATATAATGACGTCAGTCATTATATTATAGGGCGACTTGGAGACTTACCGGGTTGTGGTAAGGCTTCAAGTCGAGGTTCGAGACCGCTCTTTGGCTCGGACCGGTCCTCACAGCAGGTGAAAATTGCTGGCAACCTGTGGCGGCATCCTTCAATACACCAAACCTAATCACTAGAACTGTCAAAGCTTGAAGATGAATCAGAAGAAGGCGTTGATGACGATGAAGAACTGGTTGAATTGCCATTGGCATCTATCTTGATGTCTGGCACATTGCCACCATAGCTTCTAATTTCGTTCATAATATCAACGAGTTTCTGCTTTTGATCAGCTTTATCTGAATCATCGTTCTTATAAGCATCCTTAACCTTCTGCAATTGTGAATTGTACTGTGGCATCAACTTATCGACCATTGACTGACGTTTCTGAGCCCGTTCTGTTTCAATTGTTTCCTTCTCAGCCTCGTACTTCGCAACTTTCTTATTATCCTTAGCTGCTTGGAACATGGCCTGACTCATATTCAGATCCTTTTGTAATTCCAAAATCTGCTTATTGAAATCAATCTTGGCACTCTGGCGTTTAACATTAGCGTTGAGGTAACGAATCTTCTGCAATTCACTCAACTTACTATTGTATTGAGACTCCTTAGTAATTGGTGACTCGTTATACTTATCGATGGCTTTTTGAACCTTATCTTCACGACTAAATTCTTCTTTCTTAGTCAAATGATAGATAATTCGATAATCGAGATTGTAAAGTCGGTTCGTATTCTTATCTTCTTGGTCGGTATTATATTTCGAAAAGTCGTTATCAATAATATCTTGAATACTTGGCTTTTCATTGCTTGCCTTAACCGAGATATTGCCACCACTAACTGTGACAGTACTTGGTTTCTTGAAGTTAGTTTGCTTTTGCTTTGTATAATCGACCATATACTCACCCTCAGCCTTGAAAGCCTGCATCGTCAAAGCATCTTCACTCTGAGTCAAAGTAGATGGCACATCGTTACCAGTCCAGTTAGCAATCGTGAAATTAGGTGTCATCCCAACAAAATAGGAATCTTTCGTATCATCGGTCGTACCAGTTTTACCAGCCGTGTACTTATAGTTATCCAATGCCGCTGCTTTACCCAGACCATCAGTAATAACGGATTGCATGGTATTGAGCATCATATAACTGGCATTCTTCGTATAAACGTCCTTTTTCATGTGCGTATTCTGATAAATAAAACGATCATTGTCATTATCATAAATACTCGACAAATTACTTGGATGAATGAATTGCCCACCACGTGAGAATGAACTGTATGCGGAGGCCATTTCGGTCGTAGTTGTCCCATACTTGAATGAACCAATTGCTAAACGTGGCTCTTCTTTCTGTTCAGGGCTCAAACGAGCAAACTCCATTTTAACTAAGTCATCATAATAGGTGTGTTTAGTATCCGAAGCCGCTAATTTGTACGCAATTGTATTAATTGAGTTTTCCAAAGCATGACGCAAAGTATTGCTACCTGTATAACCGCTGTACCAGTTATGAACTACTGGATTTCCGACAGCAGAATCGATTACGGTACTCTGAGGGAAATATCCACGTTCAAAAGCTGGAGCATAGGCAACTATCGGCTTGGCTGTGGAACCAGGTTGACGATAACCACTTATCGCCCGATTAACTTGATCCCCGTTGGTTGTTCGTCCACCGACTATCGCTATAACGTCGCCAGTTTTGTTATCAACGACGGTACTTGATACTTGTGGCGCTAATTTTCCATGGACATCCCTACCTGTATAAGCCTTATACGTATTATTGACCAATTGCTCAATCTTATTTTGAACAGTTTCATCAATCGTTGTTCTAATCGTATAACCACCATCCATCAATTGACCATGAGCACGCTCGTATGCTTGTTGGTAACTAGTATTATAGGCGTTACGGTCAGCGTTATCCTTAAAATCATAACGCATCGTGAAGCCAGCTGACTTCATTAATTCCTCAGTCGCATTGAAGACGGCGTAGCTCAGCGCATAGTTATTCGAAACATTATTGTCATAACGCTTCTGATTAATCTTCAAACCTAATGGACGCTTACGTGCGGTCAAATAAGTCTTTTTGGAAATCAAACCACGTTGATGGAAAATATAGAGAATCATGTTACGGCGTTTTATTGTCCGTTGCGGTGCAGCTACTGGATCATAGTAAACTGGATTATTAGGGATGCCGACTAGCACAGCTAATTTATCAATTGATAAATCTTTTTGATCCTGTGAAAAATAGTAATCCGAGGCGGCACTGAATCCATAAGAACCATGTCCCATATAGACATCGTTGATATAGAATTCAAGAATCTGTTGCTTGGTAAATTTCTTCTCCAGTTGTTGGGCAATAACCATTTCTTTCAACTTACGCGTTAGATTCTGTGATTGATCCTGCAAAATAACATTCTTAACTAGTTGCTGCGTTAAGGTCGAACCACCTTCAGTCCGACGATGCAAAACAGTTGAAACGGTCGAACGCAGAATACCATACAAATCGACACCATGATGAATGTAGAAACGTTGGTCCTCCACCGCGACTAATCCTTTGCTAATCTTGGGGTTAATGTCATTTATATCAGTATAATTGGAACTCGACTGTGACAGTTTCTTGATTTCTTTACCGTTACGGTCATATATAACGGTTGAATTTTTAGGATGAAAGTCTGACTTCTTCAAACCCTGACTGTATGAATAGCCATCCGCAATCGTATTTCTAATATCATAGCCATATTTCCACCAGAAAGCTCCGACACTCAAAACAATTAATAAAACGATTGTCAAAAGTATCCACGGCCATTTTTTTCTTTTTTTGATTAATCTGTGTTCCATTTTTTTCTTACGCATAATTAGCCCCTAATTAACATAGAATGTTATTCCAGAAGAGATTTGTGACATCAAATTAGACAAGTCTGATGAACTAATTTGCATACCATTGTTGTAACTTGTACCTCCAGCATAGATGAATCCAAGTGTTGATCCATTACTGAAGTAAATTGAACTGTTCAATGCTGAATTATTCTTGAACCAGAAGACTGGCGTAGCAGAATTGAAATCAGCTGTCGTATTATCTGGATCAGTTATATTCATTGAAGTAAAGTCGCTTTCGCTAGCGTTTGAGACATATTGCCCAAAGTCGCTATTGCTACTATCTGTAACGATTGCATCCGAACTACCAGCATTAACGAGTTTCTTAATCGTATACTTGCCGGAACTAACTTGTGAACTAATAACATTAGCGTAACCATCTTGAGCCACATACTTACCACTGACTTTAGTCATCAATGCCAAAGTATTCTTACTTGAGTTGTAGTAAAGGACATTCTTACCCGTGATTCCAGATTGTGTTAAAGCATCTGATGCGCCAGTAGTTGAATTGAGACTGCCAACAATATCGACATTGGCAGGAGTATATTTCTCCGTCAAAGGTGAATTTCTTAGTGCTTCTAGTTCTTGCTTAACTGCCGCAACTCGAGAACTCTCACCTTGATGATTGGCAAAGTAGTCGTCCATCTTCGTAACATCCTCGGTCCAGCGTTTTTTAACCGTCTTATTTTTAACCAGTTTATAATAAGTATTAACCATCGAGATTTTCTTAAAGCTCAAACTCGAGTTATCTGCCGTATAAGCATTCCAAGTCTTACTCAAATACTTGTCAGCATCCTGAGTTTGTTCATACCATATCTGAATCGTATCGAGTTTATTACGCTGCTTTTGATAAACGTCTTGATTCTTCTCTTTTAACAACGTCTTATCCAAATTATTGATGGTATCACTCGTCACATCATCACGATAGTCACTTTTGCCGTCATATAACGCGTTAACATCTTTCGTCCGATCCTTACGAGCCTGAATATAGTTCTCGAGCTCATGATATTTTTGAATATTGCTCTTCGTAATCACGTAACCATCGCTGACATTGATCACCTTGCCGATGAAATCCAATGAGCGATAGTTTAAATCAGTCTTTAAAACTTCCAATTCTTTATCCTGATATTGACTAGATATTTTTGAAGTCACAACTGCATTGACGACACCACGTGAAAGCATGATAAAAAAGATGATGGCCGTTACTACACCAACAATGCCAGCACTCACCATCAAATAATGCTCTGATTTCGTCCTACTCTTTAAATCTTTCTTATCTTTCATTATTTTCCCCAAATATCTAGTTCATCTTGTTATTATATATAGTAAATTATCCTACAAATAAAGGGTGGAAATTTTGAAAAAATTAAACAAAAAATATATTAAATGGATCATTATTCTTCTCTTACTAGTAATAATTGTATCCTCATATGCCCTTAACCTAGGAAAAATCAAAGATAAGACGGTCGATGGCATTGCTTCAATCACCATTCCGTTTTCCCTGATTGTTAATCCTAAAAACATTGATGAAGATATTGCTCCCAAAGCCGTTGAAATAAATGATGGCGATATGACTAAGGCCAAGCAAGAAGCTATCAACTTAGTCAGCACTATCAATGATGACTATGATAATACGAAGGAGCTCTCATTTTTATCCAATGACCAAGAAAAAACTTTGTTGAAAAAGGTTCACGAGAAACCACATCGCTACATTGCCAAAATGACCCTACTCAACTTTGGAAAAGATTCCATCGGCAAATACATCACTATCAGCTGTAATCGATACGATGATACGAAAAATATTGTCAGTTATCGTTATCGACTCTATTATCGTGGCGATTCAATCAAATCAGCTAAGTATCTCAATACCAAGTCTAACAAGTATCCGCCAAAATTTGTTATTTCAAATATCGAATTGGGCAAATCAGGTAATGATCAGGCCAAGGCTTTCTTGCAACGTTTGAAGACAGCCATTATCAACTCAAATTTGACTGCAACTAATGCTAGCGAACCCGGTAACTTCAATCAAATTTCAATCAACTTGGGGTTGAACCCTGATAATAGTAATAATGGTTTATATGCTTTGGCTAAAAATTCTAATGCCCGTGTCAGCAATTCTAGTATCGTTGGTTATCAGATTTCCGATGTACCTCGATATACTCGGGTTTACATTAAACAATTGAGTAAAGATAATAGTTATTACTATACATTAACTTTCAGCCGCAATAGTGGACGTTTTATCAATTTCCAGAAGGGTATTATTTCGACCGATGGTAATAATTAATTTATTGAAGGTTTAATTAAGTAGCATAAGTTAGTTGGAAGAGTTGAGAGTATTCATCAGCAGCGAAAGTGGCGTTATTGCTTTAGCAATTACACCATCGGGCGTGTTGGAGACCTGCCAGTTTTGCAGGACTTCAACCGAGGTTCGAGACCGCATTTTGGCTCGAACCGTACCGTGCAGCAGATGAATACTCTCAACTCTGGAAACGGCCAATTTCAAAAATTTTTCACTAAAAAAGGCAATTCGTCTTCTGAACTTTCAGAAAATGAATTGTCTTTTATTTTTTCTTACTATTGTTAACCAAAATACTATCGATAATTTGTTGTAAAGTCACCTGCGCCATACTGTCTTCAGCATTCTTTTGAATCTGATCATATATATCAGTCAAAGTTTCTTGAATATTGCCGCCGACAATACAGGCTGGATTAGTCTTTTCGTCGATGTGTAAGAGGTTTTGGTTATCCTCCATCACTTTATACACGTCCAAAAGTGTAATCTCATCCGCTGGTCGGCCCAGTTTCGGTGCTACTACTCCAGGTCGACTGACTAACAAGCCGGCTTTACTTAAGCGTGACATCATTCGACGCACTAAACTAGGATTGGATTCAATACTACCAGCAATCGCAGCGCTTGAGAGATCTCCATCTTTACAAATGTCGATATAAGCTAATATGTGGACTCCATCGCTTAGTTTATTGGAAAATTTCATATTTAAACGCCTCCTAGTAAAAAAATACCTTTTATTATCATAGCATTAGGCGTTTAGATGACAAACTATTCATTAATAACTGTTTGAATGGCATCTGAAATTGGTGTCAAATCACGGCCTAGTACATCTGGTAAATCAGTTGTTTCTTCTTGTAAGGCACCTTCAGAAATCAAATCTTGAATTGAAATGATAATGCCGATTGTCATATCGTCCATTCCGGCAGCCTTAAGTTGTTCTTTGTACTCGTCATCAGTAATTGAAACAGTCTTTACATCACCAATAGCTTGAGCTAAATCTGCATATGTACGACTCTTACCGGCAAATTCATAGACTTTTTTAGGATCAGCAGTAGCTAAAACCTTAGCAGCAGCTTCTGAATATTCGCTTTCCAAAGCCCAGCCTACTTTACTGTCGCCAGTTGAATAAACTAAAGGTTGACCGTTAGCTGCAGCTTTCAAGCCAGCACCGTCATTTTCCAAATACCAGTTGTTACGTAGGAATGAATAGTCCATCCCTGATTCCTTGATAAGTTTTTCAGATGCAATATGATCAGCGGCTAAAGGAACCGTTGTCTCGTCAGCATGTGGGAAGCTTGTATAAGCAATGTATTTTACACCAGCATTTTTAGCAGCTTTAATTGCATTTTCATGTTGTGTTAAACGAGCTACTGGTCCACCTGGTTGAGATGAAATTAGAAGTAGACGGTCAACGCCTTTTAGGGATGCTTCAAGTTGTTTTTCGTCAGTATAATCTCCAGGACGTACTTCGACACCTTCTGGAACGATTGCTTCAGCCTTTTTGGTATTACGTGCTAAAGCGATGATGTCTGTGGGTGCTACTAGTTTTGCTAATTCCTTGATTGCGTTTTGTCCAAAGTGGCCGGTAACGGCTGTGATTGCGTATTTTGTCATTGATATTATCCTTCTCTCTAATAGGTGTTACTTTATTATTAACTTGTTATTATTATAATAACATCTTATTTCTTAGATGCAAGGATTTTGGTTTCTGAGGATATAAAAAAATCGGTTCCTTGGGATTAGGCCTTGGAATCGATTTTTTTGTTTTGTTGTTGAGTTTAGTTAGTTGATTTAGTTTTAGTTTTGGAACTGATGATGCTTTTGGTTTATATAGGCAGTGGCTCTAAAACGAGTTCCGACAGGGCAACTCCTTCAGCTTTTCATAAATAAGTAAATCGCCCGCTAAGTTCAGCGTACAATTCACTTATTTACGAAAATGCTCGGGAGCTGACCGCCCTGTCTCCACTCTCTAGTTTGTCCACACGTCATTTACTTCAATTGTTTGTTCTCTATCTGGACCAACTGAAACTGTAGCATATTCAACGCCTAATTGGTCTTTAACAAAGTCCAAATAATCTCTAGCTGCTTGTGGCAAATCTTCCAAGCTCTTGGCTTGTGTCATATCTTCATCCCAACCTGGGAATGTCTTATATACTGGTTTACATTTTGCTAAAACGTTCAAGTTTGCTGGATATTCGTCGATAATCTTACCGTTCAAATCGTAGCCTGTGCAGACTTTGATTTCTTTTAGGCCTGTTAGTACATCTAAACAGTTAAGTGATAAGTGTGTTACTCCGGCAACATTACATGAATGTTTTAGAACGACTAGGTCCAACCAGCCAACTCGACGGGGACGGTGTGTTACTGTTCCGTATTCATGGCCAGCTTCACGTAAGAAATCGCCGGTTTCGTTTAATTGTTCTGTTGGGAATGGACCAGCACCAACTCGTGATGTATAAGCTTTCACAACTCCGATAACGTTGTCGATCAATGGAGCACCGACTCCGGCACCTGTTGTTACACCACCAGCGGGATTTGATGAAGTTACATAAGGATAAGTACCATGGTCAATATCAAGCATGATTCCTTGTGCGCCTTCAAATAGGACGTTTTTACCGTTCTTTAATTCTCTGTTCAAATAGGCAGATGTGTCGATAACACGATCTTTTAAGTCTTGACCAATTTGATAATACTTTTCAAAGATATCATCAAAGTTCATTGGTTCAGCACCGTAGATTTTAGTAAATAGTTCATTCTTTTGCTTAAGGTTTTCTGTCAACAATTCCTTGAACAACTCTTTATCAAGAATATCGGCCATTCTAATACCCACACGTGAAGCTTTGTCAGTATAAGCAGGTCCAATACCTCTATTAGTTGTTCCGACCTTAGAATCGCCCTTAGCAGCTTCTTGAAGCTTATCTAGTTCGATATGGTAAGGCAAGATTAACTGTGCACGGTTAGAAATTTTTAGGTTAGTTGTGTCAACGCCTTGTTCGTGAAGACGACCGAGCTCTTCTTGAAGTGACTCAAGGTTTAAAACAACCCCATTTCCAATAACACTAGTCTTATCTGGATACAAAATACCTGATGGAACAGATCTCAATTTGTAAACATGGTTATCGATATTTAGCGTATGTCCAGCATTATCTCCACCTTGGTAACGTGCAATAATGTTAGCTTCACCACTGAAATAATCGGTAATCTTTCCTTTACCTTCATCGCCCCATTGAGTACCTACTACAACAACTGTTGTCATATTTCTTCTACACCTACACTATTTAATTTTCTGGAATATTCGCGATCGATGAAAACTTATTATAAGATTTCACGAACAATAACTTAGCAGTCCCACGAGGACCCGAACGGTTCTTACTGATGATGACTTCGACTTCACCAACATCCGGATCTTCCGGTTCCTCTTGCGGCTCACTATTATTGTTGTCATCGCCATCTTCATCACGATAATAATCATCACGATAAAGAAAAGCTACGATATCCGCATCCTGTTCAATTGAACCAGATTCACGGATATCTGACAACATTGGTCTCTTATCTTGACGAGCTTCAACACCACGGGAAAGCTGTGACAATGCGATTATTGGTACATGTAATTCTTTTGCTAATTTTTTCAAATTACGAGAAATAACAGAAACTTCTTGTTGTCTATTTTCTTGACCAGTACCTTCGATCAACTGCAAATAATCAATGATAACTAAATCCAAATTGCCGCTTTCCTTTAAAAGTCGACGACATTTTGATCTAATTTCAGCCATCTTAATACCAGGGGTATCGTCGATATAGACGTTAGTCCGTGACAAACTACCCATGGCAACAACTAAACTGTTCCATTGATTCTCATCCAACTTACCAGTTCTCAACGCATTGGCGTCAATACTACCTTCTGAACAAAGCATACGGTTAACTAACGATTCAGCACCCATTTCCAAAGAGAAAATAGCAACTGTGGCATTAGATTTCGTGGCCGCATTTTGAGCCAAGTTCAAAGCAAAGGCAGTTTTACCAACACCGGGACGGGCAGCGAGGATAACTAATTCATCCTTATGCAAACCAGTCGTCATGGCATCAAGATCTTTGTAACCAGTTGAAAGTCCAGTAACATCACTGTCTTGATCATAGAGTTTATCAATCTCCTCAAATGAAGACTTTACAACATCTGAGATTCTTCTGAAACCCTTGTGATTTCGGTTTTCAGAAACATCCATGATTTCTTTTTCGGATAAATCGATAATACTATCAACATCTTCATCTTCTTCAAAACTCCGTTGGACAATTCCTGTGGCAGCATTGATCAGACGACGCAAAGTCGATTTGTTCTTAACGATTTTGGCATAATAAGTCGTATTAGCGGCTGTCGGTACAGCACTAGCTAGTTCAGCTAAGTAACTGACCCCACCAATATCCTCAATTTGATTTAAACGATCGAGTTCGTTTTGAACTGTCACAACATCGACTGGTTCTTCCTCATCGTTTAAATTCATCATAGCTTGGAATACTAATTGATTAGCGTGTTGATAAAAATCTTCCGCTTCAACGTATTCCATAGCTTCGATTAAAGCATCCTGACTAAGAAAAACCGCTCCTAATACGGCTTGCTCGGCATCCTTATCATTGGGCGGTATTCTTGAAGTTATATCATTATTCATTTATTCCTACTTCTTTTCAGCAACGTGTACGCGAATGGTTGCCTCAACACCTTCAAACAATTTAACAGGAACGTTAATGTATCCAAGTGCCTTAACACCATCAGCTAATGTCATCTTGTGCTTATCAGCTTTGATTCCATATTGGTTATTTAATTCTTCAGCAATTTTCTTAGTTGTAACTGAGCCGAATAAACGACCATCAGTACCAGCTTTAGCTGAAACTTCGACAACTGTCTTGTCATCTTCAATCTGAGTCTTCAAAACCTTAGCTTCAGCTTTTTCAGCTTCGTAATCTTTAGCTTCACGGTTTTGTTCAGCCTTTAATTTAGCAACATTAGCAGTTGTAGCCTCAATAGCCTTTTTATTCTTAATTAGGAAGTTTTGGGCGTAACCGTCAGCAACATTCCTTAGCTCCCCCTTCTTACCTTTACCTCTAACATCTTCTAGGAAAATAACTTTCATATTATATGAATCCTCCTCTTAGTTCTTCTTATTAGATTCAGTCAATACGTCAACCAATTGATTTTTGACATCCTCGACCGTTGAATCAGAAATTTGAGTTGCGGCATCAGACAAGTGTCCACCACCGCCAAGTTTCTCCATAATGACTTGAACATTAACATTTCCCAAACTACGTGCTGAAATACCAACACGACCATCTGGACGTTTGCTAATAACAAATGATGCTTCAACATTATCTAATGATAACAATGTATCAGCTGCTTGGGCAACAATAACTGGATCGTAAGATTGGTCTTCTTCGCCAAAACATACTGCCATGTTGCCATTGACCATCGTAATTGTTTCGATTAAGTGACTCTTTTGAATAAATGAGTCGATATTCTCTTTCAAAACATTCTGGATGACGGTCTCATCAGCACCCACTGAACGCAAGTAACTGGCCGCATCAAAGGTTCTGGTACCAGTTCTGAGTGAGAATGACTTCGTATCGACTGTAATACCAGCCAACAACGCTGTAGCCTCGATTTTTTCGATGGCTTTTTTATTCTTAGGCTGATATTCAAGCATTTCAGTAATCAATTCACTCGTTGATGAAGCGTATGGTTCGATATAAATCAACATTGGATTTTCTGGGAATTCCTCGCCACGTCTATGGTGATCAATAACGACAACTTTATTATTATCGCCGTTGAACAAATCAGGATTGATAGAGATACTCTGTTTCGAGTGATCGACCATAACAATCAAAGTTCTAGGCGTCTTGATAGTCTCAGATTCCTCTGGTGAAATAATATCTTTCTTAATACTAGGATCTTCGTCAATCATGCCCAACAAACGACTGACGTCAGAGTGCAAGGTATTCGGATTGATGACAATCTTACATGGAGTATTATTCATCATTGAAATACGTCTAATACCAAGGGATGAGCCCAAAACATCCATATCGGGATGCGAGTGTCCCATAACAATGACTTGGTCGCTATCCTTGAGCAATTCTTGGAGCGCTTCACTAATCATTCTAGCTCGAACCCGGGTTCTCTTTTCCATTGGATCAGTATTTCCGCCGTAGAAACGAGCTTTTTCGCCAATTTCTTTAACGACGACCTGATCACCACCACGTCCAAGTGCCAAATTAAGATTCTTTTGCGCCTCATCGTTCAGCTTATGCAAATCATCAACACCATATGAGAAGCCCATACTTAGCGTCAAAGGTACATTTTGTTGTGATGTGTACTCACGGATGATATCCAAAATCTTAAAACCAGTCTTTTCCATTTCAAAAATCCGACCTGTGTAAGCCATGATAAAGAAATGATCATCATCGATACGTTTCAAGAACATCTGCTGTTCTGAAGCCCAATTCGACAACTCATTGGTAATATAATTATCCAAATTAGAGACATCACGATCACTCATTGACTGAGTAATCTCAGCGTAGTTATCCAAATATACTTGTCCGATAACTGAACGATTTTCTTCATATCTCTTTTCAATTTTAGAATAGTGTGTAATATCCATTAAATAGATGACTTTCAGTTCTGTTTGAACCTGTACCAAATAATACTTGTCATCGATTTGAATCGTTTGATTCCCCGTAGGATTCGCATCATCAATCATACTGGCTAATTTGGCCGATACATCTCCGATGGTCATACTGTTAGATGGATTAAATCCTGTCTCTTCAACAAAGTAAGGGTTCACCCACTGAATCTGTTTATCAGTATCATATAGAAGTATTCCTAATGGATACTCTACAAAACTGTTATCTGTTCCCCGATCAATTCGATACTGCAAATTGTTAGTATACTTACCTGCTTTTTCACCTAATAATAGGAATAAATAAACAAATAGGATTAACGAGATAATTACTAGTATAGCTTGAATGTAACCAGCTGCTGAGCCGTGAATCAAACCAACTATTAATATCGAAAATAACATAACAATCAAAGAGACCGCCGTAAGTTGAGTTGAATGATCAACTCGTGAAAGGAAGAATTTCAGATTAGCTTTTATCTTTTTCATAATAGTCCCCTCTTAGATATACCCTTTAATTTTATCACAGGCGACTTCTTCTTTCTTCATATATAGTGCTGAAAATAACTATTAAAGAAAGCGTTTTATCTAATACCTATCATCTTTAACAACACGTATCAGATGCCTTTCCCATAAATACATAAATCCGCTGAAAAAAATGGCAAAAAATAGTGCTTCAAACAATTCCTGCCGACTAAATAACACAGTTAGAAAACTACGTTTCGAAAACTCTAGAACTGAGCTGATTATCCAAAAGGAAAGAAAATTTAACGGCAGCATCTTCATCCACTTCAGACGAATTTGTTTTATTTTCTGTTCTTTATTTTGCTTAGTAGTTTCTCGATCAATTAAACCAAGCTGACGTAACGGAATCATCGAACATAAAATCGCAATCCATGAAACCGCTAACAATTGAATTAATATATTAATATAAAAGAAATTTTCAAAATCATTTACCAATCCTGCTGCGGCATATGAAAAGCTAGCAATTGCAAACAAGAATTCAAAAACCAACAATACAATTACTGTTCTAATTGAATTCCGACCAATTTCATTCTTGACTCGTTCGTCCATCACTCCAGGAATTCCAAAGAACTTTTTGATTACTTTATCATCCCACTTAGTCTTCATCTTGATCCCTCCAAAAAAGCGTATTCAAATCAGTCTTCAGTATCCAAGCCAGTTTTAGACACAGATCTAAAGACGGATTATACTTATCGTTTTCAATTAGATTAATCGTTTGCCTCGCTACACCAGCCTTTTCAGCCAGAGCCATTTGCGACAACTTTAAACTACGACGATATTCACGAACACGATTCATCCATTCACCCTTCATTTCAAAAAGTCATATATATATTACATTTGTAATTGTAGGGCTTAAAAATAATTATGTCAATTATATATGACATTTTATTGATAAAAATAGACCCCAAGCTCAGTCAGTTTATGACCGTCATCAGGATCAAATGGATTTTCACTTTTGAGGGTTTAAAAAAAGACCACCGAAAAGTGGTCTTTAATTAATTTTCAAAAAATTAGTCTTCAGCAACGAATGGAAGTAGAGCCATGATTCTTGCTCTCTTGATAGCTACAGTCAAAGCACGTTGGTTCTTAGCACTTGTACCAGTAACACGTCTAGGTAAAATCTTACCACGTTCTGAGATAAATCTCTTAAGTAAGTCTGTATCTTTGTAATCGATGTATTCGATATGGTTAGCAGCGATGAAGTCAACTTTACGTCTTCTACGTCCGCCTCTTCTTTGTTGGGCCATTATTAATTGCTCCCTTCTATATTAAAATGGTAAATCATCATCAGAAATGTCAATTGGTTTACTGTTGTCAGCAAATGGATCAGCACTACTGCTGTTATTATTGTTAGATTGATTATTGTTATTATTATTTGTATTGCTGTTGTAATTACCACTATTAGCAGGGGCATTGTTGCCACCGTTAAAGTTGTTATTACTGTTATTATTTACTGGAGACTGATTTGATTGGTTAGAATTATTGTAGCTAGGTGCTTGATTATTATTTGAATAATTATTACCACTACCAGAATCACGTCTTTCACTTTCAGCACGAGATTCAAGCAAGGAGAAGTTTTCCACAATAACATCCGTTCTGTAGACTCTTTGACCTTGTTGATTATCATATGAACTCGTTTGGATACGTCCATCAATACCGACAAGCGAACCCTTCTTAGTGAAGTTGACAAAGTTCTCGGCAGCTTTTCTCCAAATAGTACAACCGATAAAATCGGCATCACGTTCCCCTTGAGAATTTGTGAATTGTCTGTTTACAGCAACTGTAAAACTGGCAACCGCAGCTCCGCTAGAAGTATATCTCAATTCAGGATCACGTGTCAGGCGTCCAACTAAAACTACTCGATTAATCATTTATCTGCCTCCTTAAAATGTTTCACGTGAAACAAGTTTAGTCTTCGCGTCTAACGATCATGTGACGAAGAATGTTATCTTCAATCTTTGAAAGACGGTCGAATTCGTTAACTGCTTCATCGTTATCAGATTCAGCATTTACGATATGGTAAATACCTTCTTTGTAATTAGCGATTTCGTATGCTAAGCGTTTCTTTTCCCAGTCTTTTGAGTCGATTACTTTGGCGCCGTTGTCAGTAAGGATCTTATCGAAACGATCGATCAATACCTTCTTTGCGTCTTCTTCCATATCAGGTTTAATGATATATGTGATTTCGTAATGTGCTTCAGCCATGACTGTACACCTCCTTATGGTCTAATGGTCCCTTCCACTTGGAAAGGACAAGGAGCATAAATTAACTACATTTTATACTCACGAATGATAATTCTATCATAAGTTGTCTGTAATTACTAGGACTAATTCTATTGTAATTTGCCGTCTCCGGTTGGCAGAAATATAGTCCGCTATGGGACCGACGCGAGCCAAGGTCTCGCGCCTCGATTTTGAGCCGAAAAAGCGCGTCTCAAAACTCGTCCTGTGGTGTAATGGCTAAAGCCATAACGCCACCTCCATTGCTGGACTATCTTTCTGCCAACCTCCGACTAAGTCTGAGGATTTTTTGTAGATATCTATCATACATAATCAAATTTCAATTCATAGCTGCCAGCATGACTAAGCAATGACTATGTATACAAAGCCACAAAATAAAGCTAATACCAACATTCAAAGTCAAATTAGCCGGAGGGTTTGAGAGAATCTATCCGCCGTGCAAGTGGCGTTATGGCTTTAGCCATTACACCACCGGCGTCTTTGGAGACTTGCTGTTTTTGCAAGGCTTCAAAGCGAGGCGTGAGACCTTGGCTCACACCGGTCGGCACAGCAGATAGAATTCTCTCAAACCCGGAGGCGGCAACAAAAAAACCGTTTCTGCCTGACACGCATCCCTTAATTGGGCTACATATCTAAAGTACGCAGAAACGATTAGTTTTTTTTACTATTTATTATTATTCATTGTCTGAATCTGAATTATCTGAATCTTCTGAACTATCAGAAGTATCAGAATCTACTGAATCAGTTGAATTTTCTTCTGATGAATCATTTGTTGAATCATCAGTCTTGTCACTGTTATCAGTATCTTCGGAATCTTCTGTTTCGTCTTCAGCAATTTTTGCCATTGTTGAAACGATTGAATCGTCATCGACTTTAATCAATCTGACACCAAGTGTTGCACGACCTGTTTGTGAGACGCTTTGAACGCCGAAACGAATCATAACACCTTTATCAGTGATCAACATGATATCTTCATCACCGTCAACAACTGTCAAACCAGCAATTGGTCCATTTTTCTCAGTTACGTTAGCAGTCTTGATACCTTTACCACCACGACCCTTGATTGGGTATTCAGTTACGGCAGTTCTCTTACCATAACCATTTTCTGAGATGGTCAAAATTTCTTGGCTAGCTTCAGCAATTGATGAGCCAACGACATAGTCTTCTTCACGCAACTTAATACCACGGACACCGGCAGCTGTTCTTCCCATTGGGCGAACGTCGCTTTCTCTAAATGTTACGGCATAACCTTTGTGAGTTCCGATGATAATAACTTTACTGCCATCAGTTAAGAAGGCATTGTTCAATTCATCTTCATCACGCAAAGTAATTGCACGCAAACCAGAGTGTCTGATATTGGCAAAGTCACTAACTGGAGTCCGTTTAACGGTTCCGTATTTAGTAACGAAGAACAAGAATGAATTATCGGGATCAACATCTTTATCGACATTGATGACAGTTTCAATCTTTTCGCCCTTCTCGATATTCAAGAGGTTGATAATTGGAATTCCCTTGGCTGTACGCCCATATTCAGGAACTTCATACCCTTTGATTCGATAAACTTTACCAGCGTTTGTAAAGAACAAGAGACGGTCATGTGTTGATGTATAAATCATCTGTTCGATGAAATCATCATCATGAATCCCCATTCCTTGAACACCACGGCCACCACGATTTTGAACACGAAATTCATCCGCAGACAAACGTTTGATATAACCATTGTGTGTCAAAACGACTAAGATATTTTCTTCTTCAATTAAATCTTCATCTTCGATGTTAGCAACTTCACTAGCACGAATTTCAGTTCTTCTTGGATCGCCGAATTTATCTTGAATATCAAGCAATTCGTCATAAATAATCTTGTCGACACGTTCTGGTTTAGCCAAAATATCTTCGAAGTCCGCAATTTTAACTAAGAGTTCTTGATACTCAGCTTCAACTTTTTCACGTTCCAAACCAGTCAAACGAACCAGACGCATATCTAGAATAGCTTGTGATTGTTTGTCTGAAAGCTTGAATTTGTCCATCAAAGTTTGCTTAGCAATCGCTGAAGTCTGAGAACCACGGATAATACTGATAATCTCATCGATGTGATCCAAGGCAATTCTCAATCCTTCAAGGATATGAGCTCTAGCTTTGGCACGTTTCAATTCGAATTCAGTTCTTCTTCTGATAACAACTTCTTGATGCTTCAAGTATTCAACTAGGACACCTTTAAGTGTGAAGACCTTAGGAGTCTTACCCACGATAGCAACCATGTTGATACCATATGAAATTTGTAATGATGTCAATTTATAAAGGTTATTCAAAACAACTGAAGCACTGACGTCACGACGAATATCGATAACGATACGCATACCTTCACGGTCAGATTCATCGTTCAAATCAGTGATACCTTCAAGTTTTTTCTCACGAGCTAGTTCAGCAATACGTTCAACCAACTTAGCCTTGTTGACCATGTATGGAAGTTCAGTCACGATGATTTGTTCAGCGCCACTCTTCTTCGTTACAACGTCAATTTTGGCACGGAGAATGATTGTACCTTTACCAGTTTCATAAGCTTTTCTGATACCTGAACGGCCCATGATGATACCACCAGTAGGAAAGTCAGGTCCGGGAATAACTTTCATCAAATCAGCTACAGTTGCATCCTTATTTCTCATCAAAATATGCAATGCATCAATAACTTCTTTCAAGTTATGAGCGGGGATATTAGTTGTCATACCAACGGCGATACCAGTTGCACCATTAACTAACAAGTTAGGGAAACGAGCTGGTAAAACCATTGGTTCTTTTTCTTCACCATCATAATTAGGAACAAGGTCAACGGTATCTTTGTTGATATCACGCAACATTTCAACCGCCATCTTGCTCATACGTGCTTCGGTATAACGCATAGCAGCGGGCGGATCACCATCGATTGATCCAAAGTTTCCGTGTCCATCAACCAATGGGTAACGGTAACTGAAATCCTGAGCCATTCTAACCATTGATTCGTAGATAGCTGAATCCCCGTGGGGGTGATACTTACCCATGATATCCCCAACGAAACGGGCACTCTTCTTGTATGGTTTGTCAGGTGTAACACCTAACTCATTCATACCGTAAAGGATACGACGATGAACGGGTTTGAGGCCATCACGAACATCAGGTAACGCACGTGACACGATAACACTAGCAGCGTAGTCAACAAAGGAATTCTTCATGACTTCTGTCAAATTAACATTTTCTATTCTATGCTCTGCCATTAAATTGCCATCCTCCCTAATAATCTACTTCTGCATAACGTGCATTTGCTTCGATGAACTCACGTCTAGGTTCAACTTTGTCACCCATCAACATTGAGAAGACTGCGTTAGCTTCAATGGCATCATCGAGGTTAACACGGTCCAATCTTCTCTTGTCAGGATCCATAGTTGTTTCCCATAATTGATCAGCATCCATTTCACCAAGACCCTTGTAACGTTGAATCTTTGGTTCTGGTTTTGGTGCTAATTGTTCAACAAATTCATCTTTTTCTTTATCAGTATCAAAGTACTGCATCATCTTACCTTGGCGAACTTGATACAAAGGTGGCTTAGCGATATAAACATAGCCTGCATCAACGATTGGACGCATGTATCTGTAAAGCAACGTCAAAAGCAATGTTCTGATATGGGCACCATCGACATCGGCATCGGTCATGATAATAACCTTGTGATATCTAGCCTTAGAAATATCGAAATCTTCACCAAAACCTGTTCCCATCGCTGTGAACAAAGTTCTGATTTCTTCATTAGCCAAGATTTTGTCCATTGAAGCTTTTTCAACGTTCAAAATCTTACCTCTAATAGGCAAAATAGCTTGTGTTAAACGTGAACGACCAGTCTTAGCAGAACCACCGGCTGAATCACCCTCGACGATAAATAATTCAGAAATTGCAGGATCTTTACTTGAGTTGTCAGCCAACTTACCAGGTAAATTACTGATTTCCAAACCATTTTGCTTTCTAGTTACTTCACGAGCACGCTTAGCAGCTAGACGAGCTTTGGTAGCTAAAGAACCCTTTTCAATAATCTTCTTAGCAACGTTAGGATTTTCCATCAAGAACTTCATGAAATGTTCACTGAATAGACGATCAGTGATAGTTCTAGCGTCACTATTACCAAGTTTTGTCTTTGTTTGACCTTCAAATTGTGGGTCCGGGTGCTTGATAGAAACGACCGCAGTCATCCCTTCACGAACATCTTCACCAGATAATTTGTCGGTATCTTTTAATAATTTGTTTTTGTGAGCGTAATCGTTAATAACACGTGTCAAAGCTGTCTTGAAACCAACTTCGTGAGTACCACCTTCATAGGTGTGAATGTTATTAGCGAAAGTCATCAAGTTAGTGTGATATTCATCAGTATATTGGAGGGCAACTTCAACAGTAATACCGTCTTGAACACCTTCAAGATAAATAGGATCGTCGAAAAGGACTTCCTTGTCTTTATCCATGAATTCAACGTAACTCTTAATTCCACCTTCATAGTGGAAAACTAATTTTTCAGCTGTATCAGCTCTCTTATCAGTGAAAGTTAACTTCAAGCCTTTATTTAAGAAAGCTAGTTCACGAATTCTAGTTGTTAAAACTTTGTCATCGTAAACTGTAGTTTCGGTAAAAATATCTGGATCTGGCACGAAATGGACTTTAGTTCCATGTTTAAATTCACCAGCATCGCCGAGGACATGCATTGCATCCTTAACCTTGCCACGTTCGAAGTCGATACCGTAACGTTTGCCGGCACGAACAACTTCAACCTGCAATTGACTACTCAACGCATTAACAACGGAAGCACCAACACCATGCAAACCACCAGATACTTTATAACCGCCACCGCCGAATTTACCACCAGCGTGCAAAATTGTATAAACCGTTTCAAGAGCAGGCTTACCAGTCTTCTTTTGAATATCAACTGGAATACCACGTCCATCATCGGTAACAGTAATGGAGTTATCAGGTTCAACAGTAACCTCGATCTTTGTAGCGAAACCAGCTAAAGCTTCATCAATACCATTATCAATAATTTCCCAAACAAGATGGTGTAAACCTTGTTTACTAGTAGAACCGATATACATACCAGGACGCTTACGAACAGCCTCTAGTCCTTCAAGAACTTGAATTTGACTCGCGTCATATTCTTCGACTTTTTCTTCTTTCTTTTCCAGCTCAGCTTTTCTGTCTTCAGCCATTAAATCTCCTCCTGTTGAACTTTGCCATTTTTAATATTTAAAATATTAGGATTTTTAACCAATTCCGGATCAACGTCATCGATCGAAGTCGTGGTAATAAAAGTTTGAATACCACCCTTAATTGAGGATAGTAAATGGGTCTGTCGTTTGTGATCAAGTTCTGACAAGACATCGTCCAACAAAAGAATTGGATAATCCCCTACCTGATCCTTAATCAATTCGACTTCCGCAAATTTCAAACTCAAAGCGACTGACCGCTGTTGACCTTGTGATCCGAAATCTTGAACATTTTTCCCATTGACCATGAATTTAATATCATCGCGATGTGGACCAGAAAGCGTCACACCACGTTGAATCTCTTTTTGGTAGCTCTTTTTGAAATTATCTTTGAAAATATTATAGATATTTTCAAGACTCTTTCCGTCAGTTTTGAAAAACGTATTGTAAACAATTTCTAGTTTTTCATTATCTTCGGTAATATTTGCATGAATCTTTTCAATATGAACCTGCAACTTCTGTAAAAACTGTAAACGTGAAAAAACAACTTCCGCACAATACGCCGCAAACTGATCTGATAAAACATCTAAATAAATCATATCGTTCGCTTGGTGATGCTGAAGTTTTTTTAAATATGCATTGCGCTGTTTTAAAACTGACCGGAATTGACTCATCGTCTTCAAATATTGCGCCGACATTTGGCCAAATTCCATATCAATGAACTTGCGACGAATCCCAGGATTGCCTTTAACAATCGACAAATCTTCTGGAGAAAAAAGAACAACATTCAAATTACCAATGTAACTGGATAATTTACGTTGTTCTAAATTATTCAATTTGGCTTTTTTTCCAGACTTACTGACGACCAAATCCAATTTCAGACGACTGGAATTATCTTTGATCACCGTACCGGAGATTCTTGCAAAATCACTGCCCCACCTAATTAAATCCTTGTCATTTGATGTTCGATGGCTTCTCGTCAAAGCTAAAAAATACATAGCCTCTAATAAATTGGTCTTGCCTTGAGCATTTTCTCCCAAAAATACATTGATAGCGGGTGAAAAATTGACGTTTAAGGATTCGTAGTTACGGTAATTTTGAAGTTTGAGTTCTTTTACAAACATCTACTATTCAATTTCAAAAGTTTGATCACCGACAACTACAACGTCCCCAGAGCGTAACTTTTTACCACGACGATCTTCGGGACTGCCGTTAAGAAGGACTGAATTCTCACGTAAGAACCATTTAGCTTGGCCACCAGTTTCGATGACTCCAGCTTCTTTTAACATTTGACCTAAGGTTATAAATTCAGTTTCTAGCTTAATTTTTTCAGACATTGTTAACACCCTATTTATTAGATTTATCCATTAATGACATACTAATATTATAGTTGTTTTCACAATAAAAAACAACTTAGAACTAAATATCAGGCGATTTGAGCAATTTTTCAAATAATGAGTATCCACCCACTAAAATACCCTCAAAAAAGTTTCTACGCTAAATTACGGCGTTTTGGCTGATATTGGCAAAAAAAATAGACCGAACCGAAAGTTCAGTCTATTTTTGCGTTTTCACATTAAAATGTTCGTACTGGAGTGATAAGTTGCACGAAATTATCACGATCTTCTACTGGTCTTAAAGTAAATGGATGTAATGGTGATGTGAAACTCATTTCAATTGTTGTGTTACTTCCGAACGATCTCAAAGCATCTTTCAAGTAATCAGGGTTAAAGGAAATTTCTAAGTCGTCTCCTTCAAGATTTTCACAATCAAGAACTTCTTCAACGGTACCAACTTCTGGTGAGTTTCCGTAAAGAGTGGCTTTTTTATCCACAGCTTTGATTTCAAGCTTGATAACATTGTTGCGACTTTCATGAGAAAGCAATGAGGCACGTTCAACTGAAGCAAGTAGATTTGATGAGTCGAAAGTCAAACGAGTATTTGATTCATCAGGAATCAAGCGGTCAGTTTCTGGATAACGGCCATCAAGCAATCTTGAGTAGAACATGATGTTGTCAAAACTGAATAAAACTTGGTTTTCAGAAATTGACATTGAGATCTCTTTAACTGAGTCGCTGATAGTTCTAACTAATTCAGTCAAACTCTTACCAGGAATAATCAAGTTGTAATCTTCATCACTAGTAATGTTGATACGACGTTGTGAAAGACGGTGACTATCAGTCGCAACAGCAGTTAGTCCTTCACTTGTAATCAAGAAGTTGACACCAGTTAAAACGGGACGACTTTCTTGAGTTGAAACAGCGATAACAGTTTGGTTAACAACTTCTTTGAAAACATCAGTTGGAAAGACAAGTTGATTGTCAGCTTCAACATCTGGAAGGTGTGGATAATTTACAGCATCCAAACCATTGATTGTAAATTCTGAAACACCAGACTTGATTAAAGTTTGATTATTGCTCAAAACTTCTAATTCAAAATTGTCGCCAGGAAGTTTCTTAATAATTTCGTTAAAGAATCTAGCAGGTAGAACAATTGAACCAGTACTCTCAATTTTCAAATCATTATCAGCATCTTCTTTAGAAATAAACGATGTGATAGAAATGTCTGAATTGCTACCAGTAATTGTTAAGCCTGATTCCGAAAGATCTAATTTCATTCCTGTCAAAATAGGAATAGTTGTCTTTGTCGAAATTGCTCGTTGAACGTTACTTGTTTGGTTAATGAATTTTGATCTGTCGATAGAAAATTTCATAGGTAACTCCCTTTTTTAATTAATTAATATAAAGATAGAAGTAGTAGTAGGGACTGTTAAAACTGTGGAAAACTATTAGAAAGATATGTGACAGTTGAAAATTTTATGTTATTAACAGCTGTGGATAACTGTGGGAAAAACTAAAAGTTATGAACATGTTAATTTCTAAGGTCATCCTTCAGTTCATTAACGGACCGTTTCAAATCGTCATCTTTAATGAGTAATTCGGATATTTTATCACACGAATGCATGACTGTCGTATGATCTTTACCGCCAAATTCCATTCCGATTTGTGGAAGTGATCTGTCGGTCAACTCACGAGAGAGATACATGGCGATTTGTCGAGGAACGACAATGGTTTTGACACGTTTCTTCCCTTTTAAGTCTTGGATCGTGACACGGTAATATTTAGCAACTTTATTTTGGATTTTCGCGATGGAAATACCGTTTTTGTCGTTAGATAATTTATAGATTTTTAGCGCATCGGCGGCGACTGACTTAGTAATATCAGTGTTTTTGGTCGTTGAATAAGCTTGAACTCGAATCAAAGCACCCTCAAGTTCACGAACATTGGTATCAATTTGAGCGGCAATATAAGAAAGCGTGTCATCAGGAATTTCAAGGTGTTCTGCTTTAGCTTTATTGCGTAAGATAGCAATTCTAGTTTCGAGATCAGGTGCGGTGATGTCTGCTGACAAACCTTGTGTAAATCTGGAAACTAATCGTTGTTGTAATTTAGGGATTTCGTTTGGTAAACGGTCCGATGTCATTACGATCTGCTTACCATTTTCGTAGAGCTCATTAAAAGTATGGAAGAATTCTTCTTGAGTACCCTCTTTTTCAGCGAAGAATTGAATGTCATCTATTAATAGTAGATCGACGTTTCGATACTCTTGTCTGAAATCGTCTTGAGTCCGCATCTGGATTGAGTTGATGAAGTCATTGGCAAAGGTTTCACTCGTAACATATTTAACTTTAGCTAGTGGATCAAGTTTGATCATTTGATGTCCGATTGCTTGCATCAAGTGAGTCTTACCTAAACCAACGCCACCATAAATAAAGAGTGGATTGTAGACCCCGCCGGGATCTTCAGCTGCAGCTAAGGCTGCGGCATGTGCCATCTGATTTCCGCTACCAACGATAAATGAAGAAAAAGTATATTTTGGATTCAAATGTGAATTATGGAAAATATGCTTTGGTTGAGCAGTTTCAGTTGTCTGTTCAACTTGAGGAGCGATTGTTTGCTCCTCTTTTTTGTTGTTTTCTTCATCATTTTCGATGATTGGATTCAATTCAGTTCCATTTAGTTCATATGAATATATAGCAATTTTTTCGGTGTAATTTCTTTCCCAATAGTCTTTATGTAGTTTTGTTGGGACCGAAATATAAATGTTATTGCCATCGATATATAAAGGATTGGCACTTTCAACCCAAGTTGAATAACTGACAGAAGTTAATTGAGATCTAAGCTTATTTGTAAAATAGTCCCAAAATTCGGTTAGTTTTGGATCAGTTGAGTTATTTATATTTTGCAATTATTTCCCCCCAATCTGTGGTTGTGGATAATTTTTTCCCTAAAATGACAGAGTATAGTTTATCATTCTATCAAAGAGTTTTCCACAGAACACACGTTTAAATTTAGAAGAAATAACAACAGGTATTTTCTAAATACACAGGTTTGTGGAAAAAGGTTGTTGATAAAAACTATCCACACAGTTATCCACAATTAACACAACTTCAAAAGCCCTATTACCAGCTGTTACACCTAAAAAACAAGAATTCAACAACACCTGTGGAAAACTAAAACACAGCAAAATAATCCGTTGGAAAAGTTTGTTCATACTCCTGTGGAAAAAACAAGTTGTAAAATTGCTCCACAAATTATCCACAATTAAAAATGCGAAAAACTTTCTAAAAAAAACTTGCTTTTATAGGAAATTAGTTATTTAAAAAGTTGGCATAACATGATATTATAGTTAAGCAATTGTCTGAAGAAGTGAATATTTTAAATATAACGAAGAGTCAGGAGGTTTATTGATGACTACAAAGAGAACTTATCAACCAAAGAAGCGTCACCGTGAACGCGTCCATGGTTTCATGAAAAGAATGAGCACAAGTAATGGTCGCAAAGTTTTAGCAAGACGCCGTAAAAAGGGTCGCAAAGTATTATCAGCTTAGTTTTGAAGGATCACTAAACAATTTGGTGGTCTTTTTTTATTACAGAACGAGAGTAGACTGGTGACATATGAGAAAAAGTTATCGAATAAAAAAAGAAAATGAGTTTCAATATGTCTATTCCAAGGGAAAATCCGTAGCAAACCGTAATTTTGTTTTGTACACGATGCCTAAAGAGAAGCAAAAGCATTTTCGTGTCGGAATTTCTGTCGGAAAGAAAGTTTCACATACTGCAGTCGGACGTAATCGTATTAAAAGATACATCCGCCAATCACTTTTGGAATTGAAGCCTGAAATTCCTCAAGAATTGGATTTCTTGATCATTGCAAGAAAACCGGCGGTAGATTTAGATATGTTTGAATCCAAGAAAAATATTGTACATTTATTGAAATTAGGTAAAGTATTAAATTAGGGTACAAAATATTAATTAACTATAGGTGCAAAAGTGAATAAGAAAAGCTTAAAGAAATACATAGGTGTTGCTCTTTTACTTAGTGTTGTCTTGGTTCTAGCTGGATGTTCAAACCTAAATGAACCAATTACTAGTCACAGTAGTGGATTCTGGGATCACTATATTTTATATAGTTTCTCTCAATTCATTCTTTGGTTAGCTTCATTGGTTCACAACAGTTATGGTTGGGCAATCATTATCTTCACAATTATTATTAGAGTTATTCTGTTGCCACTTAACTGGTTCCAAATCAGAAGTATGAACAAGCAGATGAAGATTCAGCCGCAAATGCAGGCCCTTCAGAAGAAGTATTCAGCTAAAGATACGGATACACAACAGAAGCTACGTGAAGAGACACAGAAGCTATATAGTGAGGCTGGAGTGAACCCAGTTGCTGGATGTTTACCATTAGTTGTTCAGTTGCCTGTTATGTTCGCCCTCTATCAAGCCATTTATAAGACCACACAATTGCGTGATGGTACATTCTTATGGATGCAACTTGGTAAAGCCGATCCATATTACATCATGGCTATCTTGGCAGCGGTATTTACTTTCTTAAGTACATACATTTCAAGCTACTCACAGCCAACACAAAATGCGACGACAAAGATCATGACTTGGGTCATGCCAATCTTTATCTTCGTACCAGCATTAACATTCCCATCAGCTATTACAATTTATTGGGTTATCACTAATGCGTTCCAAGTTCTTCAGACATTGGCTTTCCAAAACCCATTCAAGTATCGTCGTGAACAACGCGAAGCTGAAGAGGCTGAGAAAGAAAAAGAACGTCGTCTTAGAAAAGCTAAGAAGCGTGTCTATAAAAATCGTAAATAATTGACAATCGTAAAAAATGTCGTTAAGATGTTTTAGAAATTGTTCATATATTTTATATATAGAAAAGTAGTCAAGGTGCTTTTCCGTCACTAAGTGGCGGATTATGCACTTTTTTTATGCTCAAAAATCGAGAAAGGGAGCTTATTATGCCAAGTTCAGTAACTGAATATGACACGATAGCAGCTATCTCAACTCCTCCTGGGGAAGGTGCCATTTCCATCGTGCGTCTGTCCGGAGATCAAGCTGTTGAAGTTGCTATGAAAATTTTTAAAGGTCGTGATTTGACTAAAGTTGCCAGTCACACCATAAATTACGGACACATCATTGATCCAGCTGACGGTTCATTAGTCGATGAGGTCATGGTCTCAGTAATGTTGGCACCAAAGACTTTCACCCGCGAGGATGTTGTTGAAATTAATACCCATGGGGGTATAGTTGCAACGAATAAAGTTCTCCAACTATTGTTAGGTTACGGTGCTCGTATGGCCGAACCAGGTGAGTTTACAAAACGTGCCTTCTTAAACGGTCGAATTGATTTAACACAAGCCGAATCAGTTATGGATTTGATCCGTGCGAAAACTGATAAAGCTATGCAAGTGGCCGTCAATCAATTGGATGGTAATTTACATCATTTAATCAGTAATTTACGTCAAGAAATCCTCGATTCCTTGGCTCAAGTAGAAGTTAACATCGATTATCCAGAATATGATACTGATCAGATGACAACTAAATTGTTATTAGAAAAAGCTCGACTAGTTAGTGGCAAAATCGACAGTCTATTGAAGACAGCTGACAGTGGGGAAATCCTTCAACACGGTTTAGCTACAGCGATTGTTGGGAAACCTAACGTTGGTAAATCAAGTTTATTGAATCGTCTTTTAGATGAGGAAAAAGCTATTGTAACTGATGTTGCCGGAACGACCCGTGATGTCGTTGAACAGTACATCAATATTGACGGTGTGCCTTTGAAGTTGATCGATACAGCCGGTATCCGTGATACTGACGATAAGGTCGAAAAAATAGGTGTTGAACGTTCTAAACAAGCCTTGAACGGTGCGGACTTAGTAATCCTTGTATTGGATTCAAGTCGTGAACTAGAGGATGACGATATTGAGTTATTGGACGCAACTGCAGATAAGAAAAGAATCGTTATTTTTAACAAGAATGATTTGATGCCCGTTATAACGCCGAACTCAGTCGTGCAATTAAAAGCTGACGATATTATCTTGCAAACTTCAGCCATCAAGAATGATGGTATTGAAACTATTAAAGATACGATCAGTAAGATTTTTAACTCCGGAATTGAAGATAACAGCAGTAACGTGATTATTACGAGTGCTCGTCAAGCTGGCTTGCTCCGTAAGGCTAAAAATAGCCTCAACGACGTTATTTCTGGAATTGAAGCAGGAATGCCTATCGACCTTGTACAAATCGATATGACAGCTTGCTGGGACACTCTCGGTGAAATTACTGGTGAAAGTTATGCGGACGAATTGATTACACAATTGTTCTCGCAATTCTGTTTAGGAAAATAACGTATTGTGCTAGTTAAGTATCCCGTCTACAGAGCTGGAAAATATTCTCTAGCTGTGCGGACCGGTCCGAGCCAAAGTACGGTCTCGAACCTCGGTTTGAAGCCTTGACATAATTCGTCAAGTCTCCAAACACGCCCGGTAGCAAAAAGACGGGTGGTCCCGTCCTTTTACTACTTTCACAGCACACAAATATTTTCCAGCTCTTCCGACTAATTGATCGTTAATAATTGAGTATAAAATTATTTAAATTATTTTAGAGGACGAAATATTTGTAATAGATTATCAACTAACATCATGCATAAATTAGGTAAAGGTGAAGAAATGGAAATTAAGGAATTTGACTCAGAAACTTATGACGTTATTGTCGTAGGTGCTGGCCATGCAGGTTCTGAAGCTGCTTTGGCTGCTGCCCGAATGGGTGAAAAAACATTGCTCGTAACGATCAACTTGGATATGGTGGCTTTCATGCCATGTAATCCTTCTGTTGGTGGACCTGCTAAAGGTATCGTTGTCCGTGAAATTGACGCTTTAGGTGGCGAAATGGGCCGCAATATCGATAAGACATATATCCAAATGCGTATGCTCAATACTGGTAAAGGTCCCGCCGTTCGTGCGTTACGTGCCCAAGCTGATAAGAACATGTATCACCGTGTTATGAAAGATGTTTTGGAAAACGAACCTAATTTGACTCTTCGTCAAGGAATGGCTGAAAAGCTTATTGTTGAAGATGGCGTCTGCAAGGGTATCGTTACAGCGACTGGTGCAAGATACCACGCTAAATCAGTTGTTTTGACTGCTGGTACTTCATCAAGAGGTAAGATCATCATCGGTGAATTGATGTATTCATCTGGTCCAAACAACAGTATTCCTTCAATCAAGCTTTCAGAAAATCTTGAAGAGAATGGTTTCAAGTTGACTCGTTTCAAGACTGGTACGCCTCCACGTGTTAACAAGAATACAATCAACTTTGATGAAACAATTGAACAACCTGGCGATAAGGAACCAAACCATTTCTCATTCGAGACACCAGATTCTAGTTACCTTCAAAATCAAATTTCTTGCTGGATGACTTATACAAACGCTGATACACATAAGATTATTCGTGAAAATCTTAATCGTGCACCAATGTTCTCCGGTGTTATCAAGGGTGTTGGCCCAAGATATTGCCCTTCAATCGAAGATAAAATCGTCCGTTTCGCTGACAAGCCAAGACACCAAATCTTCCTTGAACCAGAAGGTAGAGATACACAAGAGTATTACGTTGGAGACTTTTCAACATCAATGCCAGAAGAAATTCAATTGAAGATGGTCCACTCCGTTGCTGGTCTAGAAAACGCTAAGTTGATGCGTCCGGGATACGCCATTGAATATGACGTTATCGAACCATGGCAATTGAAGTTAAACCTTGAAACTAAGGTCGTTAAGAACCTCTTTACTGCCGGTCAAATGAACGGAACATCAGGATATGAAGAAGCAGCTGGCCAAGGTATTATGGCTGGTATCAATGCAGCGTTACGTGCCCAAGGCAAAGATCCATTTATCTTGCGTCGTGATGAAGCATATATCGGTGTTTTGATCGATGATTTGGTAACAAAGGGAACTAACGAACCATACCGTCTACTAACAAGTCGTGCCGAATATCGTTTGATTTTACGTCACGATAATGCCGATCTTCGTTTAACAGACTATGGTTACAAGTTAGGCTTGATCAATGATAAGCGTTATGACGCCTTCAACATCAAGCGAGACACCATTAAAAAGGAACTTGACCGTCTTTCACATAAGATGATTACACCAAAACAAGCATTACCATTCTTGAAGGCACATGATTTGAAGCCATTAAAAGATGGAATTTTGGCTGATCACTTCTTGAGAAGACCAGAAGTACACTACTCAGATATCATTGACATGGTCGGTGAAGCTGATTTTCCAGTTGATAATCGAGTTGCTGAACAAGTTGAAATCGCAACTAAGTACGACGGTTATATCAAGAAGGAACAAATGCGTATCGAACGATTGAAGAAGATGGAATCAAAGAAGATTCCAGACCGCATCGACTATACTAAAGTTGATAGTTTGGCTACCGAAGCCGTTCAAAAACTCAGCAAGATCAATCCTCAAACAATTGCCCAAGCAAGCCGAATCAGTGGAGTAAATCCAGCTGATATTGGAATTTTGAGTGTTTATATTGAACAAGGGAAGATTGCGAAAAAATAGAGAGTGGAGACAGGGCGGTCAGCTCCCGAGCATTTTCGTATTTAAGTGAATTGCACGCTTGTTTTGCGGGCGATTTACTTAAATATGAAAAGCGGAAGGAGTTGCCCTGTCGGAACTCGTTTTAAAATAAGAGAGTGGAGCAGGCCCGGGAATTTCCGAGCATTTGCATGACTTCACGAATTATCCGCGTACTTTGCGGATGATTTGGGAAGTTAGGCAAAGCGGAAGAAATTGGCCTGCGGAACTCGTTTTAGAGCCACTGCATATATAAGACTAAGAAGGCTATAATCCTCAACAAAAGAGGGTTATGGTCTTTATTTTTAAGCTTTATATATCAAATGATAAATAAGATACTAAAACTTGTCTTATCGTTATAACGGACAATGAATCCATACCATAACGCCGTTATAACTGACAAAACCTAATCCAAGGCAATACACCCCCGCAATGTTATAATCGACTCATTGATTGAAGGGGGAAATTATGACGATAAGACATAAGAATTACATTCCGGATAACATTGAGGTTACAGGAGCTAAAGCCAATAACCTCAAGAACATCAATGTCGAAATACCACTCAATTCATTTGTAGCAATTACGGGTGTATCGGGTTCAGGAAAGTCTTCCTTGGCAATGGATACGATTTACGCCGAAGGGGCTAGAAAGTATCTCAATGCGTTGTCGACTTACACGAGAAGAAGAATCACTCAAGTAGGCCGTTCTGATGTAAAAGATATTAAGAATTTGCCTTCAACTATTGCGTTACGTCAAAGACCAACCGTCCCCAGTGTCCGTTCAACCGTTGGTACAATGACCGAAAGTTTGAACATTTTAAGATTGATGTTTTCACGTTTGTCATCAGTCGTTTGTCCTAATGGTCACCGATTAGATCCAACGTTGAAAATTTCTGAAGTGATGGATTTACCAGCAGCTGATGAAGCAATGGGGATGATGACTTGTCCAACCTGTGGCGTTAAATTCATGGCTTTTGGAGCTGAAGATTTCGCCTTTAATTCTGATGGTGCTTGTCCAACATGTCAGGGGACTGGTTTCTTAAAAGATATTGAATTATCGAAGATTATTCCTGATGAAACGTTGTCAATTGATGAGGGAGCAGTTAGGTCATGGAACTTGCCAGGTCGCTCATTACAAAAGGATATTATTAAAGAATTAGGTATTAGAACTGATGTACCATTCAAAGATTTAAATGATCATGAAAAGGACGTTATCGTCAACGGTAAGGAGTTAAAACGAGAAGTTATCGTTCCGACTAAGACAGGTCGAACATTCAAGTTGAATGCTTTGTATGAGAACGCCGTTATAGCCGTTAAAAATAGTCTGAAGAATGCTAAAAATGAAAATGCTGTGAAACGCTTAGAGAGATTCTATTCAGTAAAAATTTGTCCAGATTGTCACGGCAGCCGTTTTAATCCGAAACTATTCAGTAATCAATTAGTTGGCAAGAATATTGCCGAAGTTTCCAACTTTACGATTTCACAGTTACAAGATTTTTGTAAGGATATCATGGCCTGGTTGCCAAGTGATATGCAAGCCTTAGGTAGAAATTTAACTAATGAATTATTGGACTTATTATCACCAATTGACGATTTAGGACTAAATTATTTATCGATTTCACGAGCTGGGAACACATTGTCGACGGGTGAATTACAACGAATTCAATTGGCACGGACAATACGTAACCAAATGACGGGTGTCCTGTACGTTTTGGATGAACCAAGTGTTGGTTTACATGCGGCCAACGTTGATGGTTTGATTAAGATTTTGCGTGAATTAGTACGCCTTGGTAATTCATTGGTTGTAGTTGATCACGATACAAGTATCATCGCTGCAGCTGACTATGTGATTGAAATTGGTCCCGATTCTGGTGCGGATGGCGGTCGAATTATTAGTCAAGGTACTGTTGACCAAATTGAGGCTGAAAGTGATTCAGTTATCCAGCCATATTTGACCGGTAAAGCTAATATTATCAAGCATCAGCCGGAAAAAACTTTTGAAAAGGGAACTATCAGTATCGCTATTGGCGACCGTTACAATATCCACGATATGACGGCTAAATTTAGCAAGGAGTCATTGAATGTCGTTTCAGGGATGTCCGGATCAGGAAAGACAACCTTGATTTTTGACAGTTTATTGCCAGCGATGGACGATAAAATTGCCGGTGAGCCATTGCCTAAGTTTGTTAAGGATGTCGATACGGCTGATATTAAAAATATCGTTAAAGTTGACTCTGTTCCGATTGGGAAAAATGTTCGTTCAACCGTGGGGACGTATACGAAGATACTGGATCACTTACGGAAGCTATTTGCCGATACACCTGCTGCTAAAGCTAAGAAATTTACACCAACGTATTTCTCATACAATAACAAACAAGGCGCTTGTCCAAATTGTGGCGGTACAGGCGTGATTACATTGGACATTCAGTATTTACCAGATATGGTTCAAACGTGTCCTGTGTGTCACGGTGATCGCTATAAGAAGGATATTTTGGATATTGAATGGCATGGTAAGAATATTGCCGAAATTTTGGATATGTCAGTTAAAGAAGCGGCTGAATTTTTCAAGGATGTTCCTCAGATTGAAAATACACTCGATGTTTTGGTAAATATCGGTTTGAGTTATCTCAAATTGGGTGAGAGTACGCCAACTTTATCCGGTGGTGAAGCTCAGAGAATGAAGTTAGTTACATATATGAAGCGCAGTCAAAAGAACCAATTATTCATCTTTGATGAACCAAGTGTTGGCTTGCATCCAAAAGATGTTGGCGTGTTGCTAGATGTTTTCAATAAATTACTGAAAAAGCACGCCACGATTATTGTGATCGAGCATGATTTGGATATTATTGCCAATGCGGACTATATCAACGATTTAGGTCCTGAAGGTGGCATCAATGGTGGTAAAATAGTTGCAACAGGTACTCCGAAAACGGTTGCAGATAATCCTGCCAGTTTGACCGGTAAGTATCTTAAAGAACATTTACAATTGTTCAACGAATATTAACTTGAGGTGATACTATGGAAAAAATTGGTGTGATTGGTCTAGGAAATATCGCTCAAAAAGCATATTTACCCGTTATGGCAACGTTACAAGACAAGTATGAATGGCATTTAACGACTAGAAATGAAGTTAAAGGAAAAATGCTTGAACAGAAATATGGATTTAAGCATTTTCATCAAACGTTAGATGAGCTGATTACTGAAAAACCTTTGGCAGTCTTCGTTCATACACCAACAGCGACACATTTTGAAATTATCAAGCAACTTTTGAATTCAGGTATCAATGTTTACGTCGACAAGCCAGTTTCTGAAGACTTGGCCGAAGTTGAAACCTTATATAAATTGGCAGCAGACAAAGGTCTCATGTTAACTTGTGGTTTCAATCGTCGTTTTGCACCATTTAATCAAGAATTGAAACAAATAGCGGATAAACGGACTATTGTCTCAGAAAAGATTCGTGAAAAGGCTGTCCAAGAAACAAAGTTTGCCATATATGATCTGATGATCCACTCAGTTGATACGGCAGTTTACTTGATGGACGAAAAGGTTCAGCATGCAAATAATTTTCTAGTTACTAGTGATGGCAATTTGGAACAAGGTTACATTACGTTGCAAGGTGATAAGAGCCAAGTTCAAGTTATAACAAATATGGTTGGTGGCAGTAATCTTGAATTATCAACTGTTCAAGGTTCACAGACACGTCAGGTCGTAACGAATTTGGGCCTATTGCAGACTTATCAAACTGGAAAAATTACTCAAGAGTCTCGTCCGGATTGGGAAAATACTTTAGTGACTCGAGGCTTTGATCCAATTATTAAGGCCTTTCTAGCAGCAGTTTCAAATGAAACTGAGAATCCTGTTAGTCCAGAATCTGCTATTTTGAGTCATAAGTTATGTAACGATTTGGTAAATTCTTTACATAAATAGCCAATTGGACCGCACCACAATATATTGTGACGAACGGATGTTTTTTGTACAATATGTTCCATGTGGAACAATTAAAAGAAAAAGGCTGTAACCTCAAGGGGTTCAGCCTTTTTTGTGTCACAAGCTTGTTAAAGCAGTTTAAATGATGCTTAGTATTGATACAATAAATAGGTTTAATTTCAATACAAGGAAAATAAAATCATGCTAAGATATCAAAGAAGATGACGATTAGAGGAGGTGAGAACATGGTAACTGCAAGAATTGATGTCAAACCAGAGATTCTTCAATGGGTTCAAAATAATACTGGAACTGTTCTGAACGATACTTGGATTGAAAAAATAAATAAGTGGTTAAACAATGACGGTAAGCCGACTGTAAACCAACTTAAGGAATTAAGTAGAAAAGCCCAGATTCCTTTTGGATACTTTTTTCTAGATAATGTTCCTAATGAAGAACTGCCATTACTTAAGTTTAGGACTGTTAATAACGTAGATATAGATAGACCTTCTCGAAATTTAATTGATGTGATTCATAGCATGGAAATAAAACAGAATTGGGTTAGCGATTATCGTAAGCAAAATGATTATCCAACTAGTATTTTTTCCAATGGGTATAAATTAATTGAAAATCTGGATTGTATGAATGAAGAACAAATTGCAGAAAAGATAATGAGTAGTCTAGATTTAAAATTGGGGTGGAATACTGAACTTAAGAATCGAAAAAGCTTTAATTTACTACGAAGTAAGCTTGATCAAGTTGGTGTTGTTATGTACAGCGGCATCGTAGGTAGTAATACACACCGGGCACTATCTCAATCAGAATTTCGAGCTTTTGCTCTGGATGATAAATATGCACCATTAATTTTTATCAATTCAAACGATAGTTATAACGCCATGCTCTTTTCTCTCGTTCACGAATTAATACATATTTGGTATGGGACATCCGAACTGTATAACGATGATTTTAAAAATAATTATCAAGTATTAAACCCTAAAAGCGAGCAAGAAATTAATCATATTAGCGAGAGTATTATTTTTCCGAAAAACTTGTTTTTAGATAGGTGGAAAAGACAAGAAGTAACTGGGATTGATCGAATTAAGAGTGTTGCCAAATATTTTGATGCCAGTCCATTATCTACAGGAATAAGGGCACATCGACTTAGACTTATTAGTCAAGATGATGTCAAACGTTTGAAGACTGAGTTGAATCAGGAATATCAACGCAATAAAAGACATCAAAAGGAAATAGGTGGCGGTAATTATTATGCGACTAAGGCAGCTCAAACTGATTCTGCTTTCGCTATGGAAGTTGAACGTGGTGTTAATAGCGGTAATTTAGGATTTAACAGTGCATTTGAGTTATTAGGTGTCAAAAATAGTACCGCATTTGATCGATTACTAAATACAATTAGGGAAAAGGGATTAGATATTGAGTAACTTAAATTCACACGCAAGGTACGTAATTGATAGCAACTCATTTATTGAGCCCTTTAAACGTTATTACTCGATGGAGCACTTTCCGAGTTATTGGGAATGGATGAAACAATATCTCATTGATAACTCAAGTGAAATTGTTGTTCCCGAAGTTGTATTCAATGAATTGAAAAACTCTAAAGATAAACTTGCTACGTGGATTTCAGCATACGTTGAGCCGGTTGTTTTTAAAGAATATGGTAATGATCCGGCATATTTTGTAGAGTATGGTAAGATCATGAATTACTTGCAGGATTGTGGATTTTATCAACGTCCAGCAATCGATAATTGGAGTCAAGACTGGAAAGCTGACCCCAAGCTTATTGCAATAGCGGCCGCTTATAATTTGAAAATCATTACTTTTGAACAACCAGCTGGTCACTTAGACAGGAGAAATCCAATGAAGAAAGAACCTAAGATTCCTGATATTGCCGATTATATGGGAGTAAGCTGTGTGTCGCTATTCCAAGTTGAGGATGAGCTTAAACTTTTGATATAGGATATTTAATGATTGACTTACGACCAACATTCGTGCAATACTACATAACGGTGCCAAACCGAGGTAAGGGTAGACGGTTGGCGTGCAAGCGTTTGGAAAACCTGTCGCACCTTACCACTGGAGATTTCTACAGATGTGTAGATTTCTCCTCTTTTTTTGTCCAAAATCAGGTCTATTAAAATTATGAAAAAAGCGTTATATTGGAAGTATAAATGCTACGGCATTTATTGGACTTCGAGTCCGTATACACGAGAGTGTAGTAAGTCTTATTCTAAGAATAAGCATTCAGTCGTATCTCTTAGGGGATGCGGCTGTTTTTTTATTTATTCAAGAAAGGGTGAGTGAGATTAAACGAGTAGCGCTTGTAGGTTATGGATTTTTATTGAGTACGATCATTGGTGTGATTGCGGCAGTTTTCCTAATTTTAGAAGGTTTTACTTCAGAACTAGTTTGGTCGAGTAATAATCGATTGCTTGAATCAGTACTGGTAATAATTGGAAGTTTCATACTATATTATTTGTTGAAACGTTGGCCGGATTTGCCAAAAACATCACAGGATTCAATGCGAGAATTAAAGCTTAATAAAACAATTGATTACCATGATGTCTTTTTCAACTTGCTGATAACGTTGGTCATCTTGAGTTTTGGTGCGGGAGTTGGACCTGAAGCCGCATTGTTGAGCGCGATTATCTCGTTGTCAATCTGGCAAGCTGATAAATTACGATATTTATATTTTCAATATGATGAATTAAAAAAACTGCCGTTACATGAAACGCTAAAAAGGTTATTTAATCCGTTCAAATTTCAGCAAAAATACGTCGGCGCTAACGCGCCTAAAATACCCTCAGTGATTAAACAAAAACGAATTTTATATCCAGTTTTTATTGTGAATGGAATCTTGGCCTTTGGTTTATTGATTCGCCAAACTGATCAGCCGTCGTTCATTATTAAACTAGGCCAGTCGAATTGGCAGCTTGTGGATATCTGGATACTGCCAGTTCTGATGGTTGTGGGGATAATTTTCGGAGAACTCTGTAAATTATTCTATAAAGTTTTCCACATGTGGATAAGAAAAAATAATTTACCGTTGGCTTTAAAGGTTGGTTTAGGAGCAATTGTCATTATTCTGATATCTTATCTGGCACCCGATTTATTATTTTCAGGTCAGCACAGTTTAAATCTGTTAATAAGTGGTTGGTCGCATAAATCAGTCGGATTTTTAATCAGTATGGGAATAATAAAACTGCTTTTTCTAGATTGGTGTCTAAATTTCAATTGGCGTGGTGGACATATTTTTCCAATTACGTTTGCGGCAATGATCGAAGGATTTGCTATGGCCCAAATGTTGCCTAATTTTGACCGTTTATTCGTCGTTGCAATCATCGCCACAACGATAATGAGTGAGCTGATATCTCCAGTTGTTGCTGGAATTTTCATTATGTTATTTTTCCCTTTGAAATTAACGCCGATAATTATTTTGGTAGCGATATTAATGTATTTGAAAAATAAGATTGGGTTCAAAAAAAAGAGTGTGACAAAACATGGTTAGCTTTCGAGCATTAAGGCAAAAAAGACGCGTAAATCCAATTTTGGATTGCGCGTCTTTTTTGGTTTAAGCGGGAAAAACTATGTTTTGTTGCACGTTTATACTGCATGTTTAAGGTGAAAATAGTTATGTCACAGCCAATTCTTTATGGATATTATTCAGCATCGTCAGAGTCGGAATCATCGGTATCTGCATCTGAATCGGGATGTTCTTTTTGATATTGATCCAAAGCACGATTACCAGGATAAGAAACATCGCCGTTATCAGAAACAATCCAAGGACCAAGGCCATTATAAAAGTTCCAAGCACCGTCAGCTCGTTCAGCAGTCAAATCTGAAGTGTCACCGTAGCCAGAATCAGCTAGTTTTTGACGGGCCTGGGCCTCAGTTAGTTCAGTTGTATTGGCTGAGTTATCGTTGGCAGGTGCAGTTTGTGAATTGTTTGAATTATCTGAATCATTCTGTTTATCAGAATTATTAGTTTGATTTGAACTAGTATTACTTGCTTGGGTTAGATTATTCAAATCATCATTCGATAAAGTTGAACGAGTGGAGGCTAATTTAAATTTATGGGAATACGTTATAAAACAATTAGTTTGAGCTAGTTCGTTAATATTCTGTTTTTGAAATAGACCAGGTATCTTTTTAGTTTGATTAGGTTTCAAAATCAATATGCCAGTTAAGACAGCTGGTACTTCGTTATCTGTGAATTTTAGCGCAAATTTAGAACGATTAAATCTGATGGTTTTGTCAGTTTTATTAGTGACTTTGGCAGAAATAAAATAACCGTAATCATTCTGGTCGGCCTTGAAGTTGAATTTAACTTTCTTTTGATCGGCCTTTTTTAAGTTTTGGTAATATGTTGTTTTTGCCTGTTTGCGTGATGTTTGTACCGGTGCTGACTGATGCGTTGATTTAGCAGTATTACTACAGCCACTAGCCCCCAATAATAACAAAATTCCAGTTAGTAAAATAAACGTTTTCCTCATATTCGTCTCCCCTATATCTTCATTACAAGAATAAGTTTATCAAAATCTAATGTCATATTGTGGCATTATAACGGTCAATATTGAACTACTTGTCTAATTACGATCGTTAGCTTAATATTTTAAAGGTGTGTTTTAAAGAAATTGATAATGGAGATTCACAATGAAAGAAGCAAAAAAGGGCAGTGTTAAAGGATTACTGCCACTAATTATATTTTTGATTTTATACGCCTTAACTGGTATCGTGTCAGGAAAATTTGATAGTATGCCGCTATTGGTCGGGATGATTTTGGCATCAGTTGTTTCATTTGCTGTCGCTCCTCCCGCTGGTACGAAAAAATTATCTTTTTCAGACAAAGTTATGACCTTCTGTAAGGGTGGTGGGGAGCCAACTCTGATCATGATGGTCGTGATTTTTATTCTGGCTGGGGCGTTTCAAGGTGTTGCCGCAAAGATGCATGCCGTTTCATCGGTGACCAATTTGGGTCTCAGTATTTTGCCAGCTAACATGATTTTGCCCGGAATTTTTGTCATTGGTTGTATCCTGAGTTTTGCGATGGGAACTTCAATGGGAACAATCACCGCTTTGATGCCAGTGGCAGTTGATGTAGCTGTTAAAACCGGCGTCAATCCAGCTTTGATGGCGGGAATCGTTGTCGGCAGTGCCATGTTTGGTGACAATTTATCCTTTATTTCAGCGACTGCCATTGCTTCGGTTCAAACTCAAGGTGTAGAGCAACGGGAGAAATTTAAGCTGAATATTATTACTTACATCCCTGCAATTATTATTAATGTTATTTTATTAGCGATTTATCCAGTTAAAACAGTCGTTTTGAGTGGATCTTACAATTGGAATTTCGTCGATTTGATTCCTTATATCTTAGTAATTGTTCTTTCATTAGTCGGTCTAAATGTTATGCCAGTCATGTTGATTGGTGTTGCATCCGGAATCGTTATTGGCGTTATGCACGGTGATTTCAGCCTAATAGGTTCCATGCAGTATGTACAATCGGGTATGGCTAGTATGGAAGATATCGCAATTATTTCCATTATCGTCGGTGGATTGGTCGAAATAATGAAGTATCTGGGTGGGATTCAATGGTTAATGGATACGCTTGGAAAACAGACTAAATCAAAGCATGGTGCTGAATTTTCTATCGGTGCGTTGGTGACATTATTGTGCGTTGCGACAACCAATAACACCATCGCAATTATTACTGTTGGACCCTTAGCAACCGAAATCGGTCGAAAGTTTAAACTTTCCCGTGCTCGAGTTTCAACACTTTTATCAATGTTCGCGACTCATGTGCAGGGACTGATTCCTTACGCTGGTCAATTGTTGGTTGCCGGTGGGATGGCTAAAATTTCTCCGATTGCTATCGTGCCATGGGTTTGGTACTGTTATTTGATGTTAATCATGAGTTTGTTATTCGTCTTTTTGGATTTTCCTAAGGTAAAGGTAACCCCTGAGACTGGTTATGACCATTTTGAAGAAATCTAAAAAGCTGACCATGTTTTGCTGCATGTTTAAGACAAGAATAGTTATGTCACGTCCCCATCCTATAAACTACAAAAAAAGCCCCGCAGATATTTATCTGCGGGGTATTATTATCAATATTTAAATTATTTAAGTTTTGATGCGGCAGCGTCATCGATGATAAGTGTTACATCAGGGTGATTTTGCAATGCACTTGCTGGGCAGTCTTCTGTAACAGGGCCGTCAACAGTAGCAGCAATAGCGTCAGCTTTGTTTTCACCGTAAGCTAGAAGGATGATCTTCTTAGCTTTCATGATTGAACCAACACCCATTGAGTAAGCAAAACGTGGAACGTCTTTTTCATCTTCAAAGAAACGTGTGTTAGCTTCGATAGTTGATTCTGTCAAACCAACTTTTCTTGTCTTGCCGTCGAAAGGTGAGCCTGGTTCGTTAAAACCAATGTGACCATTTCTACCGATACCAAGAATTTGAAGGTCGATAGGGTTGTCCTCAATAATCTTATCGTAAGCAGATGTAGCAGCTTCAGCGTCAGGATTTGAACCATCGGGTACATATGAATTCTTGAAAGGTTTCTTGTTGAATAGGTGGTCGTTCATGAAGTAGTGGTAACTTTGTTCGTTAGTTGGTTTTAATCCAACATATTCATCCAAGTTAACAGATGTCATGTTTGAAAAATCAAGGTCGCTACTTGTCATTTCGTTGTAAAGTGTGATTGGGCTACTACCAGTAGCTAAACCAAGAACTTTAGCGCCGTTTTCGATGTCGCTTTTAACGATATTGAAGGCTTCCTTACCACCCATTTGTGTATCTTTAACTTTAATTATCTTCATTGTTTAAATCTCCCATCTCTATCTTTCTGGTCTAGTCCAATCTAATTCATTTTCGGAAAATTGTCAATGAAATACGTTCATTAAATAAAAATATTTTAAAAAACGTTAGAAACCATGCAAAATCTTCATAAGTTAGGTATATTTTTAGTATGAGCAAAAAACTAAAGAGGCAGAATAATTTGGAAAAAATATTATCTACATCTGAGGGTAGTGTAAATACAAATCTAATCGGTCCCGTTGATAGCGACAGCATCATCGTCCTTGTTCCCGGGATTAATGGTTCAATTGAGTATTTCAATGACATGATTCCCTATTTAAAGAGTAAATATCAAACAATCGTTGCACTTGATCTTCTTGGTCAAGGTAAATCATCCAATTCTAAGAACGATCACTACACGATCGATTCAGAAGCATGGAATTTATTGGAAGCAATGGCGCGTTTAAAGATAACTAGAAAGTTAGTTGTCTTTGGATATGGCGTTGGTGGTTTGGTTGCCGTAAACATGGCAGAAATGCGTGGCTTTACGATTAACAAACTAATCCTATTAAATACACCAGCTACTGATAAATACGCTGATATGGATGCACATTCATCTGTCGCAAGCATCCCATTGCTAGGCAAACTAGCTAAGTCACCAGTCAAAGCAGGGATGTATTTCGACAAAAACTTTGACCGTAGTAGTTTGAAAGACCCTAAGGTAGTTGATGAGGCTGCCAATAGAGTTGATCACAAAGTGGCTAAGAAGTTGCAAAAGATGTCAGTTGATTATTTGGGTGAAAAGGCTTTGAACAAACGTCTTCGTTCATTCAATATTCCAACTTTGGCACTCTTTGGCGAGGGCGACCAAGTTTTGACTGATAAAGGTGTCAAGGACGCTAAGGCCACAATTGGTCGTGTTCCCGACTTGAAGATTGAAGACATCAAGGGTGCCGGTCATTTAGCTATGATGGAAAAACCTGAAGAAGTCGTTAAAATGATTATTGAATTCGATGAGTCAACAGTTAAAAAAGAAGAATCAGCCGAGTAATATTTGAAAGTGGGACAAAGCATGTTCAACTTCTAGGCATTAAGGCAATAAACCAAGCAATCCAATTTAGGTTGCTTGGTTTATTTTTTTAAGCGGAAAATAATAGATTTATCTTAGTTACGTTTGTTTTTCAGGAATTTATAGTGATAAAATCCAATCAGATAGTAAATCTGGGGGAAAAAACATGAGACAGCTTAGGGTATTGCTAGTTTTGATCGTGGCATTTTTAGGTATTAGTTTTACCACGCAAGTTGTTCACGCTGAAGGCATGGGCGGTCCTAACACGGGCGATTACGTTTATGAAGATCGAGAATACGTCACGAATGAACAATATGGTCAGTTGTCATCTATCAATAATCAAATTTATTCGGGTGTCAGTCCGCAGCGACTGTATATCTTGATTTTTGATAATTCGACCGATGTTAATAGTTTTGTCAAAGCTACTGGCACGTATCCAAAACGTCACGATATAAGCTCGGCAATCGTTGATAAGACTGGGGAAGCTCTCTATGGGCACGACCATTTTTACGATATGGTCATGGACTATGAAGATGGCGGCTCTCTGATGGCTGACAACAATTATTTGATTATGAATTTGAAGGATAATCGAGTCTATTTCAATCCCAGTTTGCAGGCAAGTTTGTACGTGACTGATTTGATGTTCTGGCGTTTGCAGCAAGGTCTCGGTTCGAAATTGAAGTCCAGTGATACTGAGACGAAGGTGTCCGCATTATTTGAGTTAGCCCAACGAATGGGACCAAAATTGGTGACTGTTTCCGAGCACAAAAAGATGTTGAAATCTACCAGTATGGCTGATGTCAAAAGAGTTATAAATAATATCGAAATAATTGTTGGTGCTATAGTGATTTTATTTGTGATTCTGTTGATCGTTCGACACAATAAAAATCATCCAGGCCCCAGTGACCCTAGTTACAGACCAGATTACGATGCTGGCTTTGATGAGGGCTATTATTATGGTTCGCATGATCCGTTTATGTAAAACTAACTTTGAGGAGAAAATATTTTGAATTTAAAAGAACACCAAGCTTGGTTGACTGATTTTTACAAAACTCGTGGTTGGTATCAATATCCGACGTTTATTCATTTGAATTTTATGACCGAGGAAGTCGGAGAGCTGTCCCGTGCCATTCGAGCAATTGAAATTGGCCGTGACCATCCGGGTGAAGCGAAGAAAACTCCAGCTGAGTTGGAAGATAATCTTGAGGAAGAATTAGCTGATGTCTTGGATCAAGTTTTGATGATTAGCAGTAAATATGATATTGACCCTGAAACGCTCTTACAACGCAGTCAAAATAAACTAACGAAGAGATTTCAAAAATAAAAAAGCAGCCTAAGCGGCTGCTTTTTGTTTGGGTTGAGTAATTTTAACTGGTTGAATGACGAACTTGTTCTTTTGTGAACTAGCTACAGGGATGTATTTCTTGCCATCCTTGTAGACGAATTGGATAACGTCATAGTTGTTGTCTAACTTCTTAGCTTCATCAGAAATGATTTTTTGAATGGAGTAGATATACTGTTTCTGATCGTCAGTAGCTTGGCCATTTTGGACGGCTTCGTAAGTCGTTTTGAGATACTTTTGAGTCTGGGTATCGGTCAGTTTAACGATGATAACTGTGTGGGCGTGTTTGCTAGTGCTGTCGTTGATATTGTGTTCCTCTTTGACAGTCACGACTCGACCGTTTTGATTGAATTTTTTATCAAGATTTTTTCTGATTGTCTTGTACTCGTTTCGTGGAGCATTGCTGGAAGATTTGGTGTCACCGCCGTTTTTAGCGGGTGATTTGAGAGTCAGAAATGATAACAGAATAGCAAAGATAACAACACCAATAATGGCAAAAATCAGATGTTTTTGATTGAATGGTTTTCGTTGTTCTTTATGCATAAATTCAAGCCCCTAACTAGTCAATTATTAGGGAGATTATAACATAATCTGATTTTTACTATTGTTTTAATAGGGCGATTAAAATATTAATGGTCAAATTGTCTATTGTTGGACGTTTCCAGGGATGAGCATATATAACCGCTATGCGGACCGGCCCGAGCCAAAGAGCGGTCTCGAACCTCGGTTTGAAGCCTTACCAAAGACCGGTAAGTCTCCAAACACGCCCGGTGGTGTAACGGCTAAAGCCGTAACGCCACAGCCACAGCGGTTATATATGCTCATCCTTTCCAACTAATTATTTTCTGTTATTATAAATGATTATATGAATATTATGATTAAGTAAATATGCAGATAAATTGACTATAACTGACGTTTTCATGAATAATTTCAGTGTATTAAAGATGAAAGTTTGATATGAAATGGCTCAAGTACTGATTTATTTAAATAATCAGAAGTTTTCATTTGATTATCTATAAGTAAAAAATAAATTAGTTGGAAGAACTGAGAGTATTCATATGCAGCGAAAGTGGCGTTATGGCTTTAGCCATTACACCACCGGGCGTGTTGGAGACTTGCTGGTTTTGCAAGGCTTCAACCGAGGTTCGAGACCGTTCTTTGGCTCGGGCCGTTCCGCGCAGCAGATGAATACTCTCAGTTCTGGAAACGGCATGTTTCAATAAACTTTTATTCTTTAGTAGTGTAACCAAATTATGAGAAGAAAGTAGGAATTACTATGTCTTCACAAGCGTTGCTGATTATTGATTATACGAATGATTTTGTCGCTGAAAAGGGTGCCTTAACTTGCGGTAAACCTGGTCAGGAGATTGAATCTGAAATTATTCATTTGGCTGAAAAGATGCACAAGAATGGTGATTGGGTTCTTTTGCCAACTGATGTGCACAAGCCTGATGATCCTTATCATCCGGAAACAAAACTTTTTCCGACCCACAATGTTCGCGGTACTTGGGGGCGTGAATTGTATGGTGGTTTAAAGGAATGGTTTGATACTAACAACGATGATGAAAAGGTTAGACTGTTTGATAAAACCCGTTACAGTGCCTTTGCGGGAACTGATTTGGATATTCGCTTACGTGAACGCAAAATAGACACCGTGCATTTAGTCGGTGTCTGTACTGATATTTGCGTGCTACATACGGCGGTCGATGCCTACAACTTGAATTATCACATTGTTGTCCATGAACAAGGCGTAGCGTCATTTAATCAAGCTGGCCATGACTGGGCATTGGATCACTTCCAAAATAGCTTAGGGGCTGAAATAGTCACTTCTATTTAATCAGTAACGGAATTTATAATGAGTGTTTTTGAAGCTCTTGAAAAAGCCGTATAAATACGATTTTCACCAAATTGAGAATCAAGATAATATTTCGAATTAGCATCGGCAATAATGACGTTGTCGAATTCCAATCCTTTGGCCAAGGTTAAAGGTAAAACTACAATTCCAGATGCAGGCAGTTTCTCGGCAGTGTTGCCCAGAACTGTCTGTTTTATTTTGTCGTGAATTGCTTGGGCTAGGTTGAGATCACTCGTTACGATGGCTGAAAGTTCGTGCTTATCAAGTGATTCAACTTGTAAACTTAGGCTAGTAATTAGGTCTGAGAAATCTTTATTTTCAACGTGCACAGGTTCTTTGCCGCCGGTTTGAATAGTATTGATTTTTTCAAGTAAATCGGGTGCGCCATGCTTGATAAAGGCAGTTGTAATAGCACCACTTGAACGATAACTAGTATATAAATTTCTCTGCGTAACGGTGATATTATGTTCTTCAAATAAGTCTTTCAAGTTTGTGAATGTTAAAGGATGATTGGATTCTAAGATTGATTGAAATTGGTCTCCTACCAAGGTCCAATGAGCTTTGGGAAAGGCGGTCAACAAGAATAATATTTGGTCCAAAGAATAGTCTTGGATTTCGTCAATCATTACAAATCTAAGACGTTTCTGCGCTAGATTCAATAGTTTTAAACGAGTGAAAGTATAGTCCAAGTGGTTGATTTGTTGGGTATTCAGGGCTGATTTAATGATCTGAGCAATATTCAGCCAATCTTTTTGATCAATCTGTTTCAGAAGTTGGCGATTGCGCCACAGCAACATTTTTTTAGTGGCTTTTTGAACGGCAATATCAGAACTAGGCGAAATTAAGCGGCCAAAGATTTTCTCTTGCTGAGAGTCAGTTAAGTCTGATAGTTCAGCTTGAACTTTGCCATTTTTAGAATCATGCTCAATTTTTGATTCGATTTCATCTGTTAAAATTGAGGATAACGCCGTTATACGCTTAGTCAAAGACATAGTTTTCGGTGTTTGGTCGAAAAATTGTTTAATATCTTCCTGACTGAAAATAGTTATATCGTTCAATTTAATGTTTTTGAAATCAGTAGCTGTTAGCGCCAAGTTATCTAACTTGCTAGCCAATTCTTGAACGTGACTAGTTTCAGATTCGAAGGAAATTGATTTACTGATAAACGTGGTCATTAGTTGATTGAAGGTCATTTGTAACGGCGATTCCTCACCAAGACTGGGAAGAACTTGGTTAATGTAGTTAGTAAATAATGTGTTTGGGGTTAGAAGCAACATGTCGCTTGAAACTAGGTTGTCACGGTAACGGTAAAGTAAATAAGCAATTCGTTGCAAGACAACTGATGTCTTACCACTACCAGCAATTCCGTTCACAAGCAGAGCAGTGCTTTTAGTATCACGAATAATGACGTTTTGTTCCTGTTGAATCGTTGCAGTGATCGAACTCATCTGGCTGTTTTTGTTCTCTTGTAAAGTCTTAACCAATAATGGGTCTTGAATGGCAACGTCGGTGTCGAAAATATCGTCTAAAACGGCGTTATGCAATAGAAATTGTCTACGAGTAGCAACCGTCACATTAATTTTTCGTTCGTTGGCGAGATAGTGAGTTTTACCGATTTTGTTGTTGTAATATAAGTCAGCAATTGGTGAACGCCAGTCGATTATCATTGGTTCTTCCGGTGTTGGTGAAAATCCTGCAGAACCAATGTAAAAGGGAATTGATTCGGTTTCGTCAGGGTATTTCAAATCAATTCGAGCAAAATAAGGCGCCGGTAACAAACGTGTCACGCTTGATTTGGTATTTTGAAGTTGGGTCTGCTTGTTATTGAAAGAATCAATCTGCTTATTCATCGTTTCAATTGCAGCGAAGGTATCTAAATTGTCGGCGTAACTGTCAAAGTTTAACGCTGTTTCTTTACCGGCAGTTTTTTTGAAATTTTTCGCCTGGTTAGCGTTGTCTGACATTAGTTTTTCAATACTATCAAGGGTTTCTTGGAGTGTCTGGTGAACCAGAGTTAAATGCTTTTGTTCCAATTTGAAAGAATTATCCATAACGATACCTCCTGTATATTAGGTATCTAATAGTAATACGTAAAATCTCTAAATAACAGTCTTGTAATGACACTAAAAATCTTTCATAATATATATGAGGAAAGAATCAAAGTAAAAAGCGATCGCGTATGCGGTCGCTTTTTTAGTTCTTAGATTTAACGCTGTTCTTAATTTCTTTCTCAGCCAGATATTGGTCATAGTGGCTACCAAGAAAGAGGGGAACCTTCTCTTCGACAACATCGCTAAATTCCAAACCATACCAAAGTGTTGGTGGAATAGTGATATTTTGAAGCAACAGACGGCCACCAATCAACAATCGATCGATACTGCGCATGTATTCTTGGGCACCTAAGTCTTGGAATTGTTGGTTCTGAATGACGAATTTGAAGGAACCAACGCGCCGTTTTGGTACCATTGAATAATTTGGCGTTTGATCGTCGATAATATCCTTGTTTAGCAAGCTATTGATGATCTCACGAATGTAAATATTGACGTGTTGTGATTTTTTGAAACCTAGATTGATTGTAACGTTGACTACATTTCGAGTGTGCATCATATCCACGGTATATGTGCACTCATAAGGTGAACCAGTTTGATTGACGGTGATAAACCAGTAGACTTTGGCACGTTTAGGGTCCTGGTCCAAAATTGAGTAAATGACGGAGCGTTTGATGGAATAATCAGGGCCCATTTTTAGCATGTAGACCAAGTTAGTGGCATAAGTTGGATAACCCTCATCCTTGCTGAGTTTCTCAAGTTGGGGAATGAAATCCAATAGAGAAACATTCTCACTTTCAGCCATATAGGCATCACGGCGCTTGTTACCAAAGTACCAAACAATCATTACAAAGAGAATGACCATCGTTATGATCACCGTTACATAGCCACCATGTACAAACTTGATCAGACTTGAAAGTAAGAAGAGACTTTCGAGGGCAAAGAAGGCAGCTAGAAAGATATTGGCGAACAATGGATGCTTTTTCATAATTAAGAATTGGTGCAGCAAAATAGTCGTCATAAGCATCGTCAAAGTGATTGCCAGACCGTAAGCTGCTTCCATATGGTCGGAAGTACGAAAGCCCCAGACAACACTGAGGGTAATCGCACAGAGCATCCAATTGACAGTTCCAATGTAAAGTTGACTCTCAATTTTGCCTGGAAATTTCACTTTTAATCTGGGCAAAATTTTTAGACCGATGGCTTCTTGAACCAGTGTGAATGAGCCAGTTATTAAGGCTTGTGAGGCAATGATGGCAGCTAATGTAGCGATAATAATAGCAAAAATTTTAAACTTGTCAGGCAACATTTGATAAAAAGGATTGATCCCGAAAATCTTGTTGTATTGCGGATTTTGATAGTTAGAAATGACCCAAGCAGCTTGGCCCAAATAATTCAACATCAACATCAAACTGACAAATGGCCATGTGGCGTAAATATTATGTTTACCGACCTGACCCATATCAGCGTAAAGTGCCTCTGCACCAGTCGTAGCAAGAAAGACGCTGCCGAGAATGAAAATACCAGCCTTGTTGACGGGACTGAACAAAACTTTGATGGCATAAACAGGTGACAAGGCTCTTAAAACGCTCAAATCAGTAGTCAGATTGAGTAACCCAGCGACACCGATAAAACTGAACCAGATGAGCATGATGGGGCCAAATGATTTACCGATTCGCTCAGTACCAAACTTTTGAATTACAAAAATGGTCAAAAGAATCACCGTTACAATTATTAAAACGACGTTTTGGCTATTTGAAAATACTAAATTGCCGAATTTCTGTCCTTTGATACCTTCAATTGCTGACGTAACGGTCACTGCGGGTGTTAAGGTGCCGTCAGCTAGTAAGGCAGATCCACCGATTAAAGCTGGAATAATAAGCCATTTACCTTTAGCTTTTACTAAAGCATAGAGGGCAAAAATACCACCTTCTTTGTTGTTATCGGCTTTCATGGCAATCAAAACATATTTAATTGTTGTAATAAGCATTAGGGTCCAGAAAATTAGCGAAACGCTACCGATGATGTATTCAGGTTTCGCATCAGCCATCGTTCCAGCACTGTTGATAATGGAATTCATAACGTATAACGGCGAAGTTCCAATGTCGCCATAGACTATGCCGAGGGTTATCAACATACCCAGGGTAGATAAGGATAACTTTCTTTTTTCCATGCTTGTCTCCTTAAAACAATTTCCGTTTAAAGTATGCCGTCTCAAGAGTGATTTTTTTGAAATTGAATGTAGTTTTAAATGAAGTTCAGTTGTTATTTTCATTTGAGCTGAATTCCGTTGGATTATTTTAAGTAACAAAAAATCAATAAGTCGGAAGGACTGAGCATATTTACCCGCTGTGGGTGTGGTGTTATGGCTTTAGCCATTACACCACCGGGCGTGTTTGGAGACTTACCGGTTTTTGGTAAGGCTTCAAACCGAGGTTCGAGACCGTATTGTGGCTCGATCCGGTCCGCATAGCCGGTAAATATGCTCAGTCCTGGAGACGGCCACTCCGATTAACCATTTATTCAGAGCCTATTATAAGATTTTTGGTTAAATTTAAAAATGTTTATGATTATTCAGAAATCATATTGGTATACATGAAATAAAAAATGTAATACAATACCGAAATTAAAGAGAAGACTCCATACGAAAAGAATGTGATATTTATGAATGTAGTATTTATGCTTATCTCAACGATATTGGTCTGGTTGATGGTACCAGGGATTGCGGTATTTTACAGCGGTTTTGTACCACATAAAGATGTCACTAGGATCCTCTTCGATAGTTTTCTGATGTTTGGTTTGGCCGGTATATTGTGGATCACAATAGGCTTTCCAGCTGTTTTCGAAGGTGACCATTTTGGAATAATCGGCAACTTTCATCACCTATTCCTGTCAGGGATAGACTTATTGTCTACTTATGGCACGACGAAATTACCAACATCAGTTTATTTACTATTTCAAATGATGTTTGCCATTTTGACGCCAGCACTTTTCTTAGGAGCCGTTGCTAGTCGGGTGAAAATCAGATTTATTATTTTATTTGTGGCGTTATGGTCTTTATTGATCTACTATCCTTTGGCTCATATCGTGTGGTCATCGAGCGGATTTCTAGCCAAAATGGGTGTTCTTGATTTTGCTGGTGGAACCGTTATTCATATCAATGCTGGAATCACTGCTTTAATTTTGGCAATCACATTACGAGAACCTTATAAATATAACAACGAACAGGCTAATGGCAATCCGCTGTGGATTTTAATGGGAACCGTTTTGTTATGGCTTGGATGGTACGGATTCAATGCTGGCAGTGCTTTGAATGTTAGTTTTCAAACTATCAACGCCTTTTTCACAACCACAGTCGCTGCTTGTGCTTCACTAATAACTTGGATAGTTCTGGAACAGTTTTTCAAAAGTAAGGTAACCCTCAGCGGTATTTGTACCGGAAGTATCTGTGGGTTAGTTGGGATTACGCCGGGCACTGGGTATGTGACAGTTTTCGGTTCGGTCATTATCGGAGTAATTTCAGCCGTGGGTAGTTACTACTTCATGAATTACCTAAAATATCAATTGCATTTAAATGATTACCTCGACATCTTCGGATGCCATGGTGTCAGTGGGATAATCGGTTCAATCTGTGTCGGATTATTTGCTACTAAGTCGGTCAACAGCAGCGTTATAACGAATGGCTTATTCTATGGTGGTGGTCTAAAACAATTGGGATTGCAACTGTTTGGTGTGATTTTCACGATTGTATTTGTTTCAATTGTCGGCATCGTTATCGTTCAGGGTTTGAAGAAAGTCTTGAAGGATGATGTTGGAATTAGAGAACTAGAATTGGCTTAAAACCAAAAAAGACTAGCAATCCAAAATCGGATTGCTAGTCTTTTTTGACTTAGTGTTCGAAAGCTGACTTGTCATACTCTCGTTTTTTTTCGCGACTGGGATGTCTAGTATTTCGTTCCTTAGGTTTTTCATTGCTGGCCTGCAACGACTGAATTTCATTTTCAATTTCACTGAGAACTTCAATCTGCATCTTTTGGATATCCAAAATGTGAGGCCATTTAACTTCATTCAATTGATCAAGTTTTTCATGAAGCAAGCGAATTTCCATTTCTGATTTCATATTTGTTTTGTAATCATTCTCGGAATCGAATCTGTCACGTTCAGCTTGACGGTTCTGACTCATCATGATGATAGGAGCTTGTATGGCGGCCACACAGCTCAAAAATAGGTTAAGCAGTATGAATGGATACGGATCAAAGTTAACGCCAAACAGGTGCACAATATTGATTGTCATCCATGCTACTAAAATAATCATGAACGTGATAATAAAGCCCCAACTACCACCAAATTTTGCCACAGCATCCGCCAGCTTTTGACCAGTTGTTCGTTTGCCATAAATAGTGTCGTTGATATTGGTAATTACGTAAGTATCCTTAGACATTTCTTTTTTTAGTTTGTCACTCATATCGTGATCAATTTTGAGATCTTGGTCGATAACTGTCTGCATTCGTTCGATGCGGATTTTTTGTAAATCCTTGAGACAAATAAATGAGGAATCCTTCGCGTAACTATTGGTTTTGAGGACTTGTCCTTTAAGGAGGTCGCTTAAATCTCTGATGAAAAGGCCCTCCATAATTGTGAATCGGTTGCCACAGATTATACAAATTTGATTCTTCTTGATTGCCATAGTCAACACCACCTTGAGTTATACAGGTTCAGTATAAATTGGGATAAAATTTAAAGCAAAATAAAAACTCCCTGTCGGGAGTTTTTTGAAAAACATATATTAGATGGTACCTTTTCTAATGGCTGTCTTAATACCAGCAATTTCCATAATTCCACGGTCGGCTGAAAGATGTTTTAGAAGTGAGGCGATAGGACCTTTGAACTTGAGGTTCTTGTCTGTGATTTCAGCGATACCATGATTTTGACCAAGTGAAGCAACAGTTCCCATTGAGTGGTAAACGAATGGTTTCAAATCTTTACCGTTCAATGCGGCTGCGATATTGAATGCTGCACCAGCACCTTCAGCAGTTGCCAATTGACCTGTTGTTGGGTATGGACGTTCAGCACCATTAGGAATAACTGCGGAGTCATCACCAATGAAGTATGCTTCAGGGTTAGCTTCGAGGTTGAGGAATTCAGTTGTCATAACACGATTTCTTCTAGCTTCGATACCTGATTCTTTGATGACGTCAGAACCACTAACACCAACGGTCCAAAGGATTGTACTACCGGCAACACTCTTTTCAGTATCGCCATCCATGTAGACAACAGACTTTGGCTCAATCTTCTTGATCTTAGCACCAGTTAGCAACTTGATACCGTTCTTATCTAGGTAATCAACAGCGTAACTAGCTAAGTTTTCATCGAACATTGGCAAAATTCTTGTGGCCATTTCGAGACATGTTACTTTGATTTCTGGAACTTCATATTTAGCTTTTAAAATTTTAACTGTATCAACTAATTCACCTAGAATTTCAACACCAGTGAATCCGGCACCACAAACGATGATGGAAAGGTCAGCTGGGTCTTGTGACTCTTTGTAGTTAGCGATATTTTCGTTTAATGTCTTGTAAATATTTTGGGCAGATTGGAGATCTTGAAGAATCAACGCATTTTCACTGGCGCCTTCAAGTCCAAAGTCCTCTGAACGGAAGCCTAAAGCAACAACGATATAGTCATATGTGATGTCTTCGTGGTCAGAAAACTCAACTGTTTTGTTATCCAAATCTAGTTTTGAAACAGTTGCTTTGATGAAGTTCACATTTGATGGTAGAACTGAACGAACGTCGAAACTTACTGCATCGGCTCGGTTAGTTCCTGCTGCAATAGTATGTAAAGCTGTTTTTTCAACGTGTTTTTCATGTTGATCAATTAAATCAATTTGTGTTCCTGCTGGGGTTTCCTTGGCTAAATCACGAGCAGCTCTCAAGCCACCGTAGCCAGCGCCTAGTACTAAAATGTGTGCCATATTAACTTCTCCTTCTATTCCGAAATAAAGATGTTTACGGTATCATTATATATCCTTCAAGCAGTTTCTAAAAACCATATGCTACAAAGGATTTTTACTAATTGAGTGTTTCAGGAAGAATGGAGCTATGATAGTGATCAAAATAACACTAATAATAACAGTTGAATAATATTCCTCAGACAATAATTTCACGCCATAACCGACTTGTGCCACGATTAAAGCCATTTCACCACGAGAAATCATTCCCGATCCAATGACATAGGAATCTTTCATATTGAAGCCGGATATTCGAGCTCCAAAACCGGCACCAAATAGTTTTCCAATAATTCCAGTTAATGTAAACAAGACAATTAGCCAGAAGTCGCGTAGAAAGTTATCGAATTCAAGATTGAGACCAATGCTAATAAAGAAAATAGGAATAAAGACAGAATAACCAATTAATTCGATATTGCGACTGACTTGTTCGTCATAATCGGAAGCATTTGAAACGGCAATTCCGGCAACGAATGCACCTAAAACGGAGTCTAACTGAACTTTATCGGCAACGAATGCCATGATAAAACAGATTACTAAGGCAAAGATGGTTTTGGCATGGGTCGCTTCAACGTAATCTGACAATTTCATCAAATCAGGGATGACCCACTTGTGCAAGACGACGACTAAAACGCCGAAGAAAATCCACATAGCTAGTAATAATAGGATTTTTTTGAGTGAAAAGTCCCCAGTTAATGTTCCGGACATAACGCTCAAAATGGAAATTGCTAAGATATCATCGGCAACAGCGGCACCGAGAATAACGGTTCCGGAAGTACTTGATAGGTAATTCAAACTTTTCAAAACTTCAACTGAGATTGAAACGGATGTAGCGGCGAAAACGACGGACATGAAAATACTTTCTTTGACATTAATGCCAAAAATCAAAGCCGTTCCCAAGGTTAATGCGACCGGTAAAATAACTCCAGAGATGGCCACATTGATACTGGGTATCAGGTGCTTGCGTAATAGTTTCAGATCACTTTCCAAACCAGCAATAAACATCAGCAGTATAACGCCGATATCCGCAAATAATTCGACCTCATGTGTTGGTTTAACAATATTCAGAACACCTTTACCGAGAATAACCCCTAGAATCAACTGACCTACAACAGCAGGTAAGTTCAAACGGTTGAAAACGTGACTGACGATTAAAGTTAAAAAGAGCATTAGTGCTAAAAGGGTTATAAATTCCATGGCAAACTCCTATTCTTTCTTAATGCCATTGATGAAAATATTGATAACCGTTTTTAGATTAGCAATATTACGCTTCCTTTTGGCATCGTTATATTCAATGTAAGGGAGTAACATTGTCAAAAAAGTTCCGACTTGAACAGGAATTGCTAAATCAGAACGGAGTTCACTTTTGTGCGATTGGAAAACGTTGAAGAGGACTTTATAATAACCGCCATCCCAGTTCTTGCTGAGATCTCGACGTTCCTCATCAGTAAAGAAATTTTCGATATCGTTACGCATAACGAAGTAATTAATTCGAAAGTTTCCAATCATATATTGGGACATATAGAGTAATAATTCTTCGAAAGGCAAATCCTTGTGACTCTTATATTCAGCCAGCAAATTTTCACTGAAACCACTGACAGCGTATTCGATGGCTTTCACATACAGAACCTTTTTATTTTTGTAGTAGTGATACATATTAGGTTGAGTAATGTTGAGTTCTTGAGCAATTTTACGTGTTGATGTAGCTTGATATCCCTGTGATAAAAACATTTCAGCAGCGACTTTTAAAATTGCATTCTTAGTATTTTCGGCTTGTTTATCACGTACGTTCATTTTTAATCCATCCCTTGGTCTATTCGTATACCATTATATATTAATGTAAATCGTTTATCATGCGATAATGTCAAATGAATCTGACTAAAAGTTGAAAGTTTATTGAAGTATGCTGTTTCCAGAGCTGAGAGTATTCATTCTGCTGCGCGGTACGGTACGAGCCACGGTGCGGTCTCGAACCTCGGTTGAAGCCTTTCCAAAAACCGGAAAGTCTCCAGCTCGCCCGGTGGTGTAATGGCTAAAGCCATAACGCCACTTTCGCGGCAGATGAATACTCTCAGCTCTTCCAACTAGTTTATTTTTAGTGTTTGAAATCTAGTTAGATACTCTGGAAACTTCCAACTAACGTATCAGCGTTGATAATTTTTAACGCGAATAAATATATGGAGCTTTAAAACTAATTATACCAATTCTGAATCTGTAGTTTATTAAAAATGAATATCATTAAATTAATGAAATGGTATTAATAAAGGAATCAAATACTGTTATGTCATTAAAGAATACACTAGCCGAAGGTTGTCAGTAATATAGTCCAGCAGTGGAGGTGGCGTTATGGCTTCAGCCATTACACCACGGGACGATCTTGGAGACTTGCTGGTTTTGCAAGGCTTCAAGTCGAGGTGCGAGACCGTACTCTGGCTCGTACCGGTCCCCACAGCGGACTATATTACTGACAACCTCCGGCGGCATATGTATAAAAAAAGTTGATCCACCGAAAATCACCGGCAAATCAACTCTGCAGTTATTTTTTATCTTTAACGATATAAATTGGACGCTTCTTAACTTCCAAGAAAATCTTTCCGATATATTCTCCCAAAATACCAATACTGAGCAATTGAATTCCACCAATTAACAGAACGATTGAGACAAGTGAGGCCCAGCCATTGACGCTGCTGAGGGGATTGACGAACTTTCTGATAATGATAGCGATAATTGCAACGATTGATGTAATGGAGAAAATTGTTCCCATCCATGTGGCAAACATTAGTGGACCTTCGGAAAAATCAACAATACCGGTAATAGCGTATTTGAAAAGTTTCCAGAAGTTCCATGAAGTAGTTCCGGCTGAACGTTCGCGGTTCTTGTAAGGTAGATACTTAGTTTTAAAACCGACCCAACTAAAAATACCCTTTGAAAAACGATTGTACTCAGTCATTGATTTGATGGCTTCGACCATTTGTCTTGTCATAAGACGATAATCTCTAGCACCAGGAATAATTTTTGTTTGTGACATCTTATTGATTACTTTGTAGAAGCCTTCTGAGAAGAAAGAGATAATCTTATTTTCGCCTTCACGGTCCATACGGGCTGTTCCGACACAATCATATTCACTATCTTCAGCTTCAAGCATATCGAACATTTCGGGCAACATTTCAGGAGGATCTTGAAGGTCGACATCCATAACGGCAGTATACTCACCAGTTACTTCATTCAAACCTGCATATAAAGCAGCTTCTTTACCAAAATTACGTGAGAAGGAAATGAAATGAACCTCGTCACTGTGGTTTTTTTGTAAATCTTTGAGAATTGAATAAGTGCGATCTTTTGATCCATCATCGATAAACCAATATTCAAGTTTAAACTTGTTAGTTTCTTCCTTGAGTTTAGTCATAGCGTCATAGTAAATGTTAATCGTTTCTTCTTCATTAAAACACGGAACGATAAGAGATATAGTTTTCATAGATTCTTTCACTTTCACATTAATTATAAAAAAACACTCACGAATGAGCGTTTTTAATTAAATTTTTAACGATTCTGGAAGAGATAACATACCATTACTTGATGTGTTAATAACACTAACACTAATATCGCGGTTTGTCTTATTCTCAATTTCGTGAAGATCGTCATCTGTTTGAACGAAAATGTCCTTGATATCGCTGTTCTTATCGAGTAAATCAATTACTGCATCAATGTTCTTAACAACATCTTGTAATAGACGAATTGTATCGTCGCTAGAAATGCTGTTAACGCTCATAATGAGTTGATATAGCAAGTCGGAATTGTTGCCAACGAAGACTGCATTTTCAGTATTTGGAGAGATACTCTTCAACCACCATGTGATAAGCTCTGATTTTTCGTTGAAGTCGTGTTCTAGAAGACCATTCTTGTCGAATAGTTGGTAACTGACAGGATTGTTCTTTTCAAAGATTACAGTTAGAACGATTGAACCATCAGTTCTGTAGAAGTTTTGTTCAGATAATTCTTTGTTCTTGTTAAAGTTTTGAGTTGATGACAATTGGCCGTCACCGTTATAGATGTTAGTTTTAACGATTTGATCGTTCTTGTAATAGTTGATACGGTCGATTTGTTTGCCAAAGTATTCAACAGTCATTAACAAAGTTTGTTTTTGATCGTAGATGAAAGTATCTTGTGATTCAACGTCAGTTCTAGTAACCCAACTTTCGTTTGCTGGAATGGCAACCTTCTTATCGGTAGGGTTAGGACTTGTTTGTAGTTGATCGAAGAGATTGACAACGTTTGGAATTGGTAGATGTTCAGCTTTAGCCTTGGCATCGATAACTTCGTGAATGTGGTTATTGTAGAAAGTTGAAACTACGGTAACTGGTTTTTGAAGTTTTGTTTCCAAATAGCTGATCATTCCGAAGAGGTCGTTTTGAGCGGCATCAGAATCGAAATTATCGGCAGCAACATAAAATTCTTTGTCTTTGTCGAGATAAACGTCACGAACTAGGTAAGCTGAGTGAAAAACATCTTTGATATACTTGCTGATGTAAGCAATGTTGTCATTGAGTTCTTTCAATTCGCCATCAATCTTCGAGTGTTCTTCGCCAAGACTTTGAATGTGACGTTCCAATCCGGCAATTGTTTCGATACGGAAATTGTGGTCACTCTTCATCTTGTCTTCAATTTCGTTAGCTTCTTGTTTGAAGTTATTGATTTGTGAGTTAACTTCACTGATGTTGCTGTTTAAATCATCAGCGTCGCCGTTTAGTTTAGTGATATTTTCTTGGGCATCATTGATTTGACCCTTGAGAGTTTTTCTTTCGTCATAAAGCGTGTTGATAGAATTCTTTTGGTCTTCCATCAAAGCAAGCATTTTTTGTAAGTCTTTTTCTTCTTTGATTGAAGTAGACATGTCAGTTTCAGATTTTTCGTTTTGAGCAAGTTCATTTTGGAGTGATTCTAATTTAGCAGTCTTAGTATTAATTTCGGAATTTAATTCGTTTAGTTCAGATTGTAATTTAGCAAGATTTTCTTCTTGTTCCTTACGATCGGCATTTACACTAGCGAGGTGCTCTTTAGCAGCATCATCGTTTTGGGCTTTTGTATCGGCAAGCTTATCGTTAGACTCTTTTTCGTCACGCTTAAGAGTTCTAAGATATTTATCAAGTGTAGCTTTCTTAGCTTCAAAATCATCCTTTTCAGTGAAAAGGTTCGTTTTAAGATCATTGCGTAGTTGTGCATATTGATGAGAAAGTCCGTTCATTTGCTCTTCAATATTGATACGCTTATCATGAACAGTCACAGGTAATTTCTCCTCTTTCTTTTCAGCAGGAGTGGAATCTGGCTGATTAGCGGTCGATTTCGTAGCGTTCTGCTCAGAAGTTTCGGCCTTTTTAGGAGAGTCAGGAGCAGGCGTTGCGGATTGCTCTGGTTTCTCATCAATTTTGCGTAACATGTCTAAAAATTTCACGAATGAATTCCCCCATAAAAAGACTTATAATAGTTACTAAAGAGTAGCATTTTTTCATATCAGTGTAAAGTCTGGTACAAAGCTATTTGAAGAGAATACCTAGACCAAAAAAGGAGAGTTTTTGTATGAAGATTATGGCTATAAACGCAGGTAGTTCAACCTTGAAGTGGAAACTTTTTGAAATGCCTGAAAAAACAACAATCGCTTCCGGTATGATCGATCGCTTGGGTAGTCCTAAGGCTGTGTTCAAACTGAAGTATAACGGTAAAAAAATTGAGCATGAAGAAGCTATCAAATCTAATGATATTGCCGTTTTGTCAATTCTGGATGCGCTCAAGGATATGAATATCATCGATCGGTTCGAAGATATTGTCGCTTTTGGTCATCGTGTCGTTGCCGGTGGTGAAGAGTTTAAAAAGTCGGAAATCGTTACAGAAGAAAACTTACAAAAAATCGAAGATTTAGCCGAATATGCACCGTTACACAACAAAGTTGAAGCATATTACATCAATGTCTTTAAAAAGTTGGTTCCTAAGGCTATTCAGGTCGCTGTCTTTGATACATCCTTCTTCGTCGATATTCCTGAAGAAAATTACATGTATAGTATCGATATGGATGATTACAAAAAATATCACGCACGCCGTTATGGTGCTCATGGAACAAGTCACCGTTATATCGCGCAACGCCTTGATAAAATTGTCGATGGTGGGATTCAAGACAAGAACGTTATCGTTTTACATTTGGGTAGCGGCGCTTCAATTAGTGCAATTAAGAATGGTAAAGCTTACGATATTTCGATGGGATTCACACCACTTGCAGGTATCATGATGAGTTCCAGAAGTGGTGATATTGACTTTTCAATCTTGCCATATTTGATGAGAAAGCTCGGTTTGACTGATATTAATGACATGATCGATATCTTGAATAAGAAGTCTGGTTTGTTAGGTATTTCTGGCGTTTCACCAGATATGCGTGATATCGAAGCAGCCGAAGATACCAACCAAAGAGCTAAGTTAGCTTTGGAAATGTATCGTAATCGGATTATCAAATTCATGGGTTCATATATCGCCGAAATGGGTGGTCTTGATGTGATTGCCTTCACTGCTGGTGTTGGTGAAAACTCAGCTGAAGTACGTGAAGACATCCTAAGTGGTTTTGAATTCATGGGCTTGAAGATTGATCCAGAGAACAATCAAGTTCGTGGTAAGGAAATCAAGATAACAACAGACGATTCCAAGATTGCTGCCTATACGATTCCAACCAACGAAGAGTTGATGATTGCTCAAGATACTTATGGTTTTGCCAAACTATTAGACGGATATAGAAATTAAAATAAAAACTAAAAAAATCCTCAAGTAAGTCGATGGCTTACTTGAGGATTTTAAATTTAAAAATTGAATATAACGCCTAAAATAAAGGCCACTGTCTCTGTCAAAGTTATCAGCAGGAGATTCTTAATAATCAAAGGGAATGTTTTCTTTTTGATTGGATTCTTGCTGAAAGCTTTGGCATTTTTGTACACTATAGGTGTAATTAAGAATGTCAGTAACATCATTTTTGGCAGGATACCTAGAATGACTGAACAAACTAGGGCTAAATAACCTAGGACGTATAATGATTTTAGAATGAAAATAGCGTTGGCTTTACCCAGGTAATAAACCAATGTTTTACGTCCCAAATTGATGTCCTCTTTTTGGTCAGCTATGTTGTTGGCTAATAGTAAATTGGAAATTGAAAAGACTGTTAGAAGCGATGAAAGCAAGGCATCACCGTAAAACTTGGCATCTAAAATTACGATTGGATTATTGACAACGTTGATATAAATAGCAATCAAGTAAATTACGTAACCCATGGTAAAACCGGAGAAGAGTTCGCCTAATGGTCCACGATTGATTGGCCAAGGCCCACCAGCATAGAAGAAACCAACGGCAAATGAGAATAATCCCAAGAATAACAATGGCCAGCCGGTTCTAGAAACGATGAATAAACCGATGATGGCAGCAATGGCTGTAAATGAAAAGTCGATCCAACCGATTAAGTGAATATTCAAATGATTTACACCAATAACGTTGGTATCACGGCGGAAACTTTCAACACCAGTCGCATTTTTGTAATCCCAATAGTTGTCGTTGATATCAACGGCCATATTGAACAGAAACATCGCGATGAAAAATAGAATCAAATCAAGAGCGTTAATAGAGTGCCAGTGATAATATGAATACAAAGTTCCCATGATAAATGGGAAGATGCTGGCAGTTTTAGCTTTAATTTCAACAAGTTCAAAAAATACTGATGGTTTCAAGAAAATCATTCCTTTAGATTTGATAAATCCTATTATAGAATTATTTTAGAATACAACAAAGTAATACAGGGGTAGAAGAGAGTTTATGGCGAACAAAATATGGAAAAGTTATCCTCAACTCGGGGAAAAGTTGGATTTAACGACTGACTACATTCACCAAGCAGTGAAAATAAATAATCTCGACATAAGTTCCATGATCATAGATTTAACTTCTGGTGGCAAGATGTTACGTCCAGCCTTCTTCTTGCTGTTCAGTGATTTTGGTGAAAACAAAAAGACCACAGCCGAATTGATTCCTTTGGCAGCGTCGTTAGAAATATTACATGTTGCGACACTGATTCACGATGATGTAATCGACGATTCACCGTTACGCCGTTCGCAACCAACTATTCATACAAAATATGGTCGCCGTAACGCTATCTATGCTGGAGATTACTTATTTACGTTATACTTTGAGCTTATTTCACGGAATTTGGCAGATAATAACGACATTCTTCGTAACGCTCTAAGTATGAAAAAAATCCTAATCGGTGAGCTGGACCAAATGTTGATCAACTTCAATGTTAAAGCGACAACCGATATGTACTTAACTGAGATTTCAGGAAAAACAGCTGAACTTTTCAGCCTCAGTGCGACTATGGGTGCCATCGTTAGTGGTGGTAATCAGGAGTTGACTGAGCGTTGTAAAGGTATTGGCCATGATATTGGTATGGCTTTTCAAATTATCGACGATATTTTGGATTTCAGTAATTCTGTGCAAACGGGTAAACCGGTACATGAAGATTTGAAAAATGGCGTTTATTCGCTCCCTTACATTTTAGGATTGGAAGCGGGAAATAAGCAACTGATAGAAGTCTTATCGAAAGATAAATTGTCAGCTGATGATGATTTAAAGGCCACCAATATTGTTGTTGACGAAGGGTATCTCAATCAAGCAAAAGATATTGCCCAAGGCTACACCAAACGTGCTTTGACAGAGATTGACAAATTGCCAAAGAATACTAGTCAAAGGGTACTCAAGGCAGTGGTTAAGAAGCTGATCAACCGAATTAAATAGTATGGCTCTGGTAATGATTAGTTTTAGTAGTATTATGTGTTTCATAAATATTTCTAAAATCTAGTTAGTTAACTTTTAGGTGATTTAGGTGAACAAATGAGTAATGAAAAGAAAATGGCTGAATTAGCCAAGATAAATGAGCTTTTAGAAAAGTTGAACAAGTCTGTTTCCAAGGATGATATGTCTGTAAAAAGTGCAATTCAAGCAACTTATAATCAGATAAATAAACCTGAAAAGGATACTCAAAAGTATAAGCAGGTTCCTGAAGCGGTTCAGGATTTGAATCGCAAACTGCAAAATATGGCAGTAGCCAAGAAGTACCATTTCAGTGAGGAACAGAATAAGGTTCTGAATCAACTTCAATCATCATCGCGAGGATCATTATTGGGTGGTTCTATCGGTATTATCAATGGTGCAGTTTTTCATTAATAGCTGAATAAAGACACGTTGGACAAGACTCCTTCGTGTATTTTTTTTGTAAAAAAATAAGCCTGACATTTTCTGAGTCAGACTTATTGTAACGTTATAACGGTTAATATCCTTGATCCATTTGATAGAGTTCTTTGAAATGTTTATTAGTTTGATAAAGCTCCTCAGGAGCACCTTCCATTTCAATGGCATCGTTATTCATGAAGACCACGTGGTCAACGTGAGTAATACCTTGCAAATGGTGAGTGACCCAGATAATAGTTTTATCTTTTAGAACATCGAAGAATGTTTCTAGTAAATCATTTTCTGTGATTGGATCGAGTCCAACAGTAGGTTCATCCAATAGGACGATTGGTGCATCTTGCAATAAGATTCTCGCTAACGCAATCCGTTCTTGTTCACCACCAGAAAAACGTGATCCATTTTCGCCGACAATTGTATTGTATTTGTCAGGTAAGGATTCAACTAATGGCTTTAAACCAACACGCTCGATAGCTTTTTTAACTTCGGCATCAGACTTGTGTTCGTTACCTAAACGGACATTATTCAGCAATGTCGTATTGAATAAGAATGGTTTTTGATTCAAGACTGAGAAGATACTTTCGCGCTTCTCTTGGATTTGTGAAATATCCAAGTCATTGATTCTAATTTGGCCTTGTTGTGGTGAGAGGTCCCCTAGAATCAACTGTAGAATAGTAGTTTTACCAATACCGCTGGGACCAAGTAAGGCTAATTTTTCACCTTTTTTAATTGTTTGTGAGAAATTCTTGATTAAAATTGGTGAGTTTGAATCGTATTCAAAAGTAATATTATCAACTGAAATTGATTCGAAATCTTTTGGATTCAAAGTAACTTGCTTGGGCAAATTATTGGGAATTGGTTTGATAGTATTTAAACGCTCGATAGAGTCTCTATATTGAGGCCACTCCTCGAATCCCTGACTGACAGGAATGATTGTATCGGACAGTGGGAAAATGGCTAAGACGACCGCTGAGACGAAATTAGCCTGCTCTTGTCCATTGGTCATCGTTAGATTGGTAAAGATTAGGAAACAGATGACAAGCACCGCAAAAATCAATTGTAAACCGAAGTCACGGTTTCGACGAAAAGATTTTGATTTATTCTTGGATTTATCTAGATTGGCAATATTTTGTGAAGTTAAATTTTTAAAGTCAGCTTTACGACCAGAAATCACCCAATCGTCGACACCCATGATGTTATCGGTCAATTGAATATACAGGTCACTTTTGACTGATTTTTGATAAGAACGGCGGGCACTCTCAATGGAGACTGAGAATAATGGAACAAGAAATACTTCAATAAATAGCAGTAGGAAAACAAAGAATCCAAAGGATGGATTGAAGATTCCTAAGGCGATTGAAGCAATGATTGTTAAAAGATATGAGATAACAGTTGGAAAAATAGTTCTTAAATATAAATTTTGTAGGTGACTGATATCTTCAGAAAGCAGTCCCATGATGTCACCAGTTTTATGATGTTCAGAGAAAAATGAGGCGTCACTTTCCAAAGTTTTGTATAGTCGCGTTCTCAAATCTGATGTAACACGTAAAACCCAGTTGTGACTCTTAAGTCGTTCGAGATATTTGAAAACTGGACGACCAATACCAAAGGCACGTGTCAGTAAGATGGGAATGTAGATTAACAAGATATTGATTGGATGTGTGGCAGCTTTGTCAATTGTGTAGCCAGAAGTAAACATTAATGCGGCTGCACAGAATGACGTCAACAGTCCCAATAATAGGGCAGTGATCAACAATCCCTTGTATTGCTTGATATAGGGTTTAACCCAAGTGTCATGTTTGAATGTCTTGAAGAAATTCATAGTTGATCACCTCGCATATTGTTGATTAGTTGTGAAAAGGCACCGTTATGGTCACGAAGCTTGTCAGGTGTACCTTGTTCAGCAATTTGACTATTATCCATAACGATAACGTAATCCATTTCGTTGATCCAGTGAAGTCGGTGTGTGGCGAAGATAACCAAGTGATCTTGGAATAATTTCTCCATTGGTTTCTTCAAGGCATACTCTGTTTCAATATCCAAATGGGCAGTTGGTTCGTCAAAAATTAAGACATGGCGATCATCTGCTAGAAAGGCACGAGCCAACATGATTCTTTGTTGCTGACCACCAGAAATACCACGTCCACCTTCACCAATTTTGGTGTCATAACCTTCAGGTAAGACCTTGAGAAAATCGTCTAAACCGGCCGCATGTGCGGCTTTTTTGATGTCATCCAATGAAGCTTTAGGACGATAGAAGGCAATATTTTCAGCAATTGAGCCAGCAAATAGATATGGAGATTGTGGTAAGAATGTCAGCTTATTTTGCCAATTTTGTTGTTTGAAGTTAGGAACTGATTGTTGGTTGATTTTGATGTCAGCACTATCAGGAACTAAGAAGCCACCAATCGCCCGAATCAAGGTTGTTTTACCAGAACCAGATTTTCCTATAACGCCGATACGGTGATAGCCAGATAACTTGAGCTGGTCAATATCGAGACTGACTTCTTTTTCACCGACACCTTTGTAAGTGAATTGAAGGTTGTTTAGTTCAACTTGAGAATCTTTATCCCAAGTGAAGTCTTTTAGTGTGTCATTTTTAGCGGCACTAGGACAATCTAATATTTCAAAAATAGAATTCAAGGCATTTTTACCATTCAAAGTAGCGTGATAATCGTTTGAAAAATCGCGTAATGGCAAAAAGTATTCTGGTGCCAAAATCAAGGTAACTAAGGCAGGGAAGAGGGGGAAACTGTTATTAATTAGTCCCAAGCCTAGAAAGACAGCCAAGACGGCGATTCCTAAAGTTGTCAACCAATCTAAGGCAAAAGTCGAAAGAATCGCAATCCGCAAAGTATTCATTGTCCGACGACGATATTCGTCACTGACTGTGTAAATATTTTTAGCATAGCGCTTACTTAGTCCCAACATCTTTAACGTTGGTAAGCCTCTAAGAGCGTCTAAGAAGTGATTTGAAAGAATTGTGTACTGTTTATACTGAGCATCAGCTTTTGACTGTGCAGCGAGTCCTAGGATGATCATAAAGAGGATTACTAATGGCACGATAATCGTCAAAGTGATTCCTGAGGCAATATTTTGAGTGTAAATGTAAATCAGCAGGACTGGGGGAATAATTGACATGTTCATCAACTTGGTAAAAATCAATTTGAAGTAATTTTCGACAAGGTCGATACCGTCCAGTGAGGAAGTTACCAAATTACCAGTACCTTCTTCAGAAATCATTTCTGGACCGGCGTTATAGACCTTCTCCAATAGTTGTGAACGAATATTTTCTGAAGTTTTGCCCGCATAGTTTTCAACTATTTTAGTATTGATCAAATTAAAGAGGTGTCGCAGGATAAAAGCTATCGCAAAAAGAACCATTGGATAGATGATTGTTTGCAATGACTTTTGTTCCCATGAATTAACTAATGCTTCTGCTAAATACTTACCTTGGAATAAAACAACAAATGCTTGCAAGAGAGTTAATCCTGCAAGCACTAGAAGTAGTTTTTTTGTTCCAGGTAAGCGAAATAATCGCTTATCTATCATTAATATTTCACCGTATTCTCTCTTGGATTTATTCTCTTTGTAAATAGAGAGTATGACCAAATGAAGTAGATAGCCACAATTGGTACCAAGATACATGCCACAATTGTCATAATCGTTAACGTGTATTGTGAGTTAGCAGCGTTTTTGATCAAAATACTGTGTGCGGGGTTAGTAGCAATCATTACACGAGGGAATAGTCCGTTGAACAATAGAACAATGACCATACTTAGTGATAATCCACTACCAGCAAAGCTCCAGCCTTCTCTATTCTTTAGGACTCCATAGTAGCCTAATAGTGAGAATAAAACAATTAGGGCTGTGATGATGAGTGATGAGGCAAATCTCTTAGTAAAGAAGTCTGTTTGGAAGAAAACAAGTACCGCAAAGACTACTTCGCCAAGGAAGAGAATTGGGTAAAGAATTTTATTTAAATTGCGAGCCCGATCACGCAATGGGCCAGCAAGTCTTAATCTGATGAAGTTTAAACCGTGAACTAATGAAAGCAAGACGCCAGCAACACCTCCGACAACAGATAACAAGTTAACTACGTCGAAGAATTTTGGAAAGGCGTCGCCATTAGCGTTCATTGGAATACCTTGAACCATACTCAAAAGAATCATACATAGGAAGAATGGTGGCAAGATACTACCAATGAAAAATGACCACATCCAAAGGTTTTTACCGGTGCTTGTTTCAGCGTGCTTGTGGAATTCAAAGGAAACTCCACGTAAAATCAAACCGACCAAAACAAGTAAGAATAAGATGTAATAACCTGAGAATAGTGAAGCGTACCACATTGGCAATGAAGCAAACATGGCACCACCAGCTGTAACTAACCATGTTTCATTACCGTCCCAGTGGGGTCCGATTGATGACATGATAGCAGCCCTTTCAGAGTCGTCTCTAGCTAGAAATCTAGTTGACATGCCGACACCGAAATCAAATCCTTCCAAGAATAGAAAGATGGAAAATAGAAGTCCGATTACGATAAACCATAATGTGCTGAGTGTCATTTTCCAAACGCCTCCTTTGCAAATGGATCGACGTTTTGCTTGGAGTCAGCTTCTTCATAATATGGTCCGTGGTGAAGAGTCTGTCTTGAATAAGCAATCATAACGCCACCCAAAAGTGTGAAGAGCAAGAAGTAAATGATATTACTGAATAGCAATGTAGCAACAGTTGAAGTTGGAGAAACAGCTTGAGCAATTGTGAATAGTCCGTAAACAATCCATGGGTAACGACCAAATTCAGTAATGAACCAACCGGCTGAATTACCGATAAATGGAACCCAAATGCAGAGTCCTAAGACTACAAGCATCCACTTGTGACTTTCAATTGTATCTTTCTTCTTGCGTGAGAAAATCAAACCGACAAATGCGACTAACATGATCAAAGCATCGATACCTGTCATAACTCTGAAACTCCAGAATAGAGTCTTAGGTGGGACATAGTAGTCCATGTTCTTACCAAATTGTTTGTCATATTTAGCATGCATTTCTTTGTTGATGGTGTTCATACCTTTAACAGAACCACTGAGTTTGTGATATGCCAAGATACTTAAGACGCCAGGAACTTCGATTTGACCGCTTGCCTTGTGGTCCTTGGCATTGATCAATTCAACAACTGTCCAAGGAGCTGGGTCTTTGGTGTCTTCGTAAACACCTTCAGTAGCAGCAAATTTCATTGGTTGATCTTTGATGATTTGTTGAGTCTGAAGATCTCCGGCACCAGCGGATAAAATAGCGAAAATTAAACTTGCCCAAAGACCAAAGCGTAGGGATGTTTTGAAGAAATGATTTTCAGCTTTCTTCTTGCGCAATAGTCCATAAGCACTCATACCTGTGATAACAACAGCCGCAGTCATAAAGGCAGCGATGATAACGTGTGGGAAGACTCTCCAAAGTTGTGGATTGGAAATCACAGCACCGAAGTCTGTCAATTGCACACGACCAGTTACGTTATTAATCTTGAAACCTGTGGGATGTTGCATGAAACTGTTAGCAGCCAAAATCCAAATAGCTGACAACATTGTACCAATTGAAGTCATCCAAATCATAAAGGCATGAACCCCTGGTTTGAAACGATCCCAAGTAAACATCCAAATACCGATGAAGACAGATTCAATGAAGAATGCCAACAATGCTTCAATAGCTAGTGGAGCACCGAAAACATCACCCATGAAACGTGAGTATTCGGACCAATTCATACCGAATTGGAATTCTTGAATGATACCAGTAACAATACCAACAGCAAAACTCAGAAGAAAAATCTTTCCCCAGAACTTTGCCATATCTAAGTAAACTTTATCTTTTTTGACAGCGTAAATAGTTTCCATGATGGCAACTAGAAAGCCCATTCCGATTGAAAATGGAACAAAGAAGAAATGGAAGACAGTCGTCATAGCAAATTGAAAACGTGCCAAAGAGACAATGCTTAAACCAACACTGAGCATGGTAATGACCTCCTTAAAACATATTAATTAAAACCCTATTTATATACAGATTTATCATATGATTAATTAAAATATTTCGCAACAATTACACTTGTGAAAAAAAGGTTTCCAAAGCTCCCAAAAGTTAGTAATCACGGCGATTAGGAGTTGTTCTAGAATGTAACTTGTCTAAAAATAGCGATAATTCTATATATTGATCTTACATATAGAATATAACCGTTTTAAAGTTTTTTTCGCACCATTATTCATAAAGATATTTTACGAAAATGAAAAGGTTGCCAATTTAGAAAAATAGTTATAAATTATAGCGGATTTTTTATTGAAATATGCCGCCTCCGAATGGGAGTGATTTTTCGCCTGCTATGAGGACCGGTCCGAGCCTGAGGTGCGGTCTCGAGCCTCGCTTTTGAGCCGAAGCCCGCGTCTCAAAATTCGCCCGGTGGAGTAAGGGTTAAAGCCCTAATTCCACATCCATAGTTGGTGAAAATCACTCCCAACAGGAGGCTAGTTTATTGGCTTTTATTTTAGTTGTTAATGAGTCAGTTTGGTTAGATTATAGATTGGATTTTATATACAAAAGGTATATAAAAAATTCGTTTTAGTTATTTCAAAATAAGAATGAAAATTCGGACATTTTAGATATAGAACTTTTTATAAAGCAAAGGAATACAAAAAAAGCCGTCCTCTAATTGAGGGCGACTTTTTTTGCCATCTTTAGTGATGACTACGACTTCTTGAACGGTTCATATTGGGATTCTGTGCATTAGGATTTTGTTGTGGGGCGCCTAATTGCATCTGGTTTCCTTGACCAAACTGTTGATTGCCTTGATTAGGATTGTTGAATCCTCTAGGTTGTTGGTCTTGTTGCTGATTGAATCCTTGATTGTTTTGAGTGTAGTTTTGATTTTGTTGATTGAATTGACCTTGACCATTGTTGTATTGGTTAGGGTTATTAAATTGATTGTTTGCTTGAGGTTGTTGGAAATTGCCTCGTCTTTGGTTCATTGGTTGTTGCTGATTCATAGGCTGTTGACCCATTGGTTGATTTGGAAATTGGCCTTGATTATTATAGCCATTATTCATGCGATTATTGTTAGGTTGTTGTTGATTAAAGTTACCGTTATTGAAATTGCCATTTTGATTCATAGGCTGTTGATTCATAGGTTGACGATTACTTTGTGGTTGTTGGTTAAATTGATTTTGTTGCGGATTAAATTGGTTCGGTTGATTGAACTGATTATTTGGTTGACCTTGGTTTGGATTGAAACCTTGGTTGCTATTTTGATAAGGATTGTAGCCATAATTTGGTTGTTGATTGAATTGATTTTGTTGGTCGAACTGTGGTTGATTAAACTGATTATTCTGCTGATTAGCAAATTGATTATTATTGTCGAACTGTTCTGGTTCTTCCGGCTCTTCGTCAGAAACTGGATTCATAATCATATCGACAATAACAATGATCAAGTCGATTGCACCAATGATGATGCCGACCCAAGCCCAAATTTTTAAGAATCCCGCTCCGGGCATACTGGCGTTGAATAATCCCATCAAACCACCGAGGATAAGGATGACAAATCCCACGATGTCGGGCACGATGCTGTATGTTCGGTTGGTTAAAATATAAATAGCGGCAGCAATAATATAGGTAATAGCCATTAGAATTCCTGCTGCTCCACCAATAGCACCAGTTCCCACTAGCGCCGCGATGAATCCTTCAAAACCTGCTTTGATCATTAACACAATTGATAGTATAAGTAATAAAATTCCGGCAGAAATTTTCGTTATTCTTACCATAGATAAACCTCCAAATTTTACTAACAAATACTATTGTATATCATCCTTTATAAAATGGTTAATAGGACCATATTTATGGCCTACTGCGATTTCATGTCTAATAGCATTGTAAGTAAATGTTTTTGCAATCTTAATGGCATCTTCCATGCTCTTGCCTTTAGCAACTTCAGCAACGATACATGATGACAAAGTATCACCAGTACCATTGATGTGATCAGTTTTGACATAAGGTTCAGAGATCCAGAATGATTGACCATCTTCTAGTAGAACGTAGTCTTCAACTTCGGAAATTGAGTCGTCGCTATGTTCACCCTTTATCATAATATTTTTTGGTCCCAATTTGCGTAATTTATGTGCAGCCTTAATAATTTCTTCTCTATTTTCTAATTCTAGTCCAGAAAGTTTCTTGGCTTCGTAAAAATTAGGAGTAATTAAATCAGCAAGAGGGAATAATTCATCGATTAGAGTTTGATAAGCTTCAGCTTCAAGCAACATTGCCCCATGCTTAGTGATGATAACAGGGTCAAGTACGAATGTACCGAAAGGCTTGTCTTTAATAGCGTCAGCTACGGTGTGAATAATTTCTGAATCAGATAACATACCAGTTTTAAAAGCAGAAACTTTGAAGTCATCTTTGATATCTTTGATTTGACTTTGGATAAAACTAACTGGCATATTTACGCTATCGTGAATGCCGTATGAGTTACCAGCAACAGCAGCAGTAAGAACGGACATTCCATAAGTACCACAGGCCATAAATGTTTTTAAGTCAGCTTGTGCTCCGGCACTTCCGTCAGAGTCGGAACCAGCGATAGTTAAAACTTGAGTAAATTCATTCAATATAGTCACCCACCTAATAATTGTTAATCCCTATATTAACAGGAATCCTGAAAAAAGGTGGCAATTTCTACTAGTTTTACTTGACCTTGACGCTACGTAAACCTTTAAAATGCATTTTGTTAGGAGAAATATTTATGAAATATACAATAAAAAAATTAGCAGAATTAGCCGGTATCAGTACGCGTACCTTGAGATATTACGATCAAATAAGTTTGTTAAAGCCGAATGAGGTTAATGAAAATAATTACCGAATTTATGATGAAAAAAATGTAAATAAATTACAGCAAATTATGTTTTACCGTTCGCTGGACTTTCCATTAAGTAAGATAAAGCAACTTTTGGACGATCCAGATTTTTCGAGGATACAGGCATTAATTGAGCAGCAACAACTGTTGCAAGCTAAGCAAAAAGAAATCAATACGCTCCTAACAAGCATTGAAAAAACAATAAAGGATTATCGAGGGGAAATAAAAATGACAGATACAGAAAAATTTCAAGCATTTAAGCAAAAGCAACTTTCAGAAAATGAGACTAAATTTGGACAAGAGATTCGTGAGCAATACGGCGAAGAGACAGTCAAAAAGTCCAATCAAAAATATGCGAACTTGAGTGAAAGTGACTTTGAAAAGATGAAAGAACTTGAAAAGCAATTGATTACGAATTTGGTTGAGTTAAAACAGCACCCAGATTTGGATTCTGAATTAGCTGCCCAGATTTATCAAGAGCATAAACAGTGGTTAGAATTCACTTGGTCAAAGTATAATTCCAAAGCTCACCGAGGATTGGTCGATATGTATTTAGCAGATGATAGATTTGCCAAATACTATAACGATAAAGCCCAAGTTCCAGTTGTACAGTTATTGCATGATGTGGTATACCGTTATACAAAATAAGTAATGGCGGTGATGTTATGGATGAATGGTCAGTTCGGGAAAATGTTAAATTGCGTTTAGTTGATCCAGCTGATGCAGAAAGTCTCTATGAGCAGATTGAGAAGACACGTCCACAGTTGGCTAAGTTTATGCCTTGGGGCGATGCAACGAGATCAGTTGAAGATGAGCGCAAATTTTTAACCTATTGCCAGGAGAGAATGGAAGACCAAAAGCTTTGGAATGCCAGTATTATCATTGATGGCAAAGCAGTAGGGATGATTGACCTTCATAATATTGACCGAGCTAACCAACACGCTGAGGTCGGCTATTGGCTTGGTGGCGAGTATCAGGGTAACGGCGTTATGACGGACTGTTTGGAAAAATTATTGTCAATTGGATTTGATGAATTGGGATTACATAAGATTAAATTGCTGGCTGAACGCGTCAATGTGGCCAGTAATGCAGTGGCTAAAAAAGTTGGCTTTGTTTTAGAGGGCCAATTAAAAGACGAGATTTACTCTGACGGAAAATTTCATAACGCCGATTTGTACGCAATTGTGGAATAAGGTGCCGTCTCCAGAGCTGGGAAATATTCTCAAGCTGTGTGGAACGGTCCGAGCCAAAATACGGTCTCGAACCACGGCATCCAAATATTTCCCAGCTCTTACGACTAATTAATCCGTAGTAATTGAGTGTAATTGATATAAAAATCTCGCATACTTAATTAGCAATGCTCGTTAGTATGGACTAAAAAGTGCCAAGCAATCCAAAATGGAATTGCTTGGCACTTTTATTTAGAACTTTAATTTAAAATTCAAAGTAAAAATAATTTAGTCGGAGGTTGTCAGATATTCACCAGCAGTGAAGGTTGTATAAGGACGATAGGCCTTATACAACAGGGCGACTTTGGAGACTTGCGGTACTTTGCAAGGCTTCAAAGCGAGGCACGAGACCGCATTTTGGCTCATGCCGGTCCTCACAGCAGGCGAAATATCTGACAACCGGAGACGGCAACCTTAAAGATAGTCAGCGTTTTTTTCAACTAAATCACGATAAAAGTTCACCATAGTCAGCTTATAGTATGGAAAAATCCAGATAAATCCGATTCCTAAAGTGATGAATCCGAGAATCCACCAACCGATGAAACTCAATTGTAATATGAAATAGCGCCATTTATTGCCCATCATCAATTGCTGACTTTTTGTAATATAAGTCGTCAATGAAAATCCATCGGTCAAACCACGGTCGTTGAGATCTTTGTAAATCAGGTAAGTCTGTGAATAGCCGATAGCCTTGACGATTCCAGGGATAATTAACAACAGTGACCAAAGTAAGGTGAAGAGACTAGTAATGACATAAATGAAAATCAATTGCCACCAGTCAGGACTTCTAAAGTAAGTGAAATTGCTTTTAATTGGGTCGAACTCAAGCGATTTGTCGTCCATCCAGTCTAAAGCTCTAAAATTAGCTGATTGATTAATTAGTAAGAAAACCAAACTAATGAGAAAACTGATGATTCCAAATGAAGAACTAAATCTCGCAAAAGATGCAAAACTGTTAATGTCGTATTGAGCGCTGACATGCATTCGCCCGTCGTTATACGCAGCAGTTGTAGCAAAGATAATTAAGGGAATCAGATAAAGCAAAATTGCCTTTTTCCAATTACTCCGAAGTAAATTTTTAACCTCGGTTTTAAGTTGAGCTCTCGTACGGTGTGCAATCATAATATTCTCCCCCTCTAAATTTGAAATTACGAAATTACAATAGTTATTTACTGAAAATTAAACTTATTTATAAATGGTCGCATAAATTATATTTCGTTGTCAAAAATGGTCTGAATATAAAAATCTTTGAATATTTCCCAATTCTGTAAATGGGAGCACCACAAGCTATACAAAAAGAATACACGAAACTCGTAAGATTAGATAATTATTGCATTTGATTTGTCAGGGAATTATCTTTAAATATAATAGAACTATAGAACCTCGATAAAGGAGAAAATCTTATGATTGGATTTATTGGTGCTGGTAGTATTGGTGGAGCCGTTATAACGGGTCTAGTAAAGAATGGTTTCAATTCTGACGATATCATCGTAAAAGGTGGCCGTTCAAATCGAACTGAAATTTTGAGTGATCAATTAGGATTTCAAGTAGTCAAAAAAGTTAAGCAATTAGCTGAAACAGATATTATTTTTATTGCTGTTGGAGCTGACGCTTTGAACAGTGTATTGAAAGAATTAAAGGAAATTGCTGCAGGAAAGTTGATCGTAGCCTTTACAGGTAGCGCTTCTGTAACGCATCTCAAGCAAGTTTTAGGCGATGTCAAAGTTGCGCATGCGATTCCTAATACACCTGTCAAAGTTGGTGCCGGATTCACTGGAATTACATATTCAGATGACTTTACAGCTGAAGATAAGAAGAAAATCGGTTCAGTACTTGGCTATACAGGTCAATTAGTTGAAGTACCCGAAAATGAATTAGGAATTCTAGGAACCGTCGCTGGCTGTTCTCCTGCCTTCTTAGACGTCTTTATAGAAGCTTTAAGTGACGCCGGGGTAAAACATGGCTTGAGTCGTAAACTCGCTTACGATGCCGCAATTGGAATGGCAATCGGTGCAAGCAAATTAGCTAAACAATCCGACTTGAACGTTTCAGCATTAAAAGACGAAGTCACTTCCCCAGGTGGTTCAACAATCCGTGGAGTGGCAGCTTTGGAAGAATATGGATTTAGAAATGCGGTCATCAAAGCAGTTGATGCTGCAGAAAATGAATAAATAAAGTTTATCGGAAAAATCGAATAGGGGTTGTATCACGCCTGATTATCTCAAGTGTGGTGCAGTTCCTATTTTAGTTAAGATAATAAATGAAAAAAAATTAAATACCATCGACCTAGCTATTATCCCCGATTTAAATGAATATTGAGCGTTGGAGTAATTAGTCGGAGGGAATGAGAATATTAAGCCGCTGTGGGTGTGGCGTTATGGCTTTAGCCATTACACCACCGGGCGAGTTTGGAGACTTACCGGGTTTTGGTAAGGCTTCAAACCGAGGTTCGAGACCGTACTTTGGCTCGGACCGGTCCGCATAGCGGCTTAATATTCTCATTCCCGGAGAAGGCAGAAGTTTTTTTGTTCTTTAATCCACAATCGGTTAAAATTAAGAAAAATTGATATTAGGGGGATATTTATTTTGCAAAAGCGTAAAGCTTATAGGACAGCGATTTTGGGCGTTTTGATTGCCATAATCTTTGTTCAGTCGATGGTGCCGTTTTTAGGTTTTATCCCGACTGGATTTATAAATATTACAATTATCCATATAACGGTAATTGTCGCCGCAATCGTGTTAGGTCCGAAAGATGGGGCTATCGTTGGGTTAGTTTGGGGAATTGGTACGGTTATTCGTGCCTTTACTAGTCCAACTTCAATTATTGATACAACAGTTTTCACCAATCCGATTGTTGCCATTTTGCCAAGAATTATTGTTGGGTTAGTAGCCGGTTGGATTTACTTGTGGTTCAAACGCCACACTAATAAAAAGGTTTTGGGGATGGCAATTGCATCAGCTGCCGGTTCTTTGACTAATACAATCATGGTTCTGGGTTTGATGAGAGTGATGTATGCCAGTGCAATGGCACAAGCTTATGCGACTCAGACGGATTTATTGAATAAAATGTTACTAGTAATCGTTGGAACAAATGGGGTTCCAGAGATGATCGTAGCCATTATTATTGCACCAGCTATTTCGACAGCAATTTTAAAATCAAATAAATTTTTAGACAAATAGTCTAATTCATTGTAATTAAGGTATAAATTTCCACATATTTTCAGAAAGTCCGGTATTCTATTATTTGGGAGCGTGATTTTGATGCAAAAAACATTAGTTATTAATGCTGGTAGTTCATCCTTGAAGTGGCAATTATTTGAAATGCCCGCTGAATCTGTTTTAGCCAATGGATTAGTAGAACGAATCAGTATGCCAGGATCAATTTTTACAATTAAATATGGTGATCATCAAAAATTTGAGACAACTGTCGACAATTTGGATCAAGCACATGCAGCACAAATGGTCTTTGATGAATTACAACGTTTGGAAATAATCAAAGATTTGAATGAAATCACAGCTGTGGCTCATCGAGTTGTTGCTGGTGGTCAAGTTTTCAAATCAGCAGTTGAAGTAACACCTGAAGTTTTGAAAAAGATTAAAGCACTCAGTAACTTTGCCCCATTGCACAATCCGATGGAAGCACAAGGAATTGAAACAATGGCTAAGACTTTGCCTGATGTAAAGCAATACGCCGTCTTCGATAGCCAATTCTTTACTGACTTGCCAGAAATGAATGCAATTTACAGTTTGCCTTACGAATTGACTCAAAAATACCAAATTCGCCGTTATGGTGAACATGGAATTTCTCACGGTTATTTGACAGGAAGAGCTGCCGAATTGTTGAATAAACCAAAAGATGATATCGACCTTGTAACGATGCATCTTGGTAGTGGAGCTTCATTAGCCGCAGTGAAAAATGGCAAAGCATTTGATACATCAATGGGATTCACACCATTAACTGGTGTAACGATGGGAACTCGAGCAGGGGACCTCGATCCAGCATTGGTACCATACTTGATGCAAGAGTTGAATGTGAAAGATCCTAACGAAATTATGATGATGTTGAATCAAAAGGCCGGACTACTCGGAGTGTCAGGGATTTCACCTGATATGCGTGAGATCAAGGCTCAAGAAGAAACCAATCCACGTGCTAAATTGGCCGTTGATATTTTCGTTAACCGAATCGTTAAGTATGCTGGTAGCTATTTAACAGAACTACACGGAGCTGACGCTTTGGTATTTGCCGGTGGTATCGGTGAACATAACGTTCAATTACGTCAACAAATCATTGATGAATTAGCAATTTTCAACGTGAAGTTGGATGCCAAATTGAATGAAGCTGGAAAAGAAGGCTTGATCAGCAGTCCTGATTCAGCAATCAAGATATTGTTGATTCCAACAGATGAAGAACTAGCAATGGTTCGTCAGGTTGCGGCGTTACAATAAAATTGTATTAGTAGGGTGAATATTATGAAAAGTGAATTAATCCTTAAAAACACAAAAAATGAAAATCCATGGGAAAATGGTGAATATGATAATTACGATTTCAAGGCATTTATGGATTCTCTAGATTTTAAGATTACAAATTAAATAAAAAAAGACGACCAACTAAATTCGATAATTTGTTGGTCGTCTTTTTTATATGTTTATCTAAAATTATTAATTGTCAAAATATATCGTAGTTAGTCAATCGGCATATTTATTTAACAGTAGCAGTCATACGTAATTTATGTGCGGCAACAATTCTGTCTGCGATTGCACGGGCAACATTTTCATTTTTCAAGATAGGACCATGAGAATAGCTACCTATAACGTTCTTATAACGCATACCTTCTTGCTTATCGTCAGGATTATTTCCATAACCCTCAATCATTTCACCGAATGGCTTTAATACACTCTTATCATCAAAGTATGTACGGCCACTGTGGTTTTCAAAGGCACGAACGGTACCCCATTCAGTCTTGTATTCAGTATCGCCAATCATACGGCTGTCAGCTTTGTAGACAGTATGGAAAGGCAAGATATCGAGACCTTGAATAGTTTGACCGCCACTTGTTTCGTAGTATTTACCAAGGAATTGATAGCCACCACAGATGCAGAGCATTGGTTTGTCAGCTTCAATATAGTTTTGGATAGTTTGGCGATGTCTTTGAAGATCAGTTGCGACAACAGATTGTTCAAAATCTTGACCACCACCCCAGAATAGGAAGTCATAATCAAAGGCGTTGAACTCCATACCCAAGCTGATATTGTCGACTTGAGTATCGTAACCTTGTTCTTTTAGAAGAAAGCTGAGGATTTTAACATCGCCGCTATCTCCGTATGTGTTCATTAAATCTTCGTACAAATAAGCAATTTTTATAACTTCGGTCATAATTTTTCTCCAATATAATTAGAAATGTTGTAATATAGTTTAACAACGAGGTGATTGAATTGACAAAAGAAATCAATAAAGAGATTTTAGCAGATTTTCAAGAGAACTTAAATCAAGATGCAACTAATAATGTTCTTAAAAATACTGTAGCACAAGTCGGAATTTTTAAAGCAAGTGAAAATCCCGAGGTAAAAACGATTCTTAACCCATCATTCAACGTAACTGTTGATACGGGTAAAGTATCTGACCAAAAGCATTCTGGTCGCTGCTGGTTGTTCTCAGCATTGAATACTTTGAGAACTGAATTCGCCAACAAAAATAATATTAAGGATTTTGAATTGTCACAAAATTATCTTTCATTTTATGACCGTTTGGAAAAATCCAACTATTTTTATCAAGAAATTTTAGAGACTGCGACTTTGCCAGTAGATGATCGTAAGGTTAATTCCTTATTCTCATCTCCAAATGGTGACGGTGGTCTTTGGCAAAACGCTGCCAACTTGATTAAAAAATATGGTGTCGTTCCTAATTACGTGATGCCAGAAACAGTCGTTTCCGATAGTACAACTGAATTCGATGCTATTTTAAGTAAAATGTTGCGTAAAAATGGTATCGAGTTGCGTAAGATGGTTCAAGATAAAGCTTCACAGACAGAACTTGATCAACGCGTTTCAGAAATGGATGCCGAAGTTTATAAACTTTGTGTTTATTCATTCGGAGTTCCACCAACAGACTTTGAATTATCGTTACAAACTGATAATGGTAAAGTGATTGAAGAAGCAAAGATTACACCTAAAGAATTTCTACACCGTTATTTCACGATGAACGTTGACGATTATGTTGACCTTGTAAATGCACCACAGCCAGGCAAGAAATACCATCAAGTATATTCAATCGATACTGAAAACAATATGGTGGGTGGCGATATTCAAAAGTTCCTCAATCTACCTATGGAACGCCTCCAAGATTTGGCTATCAAGCAATTGAAGAGCAATGCACCTATCTGGTTTGGTAATGATGTTACCGAAGATTCCGACCGACCAAAAGGTTATTTGATGGGTAATATTTATGATTATGACAAACTCTTTGGAATCGATTCACAAATGAGTAAGGGTGAAAGACTAGATTATTGGCAAGGCCAAGTCTCACATGCCATGACTTTAACCGGCGTAAACCTAGTCAACGGACAACCAAATCGTTGGAAAGTTGAAAACTCATGGGGTGAAAAGTACGGTGAAAAAGGTTACTACACCATGGATCAAAAGTGGTTTGAAGACTACGTTTATGACGTTGTAATCAACAAGAAGTTCTTAACTAAAGAAGAAATTGCAGAATACGAACAAACTCCAGAAGTATTACCAGCATGGGACGCTTTAGCGTAATATAATTTTCCGTCAGAGGACGAGAGGAATTGAGTCTGCTGTGGGACCGGCTCGAGCCAAAGTGCGGTCTCGACCCTCGCTTTTGAGCCGAAAGGCACGTCTCCAAAGACGTCCTGTGCTGTAAGGACGAAACGCCCTAACAGCACTACCACTGCGGATCAATTTCTCTCGTCCTCTGACTAATGTATTTAGACGACACTAATTATTAGTATTTAATTTGTTCAGTTATTTGATTTGTAATATCTATACATAATAGCTACAAGCAATAATCCGAATCCAAGCCATAAACTAGCCGAAGGTTGGGAGTGATTTTTGCCAGCAATGGAGGTGGCGTTAGTGCTTTAGCACTTACGCCACGGGACGAGCTTGGAGACTTGCCGGTTTTGCAAGGCTTCAAGTCGAGGTTCGAGACCGAACTTTGGCTCGGACCGGTCCCCATAGCGGCAAAAAATCACTCCCAACCGTAGGCGGCATATTTCAATACAAAAAAAGTTAGAAATCAATAAAATGATTTCTAACTTTTTTATTTATCTTCGTAAAGAAAGTGACTTTAGATTTTTGCAGGTTTTCCGTAAAGATAACCTTGTTGAATGTTGATTCCATATTTTTTGGCCAAAATTTGGTCTTTACAATCTTCGACACCTTCCAATACCATATCAAGGCAATAGTCCTCGGCTTGGTGAACCCAGAAGGAAATGTACTCGGGAATTTTGTCGGCTTTTCCAGCCATACGAAGGTTTTGCATAGCTAATTTGATTTTATCAACGTATGGTAATAAGTGTTGGATGTTGTCAAAGGTATTTGAGCCAGTACCGACATCATCAATAACTAATGGAATATCATATTGGTGAAGCAGTAAGCTAAATTCTTTGATTTTATCTAGGGACATAGCTTCAGTCAATTCAATGGTTAATTTTATCGGATTGATCCGTTTTTTGAGGGCAATAATTTCACCCAAAGTGTATGGATCATCAGCTTGTTGACTATTAAGGTTAAAGGAAATAACTTTATCAGTTGTTCCTAAACTATCCTTAATGTTGTTGGCTGTGCGTTCCACCAATCTAACCTGTTCAGGGATAGATAATTCGGTGAAATCTTGAGGTAAGTGCCATGAGCCATTATCCTCTTTACGTAAAAGAACCTCATAACCAAAAATTGAATTGTCACTTTTATTTACTTGCGATTGAACAAAAAAACTATACTTCGTTTTAAATTCCCCCCGTCCTATACTTATATAGATAATAGAATATTTTAAGGCATTTCATTTTTTATATCAATGGTATATACATTTTTTTATATATAATATCGATATAACTTTATATGCTATATTATATAACGCCGTTACACAATTTGTCATAGAAAAAGCTTGCAAATTACCCAACGTAATAAACTATAAATATAGTCAAGGAGGTGACATCTATGTCCGAATATACGACCGGCGAGTTGGCAAAGTTAACCCGGGTTTCTGTCAGAACAATTCAGTATTATGATAAGAAAAATCTTTTGAAACCTAGTCATTTATATGAGAATGGCAAGCGAATTTATACTGAAGCTGATTTGAATAAATTGAAACTAATTTTAATGTTGAAAAACTTGGGATTATCGCTCAAATCAATCGATGAGATTTTAGATAGCCAGAATTCAACTAAAGTGATGAATCTTTTGTTGGAACAGCAGTTGCGATATTTGCATGACCAATTGAAGACCTCGAAAAGTCAAATCAAAATGATTGAAGAGATCCGTCGTGATTTACCTGAGATTGACCAAATAAAAATAAAAGATATCAGGGACATAGAGAGTGCTATGAATAATAAAAAATCCTTGAGAAAAGTTCATATGACAATGGTGATCATTGGCTTTCCATTAGACTTTATTGAAATTGGAACCTTAGTTTGGGGAATTATGAAAGGTGATTGGATTCCATTTATTGTTGGGATGATAGTCGTTTTGTTGGGGGCCGCATGGTTGTCGAGATTTTACTTCAACAATACCAACTATATTTGTCCTAACTGCAACACGGAGTTTAAACCCAAGTTTTGGGCAGCTTTTTGGGGCAAACATACACCACGGACTAGAAAGTTAGTTTGCCCAGCTTGCGGCGAAAAGAATTATTGTGTTGAAGTTTATGACGAAAAGAAAGAATTAGCCGGATAATGTGTGTCCCGTCTCCAGAGCTGAGAGTATTCATCTGCTGCGCGGAACGGTCCGAGCCGAAGTGCGGTCTCGAACCTCGGTTGAAGCCTTACCAAAAAACGGTAAGGCTCCAACACGCCCGGTGGTGTAATGGCTAAAGCCATAACGCCACTTTCGCTGCTGATGAATACTCTCAGCTCTTCCGACTAATTAATCGTAATTGATTGAATATAAAGGTTGAAATCTAATTGATATAAATATTTGTAATAGATTATCAACTAACACCATGATTAGACAAATAATGTTATATAATATTGTCATTATGAGAGGAAGTTTTTAATGGATACCCTTAAAAGAGAACCAAAGAAGGTTGAAATTTCTTCAGCTGAATGGCAAATTATGAGAATTGTTTGGACTTTAAAACATGTAACTAGTTCTGAAATCATCAATCTTATGCAAAAGAAACAAACCTGGTCTGATTCTACTATCAAGACGTTAATTACCCGATTGACCAAGAAAGAATTTCTCAGTCGGAAAAAAGAACAAGGGCGTTACATTTATTCAACAACGGTCGAAGAACAAGCGACAATGAATGAGTACGCCAACAGTCTATTTTCAGATTTTTGTGCCCACAAAACGGGATCAGTCTTGAATGAATTGATTGACTCGATGGAAATCAGTCAAGCTGATATTAAGATGCTTCAAGCAACTTTAGATAAAAAATTAGCAACAGCTCCTGAACATGTTAAATGTGACTGTTTACCCGAAGGTTGCGCCGATATGTGTTAAAATAAAGTTCCTTGGCAGGGGCGACATAGCGTTCAATCAATTATTGGTTGAGCGCCTTTTTTATATGCCGTTTTCAGGGCTGATGACTGCCGTAGATTTCAACAGTAAATTGAGATAAAATCTTTAGCATAGAGGAAAATATTATGGACTATTTGTTGTTACTTCGCGGTATCAATGTTGGTGGAAATAATCGCGTTCCCATGGCTGATATGCGCACATACTTATCCGAATCTGGCTTTGAGGATACAAAATCTTACATCAACAGTGGCAACCTTTTTTTCAAATCCGACTTGGGAATATCGAAGATAAATGATAAAGTTTCACAAATATTAACTAATAATTACGAATTTAAGATTCCCTTCGTGGTTTTATCAAAGGACACCTTTCTCAATTCGTTGGAACAAGTACCAAGCTGGTGGGGCGAAGATAAAACACTTCGACATAACGCACTTTTCAAACTTAATGATTACGACAGCGACTTAGATAATTGGTTGACGGAACACATCACCGATTACGATCAAATAGAAATCAATGAGAATGTAATACTTTGGACTTCAACTTTAAAAATCAATTTCAGCAAGTCATTTTATTCCAAAATCATGGGAACACCATTGTATAAACAAACTAGTGCTCGAAATTTTAATACTACAAATAAATTAAAAAATATATTTAACGAACGTTAATGGAACAATCTAAGGGCTGATTTCTGATTCAGAATATCGGCTCTTTTTATACGCTACCGCACAGTGCTGGTTGATAATTTATTGTAGATGTTCGAATGGATTTTATTTCAGTATATAAATTGATTGAGCATAAAAGTGCTTGAATACCATTATATTCAGTTAATATAGATTAATTAGTCGGAAGAGCTGGGAAATATTTGTGTGCCGTGGTAGTGGTATAAGTACGGGAAGGTCTTCCCGTACTTATACCACCGGACGTGTTTGGAAACTTGACGAACCGTGTCAAGGCTTCAAACCGAGGCCCGAGACCGCACTTTGGCTCGGAGCGTTCCGCACAGCTTGAGAATATTTCCCAGCTCTGTAGACGGAATGCTGCACGTTACTCTAAGAAAGAGATACTATAATTTGAAAATCATCATTGCTCCAGCTAAAAAAATGATTACCGACACGGATACATTTAATTACGAAACGCTGCCTCAATATTTGGATCAAACGCAACAAATATTGAATAAATTACGTACACTTAACTATTCAAGTGCCAAGAAACTTTGGAAATGTAGCGATAAAATTGCCCGTCCCAACTTTGAACAGCTTCAAAAATTAGATTTGCATCACCATTTAACTCCAGCACTTCTGGCATTCAGCGGTATCCAATATCAATACATGTCACCTGATTTATTCACAGAGCCGGCACTTGATTATGTACGTCAAAATTTGCGAATACTGTCGGGATTTTATGGCATTCTGCGACCCTTTGACGGAATAGTTCCGTATCGATTGGAAATGCAGTCTAAAATAAGCGTCAATAATTCCAATAATCTTTATGACTTTTGGAAAACTTTAATTTATTCGGCTTTAATAACGGGTTCAGAGCCAATCGTCAATCTAGCTTCACAAGAATACGCCAAAGCAATTACTCCGTATCTATTACCAAACCAAAAATTTATTACTGTTATCTTCGGCAGTTTGGTAGACGGTAAGATAAGGACCAAAGCTACACTTGCAAAAATGGCTCGCGGTGAAATGGTCAGATATATGGCGGAAAACAATATCACGGAGATCAATGATATAAAGAAATTTCGTCATCCAGATTGGAAATTATCAACCGAGCTATCGACAACAGAGCAAATAGTATTTGTTTACCAAAAGTAATTAGTTAACGCAAAAAGCCAACCAAGATTTTTCTTGATTGGCTCTTCTTATTTAACGCACAGTTCTAATTGATAATTTATGGCAGATATTCGCACAGCTTGAGAATATTTCCCAGCTCTGGAGACGGCAAGCAATTATCGCTTTATCCCTTGGTTCATAAAAGGGCGTAAATATTGAATGTCATCAGCAAAAACAATTGAAACAATTACCTTAGTCAATTCATGCGGTGTGAGCTTCATGCCATCTTTAACCCATTTCTTCAAAATACTTTGCATGCCAGCCATCAAATACGCATCTTGATACGCATTTACGTCTGGACCATTATTGCCCAATGTCTCGAATAGTTTCTCTAATAGTCTGGTTTTGCCTTCTACAAAGACCAAATTACTCAATATCTTATGTTGATAGAACTCTTCCAAAACCATTTCCATTCCCTGAATTGGAGATTCCACCGAATCCAGATCAAAGGACTCTAAAAATTTTGTTTCAATACTATCAACACATTCATATACATCGTCATAATACCGATAAAACGTCGACCGATTAATATCAGACAACTTACAAACTTCCGTTACTGTAATAGCGTTAATAGCCTTATTTTCGAGTAAAGATAAAACTGTATCTTGGATTACTTGTCGAGTGTATTGTGCTCTACGATTATTTTTAATTCCTACCATGTAATAAGACACTTCCTCACTTCATTTATGCAACACATTGTTCGTTTACGTTAAATATACAACAAATTATTTATAATTGATGATTGTTTTTTACGTAAAAAATTTCTATTATATGGAACAAGGTGTTGTAACAATGGGATTGTATCAAAAATCTCGGTTACATTACAAATCTTAAATAAAGGAAACAAAATATGCTGGAATTAAAACACATAAAAAAATATTTCTACGTCGGTGATTCTGTAACTAAGGCACTTGATGATGTTTCAGTATCGTTTCGACCTAAAGAATTCGTTGCTATTCTAGGGCCAAGTGGCTCTGGAAAAACTACCATGCTCAATGGAATTGGTGGTTTGGATATCTATGATTCTGGTGATTTAATTATTAAAGGCAAATCTACTAAAGACTTTTCTGAGGCAGATTGGGATGCTTATCGTAATAACTCAGTCGGATTCATTTTCCAAAGTTACAATATTATTGGACATTTGAGCATTCTGGATAATGTTGAAATGGGGATGACACTTAGTGGTGTTCCTAATAACGAGAAGAAAGAAAAAGCTATTAAGGCACTAGAACGAGTTGGTTTGGGACCTCATATGAACAAGAAGCCTAATCAGCTATCTGGTGGTCAAATGCAGCGTGTTGCGATTGCTCGTGCGATTGCCAATGACCCTGAAATACTTCTCTGTGATGAGCCTACTGGTGCTTTGGATACTGAAACTAGTGTTCAAATCATGGAACTTATCAAAGAGTTGTCACAAGAACGACTAGTAATCATGGTTACTCATAATCCTGCTTTGGCTAAAGAATACGCCGATCGGATTATCAACTTTGCTGACGGTAAAATCCAAGATGATTCAAATCCTTATTCTGAAGATACTGATAAAGATAATTTTGAATTAAAGAAAACCAAGATGACTTTCTGGACAGCCTTGAAATTGTCATATACAAATATCAAAACTAAAAAAGCACGTACTTTCTTAACTGCGTTTGCTTCAAGTATTGGTATTATCAGTATCGCCATTGTTTTAGCCTTGTCGTCAGGGTTCCAAAAGCAAATCGACAAGACGCAGTCGAACACTTTAGCACAATTTCCGATTACTATTTCACAAATTGCATCTAATCAAACCGCACCGAAAAATAATGATAAGAAGCTGACTAAAGCCAAAAAGACAAAAGTGACAGCCAAGTTAAGTCAGGCTGACAAAGCTACTCACATTAATAAAATCACTAAAAAATATATGAACTATATTGATAATATCAATCCAGAATTGAGTAAGACCGTGACTTATACTTATTCAACTGGGATGAATATTCTCAGTGAAAATAATGGCAAAATAAAAACTGCCACTTTCTCTAATACTGATACTAGTAAAGGTGCTAACTCTGCAAGTGCAATGTCTAGTGCCATGGCGACATCAACTGGTATTGGCGGATCCGTTTACCCAAGTGGCAAAAGCGGTCAAGCATTTTTGAAAAAACACTACAAAGTCGTTTCTGGCTCAATGCCTGCTAGTGCCAACGATATTGTTTTAATTGTTGATAGTGACAATTCGACTAACATCAATGCACTTAAGAATATTGGTTTAACAGTTAAAGATGGCCAAAAGTTAGATTTCAACAAACTAGTTGGTAAAGAATTCAAAGTTGTTAACAATAACGATTACTATAAGAAACTACCTACTGGCACATTCTTACCTAACTCGGCTGACTCAAAACTTTATGACAACAGTTCAAATAAGACTTTGAAAATATCAGGTATTTTACGTGTTAAATCAAAATCATCCGAAAATATCTTAGCTTCAGGTATCGCTTATAGCGACCAACTAACTAAGAACATTATTAATGATAATAAGAATTCAGATATTGTTGCAGCTCAAAAGGGCAGTAGTACTAATGTCTTAACTGGAGCAAACGTTGAAGACGCTACAACGAAAGCTACTTTGATCAACTATCTTGGTGGTTCAACGACACCTTCAAGCATTATGATTTATCCAAATAACTTCAAGAATAAAGACAAAATTCTTAAATACTTAGATAAATATAATAATGGCAAAAAGAAAGCTGATAAGATTGTTTATACTGATATGGCTGGTTCAGTTTCCAACTTAACTGGTGGATTAATGGATGCCATCACGTACGTCTTAGTAGCTTTCGCCGGTATTTCACTAGTTACAAGTATGATTATGATTTCCATCATTACATACACTTCAGTGCTAGAACGTACCAAGGAAATCGGTATTTTGAAAGCCTTGGGTGCTAGAAAGAAAGATATCACTCGAGTCTTTGATGCTGAAACAACCATTTTAGGTGTGGCATCTGGTGTACTAGGTGTAGTCATTGCCTACCTTGCAACCATCCCAATTAATGCCGTATTGAAGAGCATGACAGATTTAACAAACGTTGCTCAACTAAATCCAATCCATGCAATCATCTTGATTGTCGTAAGTACTGTTCTAACCGTACTTGGTGGACATATTCCAGCTCGTATGGCAGCTAAGAAAGATGCTGCTACAGCATTACGTTCAGAATAAATAATAAATAGTTTAAGTCGAAAAAGCTTAAGGCATGTTATTAATGCCTTAGGCTTTTTACTATATCTTTGATAGCATATATTGTATTATATGTTTATACAGAAGCCCATCTTTGAGTTTTATACGCGTCCAAACGGACATAATGAATTTGTTGAATTTTTTAATAAATTACCTTTAAAGGATCAGCAAAAAGTATCTGCAACAATTGCTAATATTGAGCAAGAGGGAATAACATTTGCGATTAAAACCCAAATTGTAAAAAAATAAATGATAATATATACGAAATTCGTTCTAAATTTGGAAATAACATTCAGAGGATACTCTATTTTCACGTTGTAGAATCTAGGTTCATTATTACGCATGGATTCACAAAAAAATCCCAAAAGACTCCCCGAAAAGAAATTAAGCGTGCAATGAATATTCGAGAGGAATTTTTTAAAGAAGAAAGGATACGAAATGACAACTATAAAATTTGATGATTTTCTAAATAAAAAATTGGAGAATCCAGAGTTCAAAAAGGGATATGATTCAGAAAACTCCAAGTTACAAAGTGCTATCGCTCTTTACAAGGCTAGAGAGAAAGCTGGCCTAACTCAACGTGAGCTATCTAGTATAGCAAAAGTCCCTCAATCAACTATTGCGAGAATTGAGCGTGGGGATAATACAAGTGTTGATACCTTAGACAAACTAGCACGTGCACTTGGAAAAACCTTCAAAATATCCATATCATAATAAATAGAGTATGACAAAACATGGTCAGTTCTAGAGCGTTAAGGCAAACAAGACTAGTAATTCGATTTTGAATCGCTAGTCTTGTTTTTTTTAACAAAAAAACCTATGTTTTGTTGCACATTTAGGCTACATATTTGAGACAAAAATAGTAATGTCATATCCCTCTGTTAAACAGATCAAAAACAACACTCAAAAGCAGAAAACAAAACTAATACGATTACTTACCCAGTATTCCATAAAAGAAAATTCGTGCTAAACCATTTGAATATTTTTTAGTAACCAAGTTTTTAGTCTTTTTTGATGTAGCTGGATTCATAAAGTAATTCAAAATCATATCTACATACATTAAGATAACTTCATCCTGAATCTCATCGCTGATTACTCCCTCGGCGCGACCTTGTTTCATTAACTTACCCCAAAAAGCATTCTTGCCATTGTCATATGCTTCCATAACACGGTGATTGCCATTAGAGCCTTGGAATTCGTCAATCATAAAATCCATAAAGTCTTTATTGATCGAATTAACTTCAGATGTACCAAAGTTTAGGATACTTGCGACTTTCTCTTTAAAACCCATATTTGATTTATCTAGGCGCCGGTCATATTCCGCATAACCATCAATAACAATTTGAATTATGACTTCTCTGGCAAGTTCTATCTTGCTTGGAAAGTATTTATACAGAGTAACCTGTGATGAATGAGCCTCTTTCGCAATATCTGCGACGGAGGTATTTTTGTATCCGTTGGTAACGAATGCTTTAGTTGCCGCATTTAAAATCTCTTTTTTCTTCAGTTCTTTACGTTTTTTATTAGTTGCCATAATTTTCCCCGAAAATATTTTATTTGAATATTTCACTTTTTTTATTGGTGTATCAATATTGTGATTTTAGAGGTTCTGAATAGTTCACTTTGGCCAATCTTTACTGTTGACACTGGTTAATTGCACAACTAATATACACTTCATTAAGTGAACTATTCAATAAAAATATTTCATTTTATAAATCACCTAAGGGGATAGTATGATGCAACAAAAAAATAATGCTATTTTACATATTGATCATCTACAAAAGAATTTTGGTAAATTCCGAGCACTTAAAAATATTACTTTTGATGTATATCCAGGAGAAGTATTTGGATTCATCGGACCTAATGGTGCAGGTAAATCGACTACCATTCGTACCTTGCTAGGAATACTACGTGCGTCTGGCGGTACAGCTACGTTATTTGGAAAAGATGTTTATAAGGATTCAGTATCAATTCACAAACGCCTAGCCTATGTTCCAGGGGATGTCTATCTCTGGCCCAATTTGACGGGTGGGGAAATCATTGATTTATTTCTAAAACTTGGCAATACCAAGCATAACCGTAAGACTGACGAAATGATCAAACGATTCCAGCTTGATCCAACCAAAAAGGCACGGACTTACTCAAAAGGTAATCGTCAAAAAGTTGCTTTGATTGCTGCTTTTTCAACTGATGCCGATTTTTATATCTTTGATGAGCCTACTTCTGGATTGGATCCATTGAATGAAGAAGTCTTTCAAAAGTCTGTTTTGGAGTTGAAGAAACAAGGCAAGGCAGTACTTCTTTCCAGTCATATCCTATCTGAAGTTGAAAAGATGTGTGATCGAATTGGTATTATCCGAAGCGGTGAAATCGTAGAAACTGGTTCATTATCTGATATGCGCCATCTCACTCGGACTGTTATCCAATTCCAAACTATGGAACCAACACCAGAACTCCAGAATATGAATGGTGTTTACAATGTGACGCTTGAAGCTAATGGTTTAACAACATTTTCAGTTGATTCCGACAAGTTGAGTTCAGTTATGGATTATCTTGCCGATAGACAAATTGTTTCTTTGCAATCGACACCTCCAACACTTGAAGATTTGTTCATGAGATATTACAGCTCAGATGAAGGGAGATAAAGGTTATGGAAAGTCGCAACTTTCATCAAACTTGGTTTTTAACACGTTTTAGTTTAAAGCGTGACTGGTTAAAACTTGTACTATGGTCAGTAACTTTGATTGTCTTATTTGGAGCGGTTGCTGCTAAGTTCACAGATATTTACAGCTCACAATCGTCCATTGATGAAATCGTCAAAACTTTAAAATCTCCATCGATGGTTTCTTTATTCGGTAAATTATCAGGTAGTGCACCATATACCACAGCTGATGTATTTGCCGGAGAAATGACTGTCTTTATGGCTATGATGGCCGCAATCATGAACTTCTCAATTATTATCAAAAATACTCGTGGTGAAGAGGATTCAGGATTACTAGAAATAATTCAAGCGCATTCAGTTGGAAAGTTATCTAATCTTGCTTCTTCATTGATTGAATTGTTCATAATCAACTTACTTATTGGATTGTTCTACAGTATCGGATTACAAGTTGCTAATTTATCAGGAACTGACACTAACGGTAACTTTTTGTTAGGACTTGGTTTAGGAGCTTCTGGATTTATGTTTGCAGCCATCGCGGCATTTCTTGCTCAACTAGTTGATAACTCACGTTCTGCAACTATTCTGTCGTATATCGTTTTTGGTATTATGTACATCGCTAGAATGTCGACAGATGTTTCGAATCCCAAAGCAACATGGTTTGTGCCATTTGGTTGGGTGGAAAAGTTCTCAACATACCAAGAAAATAACTGGCTACCTGTTTTTCTAATGCTTGGCCTATCATTAATCCTCAGTGTAGCGGCGTTATGGGTCAATAATCATCGTGATATTGGTTCTGGTATCATCGCTACTAAACCAGGACGTGCCAAGGCTTCTGCATTTTTACGTGGACCACTCAGTCTATTTTGGAGACTTAATCGTACATCTATTATCGTTTGGGTAGTTGGACTAATGATTCTTGGTTTCACTTACGGATCAATCTTCAATACTATTGGTGATATTCTCAAGACCAATCCTACTATGGCAACGTTATTCGGAGCAGGCGCCATTCACAAAGCTAATATTTTGATTATTAAACACTTTGTAGCAATTTTGATGATTGTCTTTGGAGTACTTGCTCTTTTCCCTGGTATTCAAATCATCAACTATTTGAAAACTGGTGAAGCTAAAGGTTACTTGGAATTGATTCATTCAAAACCGGTAAGTCGAAATTATCTATTCACTAGCGTATTGGTGCTTGGTATTTTAACGAGTTTAGCAGCTTTATTTGCAGGGATGCTGGGATTGCAATTAGGCGGAGCTTCAGTTATGAAACATCCTATTGAGCTATCAGTATTTATCAAAGCCTTTTATGCCTATATTTCACCAGTACTTGTGATATTAGGTTTGTCAGCTTGTGTCGTCGGTTGGTTGCCAAAGATTTCATCATTTGGTTACCTGTATGCTGGATTTGCACTGTTTGTCGGCTATTTTGGTAAGTTGATTGATCTGCCAAAATGGGTTGGTAAGTTAACGCCATTTGGATATATTCCGAATGTTCCAGTTAATAAACTTGATGCTGGAACAATGTGGTGGCAAATTGGAATTGCCGTATTATTAATTATTATTGGTTATATCGGATATCATGTACGTGATTTGAAGAGTGATAATTAAATATGCCGTCTCCAGAGCTGGGAAATATTCTCAAGCTCTTCCGACTGATTAATCGTTGTTAATTGAATATAAAAGTATTTAACCGATAAATAGTAACCTAAAATTTTCTGTCAAAAAAATGTAGCAGAGCTTTACGGTTATACTTTTCACTACTAATGGGCATTTCTTATGGTTAAAGTGCTAAAAATAAGGGATGTGACATAACTCTTCTTGTCTTAAATATGCAGCATAAACGTGCAACAAAACATAGCTTTTTCCGCTTAAAACAAAAAATACTAGCAATCCAAAATCGGATTACTAGTATTTTTTGCCTTAGTGCTCGAAAGCTGACCATGTTTTGTCACACTCTCTAAAACTTAAATCGCAACTTCCATAACTAAATCGTGTTCAGCCTGACCAGCCAATGTGAAAGGTTGCTTTTCGATAGTTTTGAATCCAAATTGATTATAGAAATGCAGAATTGAAGAATCATGTTCCCAAACGCTGCTCCAGATGACTTTTTTATTGAATTTATGGGCTTTCTTGACTGCAAGATCTAGCAGTTTCTTTTCCAAGCCGATATATTGAAAACCATGACGGATATAAATACGGTCGATTTCCAAAGCGTCTTGTCCCATATTTTGTGACTGAGCATCATTGATATTCAATTTCAAATAGCCAGCTAACTTGTGGTTGTAATAAATGAAATAAAAGAATGATTGGGAATTAATAATTTCACTGGCCAATTGACCATAATTATAATTTTTATTGGTGTAATCTGGAAATTCGTCAGTTTGATTATTTCTGAAGGTATCATTGAATGTTTCAACACTCAAACGGTGCAATTTTGGTAGATCAGAAGAGTCTACTTCTTTGATGTCGATTGGTAAGGTGAAAATTTTCATAAAAATCACTCCTAATTAAATGTTAATAGCATATCCAAGTGAGGGATGTTGTCTTCTAAGTACACATCGGAAATAGCTTTGAAGCCGAAACTTCCATAGAATTCTTGTAAGTAGGCTTGAGCTTGGATTTGAATTGGTTGTTTAGGGAAGCGTCGTTTGATCTCGTCAATAGTAGCCTGAACAATTTTTGTGCCTAATCCGGCCTTACGAAACTTCTCAACTACTAATACACGACCGAAAGTAATATGGTCGCCTTTATCTATAATGCGCGTGTAGGCTTCTAATTCGCCATTCTCGACTAGGCAGACGTTTAGGTCATTGTAATCATCCTCATCAACTTCCTGATAGGGACAATTTTGCTCGACAACGAATACTTTTACACGCGCTTTCAAAATATCAATTAATTCTTTAGGACTAAGTTCATTTGTGCTTTTGACGATAATCATAAGCGACCTCCGATTAAATAATTATTGTTGACTATAATAAAACTTTATTGTTGCAAATGCAACAATAAATTAAAAATGCTTTGTGAACTCGGGATTGAATTAACTCTCTCATTAATATAGGATAAAAGGGTGTGAAACATGTGTTTCACGAGTGGAGGTATGTCAATGAAACCGGAAGAATTTTTTGAGGCTCTAGCCCAAAAGGGTATTGCTTTGAACGCGACTCAAAAGGAACAGTTTGCAACTTATTTTCACGAATTGGTTGAGACTAACAAGGTCATGAATTTGACTTCTATTACTGATGAGGAACAAGTTTATTTAAAACATTTTTATGATTCAATCGTCTTAGGATTCGTTGATGAAAAATTGTTAAGCGAAGAACTAACTTTATGTGACGTCGGATCAGGAGCTGGTTTTCCATCATTACCATTGAAAATCATCAATCCTAAATTGAAGATTACCATCGTTGATTCTTTGAATAAGAGAATTAAATTCTTGGACACTTTAGTAAATAAATTGAACTTGGATAAAGTCAATTTGGTTCACGGACGTGCCGAAGAAGTTGGTAAAAATCCACAATTTAGAGAATCATTCGACGTTGTAACAGCACGTGCAGTTGCAGCAATGAATGTTTTGACAGAATTCTGTTTGCCACTAGTTAAAGTTGGTGGACAATTTGTTGCCATGAAATCTGAAAAAGCACCTGAAGAATTGGAAACAGCTAAGTTTGCAATCAAGTTACTTGGTGGAGAGATTAAACAACAAGAGTCAGTCGAGCTACCAAATGATGCCGGAATACGTAATTTTATCTTTGTTGGTAAAGTTGCTAAGACACCAAAAAAATATCCTCGTAAACCAGGAACACCTGCTAAAAAACCACTCGTGAAATAAATTTTCTATGAAATGATGCCGCCGGAAGTCGTTAGTAATATAGCCACTATGGGACCGGCTCGACCCTTGATTTTGAGCCGAAAGCCGTGTCTCAAAAGTCGTCCTGTGGTGTTTAACAGCTAAAGCTGTTAAACCACCTCCACAGCAGTCTATATTACTAACGACCACCGGCTAGGGTATTTTTATGCTTATGGGTCATTAATATAACTAAGACTGAAAATATATAATATGATTAAACTCGAATTCGGATGAATTATTTTTAATTAATTCAATACCTTGAGTGACGAAAGAGGCGGAAGAGTTGAGTGTATTCACCAGCTGTGTGTGTGGCGTTATGGCTTCAGCCATTACACCACCGGGCGAGTTTGGAGACTTACCGGTCTTTGGTAAGGCTTCAAACCGAGGTCTGAGACCGAACTTTGGCTCAGGCCGGTCCGCATAGCAGGTGAATACACTCAACTCTGGAGCTAAAAAAATGATAAAATTATATAGTTATGGCAAAAGCGCCAAAAAAGTGATTACCATAGATAAATATTTTGTGAAGTTGTTCTGCAATTTCTAGAGATAGGGGAATAAAATGGCACGAAAAATATCTGTTGCAAATCAAAAAGGTGGTGTCGGAAAAACCACAACCACCATCAATTTGGGAGCATGTTTAACTGATTTGGGTCAAAAGGTATTGATCATCGATACTGACCCGCAAGGAAATGCCACCAGTGGATTAGGTATTAAGAAAGCCAATGTTGAAAAAGATGTTTACGATGTTTTAGTAAATGAATATCCGCTTAAAAAGACGATTATTCATACTGAACATAAAAATCTTGATATTGTTCCCGCAACAATTCAATTGGCCGGTGCAGAGATGGAATTAACTTCAATGATGGCGCGTGAAACTCGTTTGCGTGCTGGGATTGAAGAAGTCGATTCAGATTACGATATTATCTTGATCGACTGCCCACCTTCATTAGGACAACTTTCAACCAACGCTTTTACAGCAAGTGATTCCATCATTATTCCAGTTCAAAGCGAATACTATGCGCTGGAAGGTTTGAGTCAATTGTTGAACACGATTCGTCTGGTTCAAAAACATTTCAATACTAACTTGGCTATCGAAGGCGTTTTGATTACCATGCTCGATGTCAGAACTAATTTGGGCGCACAAGTTGTCGACGAAGTTAAATCATATTTCGGCGATTCAGTATATAAAACCATCGTTCCTAGAAATACACGATTAGCGGAAGCACCAAGTTATGGCCAACCTATCGTTGACTATGACGGAAAGTCAAAGGGGGCTAAAGCTTATCGTGATCTTGCTAAGGAGGTGTTAAAGCGTAATGGCATCAAGCAAAAATAAAAAGGGCTTAGGTAGAGGAATCGACGCGATTTTCTCTGAATTCGAAGCTATTGATGAAAATAGTGAGACAGTTGTTGATCTTTCCATCGATGACATTCGTCCTAACCCATACCAACCTAGAAAAACTTTTGACGAGCATGCGCTAAATGAACTGGCTCGTTCGATTGAACAAAATGGTGTTTTCCAACCAATTATTGTTCGTGAAAGTGTCAATGGTTTTGAGATCATTGCTGGTGAAAGACGTTTCCGTGCAAGTAAAATTGCCAAAAAGACTACTATTCCTGCTATCGTTCGTCCGTTGAGCGAATCAGGGATGATGGAAATTGCTGTTTTGGAAAACTTGCAGCGTGAAGATTTAACACCATTGGAAGAGGCTGACGCATATCAAACTTTGATTACGAAGCTGAATCTGACCCAAGAACAAGTGTCTCAACGCCTTGGCAAGAGTCGCCCTTACATCGCTAACTACTTGCGACTATTGAATTTGCCCGATGCAACTAAGAAATTAGTTCAAAATGGTGAACTTTCAATGGGACAAGCTAGAACATTGCTCAGTTTGAAGGATAAAGATCAAATTGATAAACTTGCTAAACGTGCGGTCAGCGAAGATTTAACTGTTCGTCAATTGGAACAGTTAGCTACTGAATCAAAACATGACAGCAAGAAGAAAAAGAAAGTTGCTGAGAAGTCACCTTACATCAAAGCGACCGAAGAAAAATTGGTTGAACGTTTCGACACAGCCGTTGCGGTTAAAGAAACTCGTAGCGGTCATGGAAAACTGGAAATCGATTTTACGAATACGGAAGATTTAAACCGTATTTTAGACATATTAGGAATCCATTTAGATTAGAGGAATTGTATGTTTAAACTTGGAGATATTATCGTAATGAAAAAGCCCCATGCATGTGGGGAAAATCGCTGGGAAGTTATTCGCTTAGGTGCGGATATTAAAGTTAAATGCTTAGGTTGTGGACATATTGTTATGATTCCACGAGCTGAATTCAAGAAGAAATTCAAGAAAGTTTTAACTCAAGCTGACCAGGTCAAACCTGAAAATGAAGAACATTATTTGAAACAAAATCAATTAATGCCATCAAATTTTATTAAAAGAAATGAGGAATAACTAATGGCTCTAACTGCCGGAATCGTCGGACTACCCAATGTTGGTAAGTCAACTTTATTTAATGCTATTACAAAAGCTGGTGCAGAAATGGCCAACTATCCTTTCGCTACTATTGATCCTAACGTTGGAATGGTTGAAGTACCGGATAAACGTCTATCAAGAATCGACTCATTGATTCCTGCTAAAAAATTAATTCACACAACTTTCGAATTTACTGATATCGCTGGTATCGTTAAAGGTGCTAGTAAAGGTGAAGGACTTGGTAACAAGTTCTTGGAAAATATTCGTCAAGTTGATGCCATTATCCACGTTGTTCGTGCTTTTGATGACGATGATATTACTAGTGTTACAGGTACAGTTGACCCACTAGACGATATTGAAACAATTAATCTTGAACTTGGTTTAGCCGATCTTGACAGTGTCAACAAGCGTTATACACGTGTTGAAAAAGCTGCTAAGAGTGCTAAAGATAAAGAAGCTCAAGCTGAATTTGCTGTACTTGAAAAGATCAAACCAGTCCTTGAAGAAGGCGGCTCAGTTAGATCAATCGACTTTGATGAAGATGAAGAAAAAATCGTTAAAGGTTTGTTCTTGTTAACATCAAAACCTGTTTTGTACGTAGCTAACATTGCTGAAGATGACATGGCTGATCCAGAAGCTTCGAAGTATTACAAAGTCATTGAAGATTATGCTAAAAAGGAAAACGCTCAAGTTATCGGAGTTTCAGCTAAGACTGAAGAAGAAATTGCTGAATTGGATGATGACGAAAGAAAAGAATTCCTTGAAGCTGAAGGCGTTACAGAATCTGGTCTTGATAAGTTGATCAGAGCCAGTTACAAGCTATTAGGCCTAAGAACATTCTTTACCGCCGGTGGTAAGGAAACACGTGCTTGGACATTCCATGAAGGTATGAAAGCACCACAAGTTGCAGGTATTATTCACTCTGACTTTGAACGTGGATTCATTCGTGCTGAAGTTATGGCATACAGTGATCTAGACGAATTAGGTAGTGAAAAAGCTGTCAAAGAAGCCGGTAAATTACGTGTTGAAGGTAAGGATTACGAAGTTCAAGACGGTGATATCATCGAATTCCGCTTCAATGTCTAAATCAGGGGGAGTAAAATGGCTGAGGATTTAAGAGAAAAGAATAAACAAGCTGCTGAAAAGCAAAAAGTTGTTTCAGCAAAGAATGAGAAAAAAGAAGAAGTTAAGAGCGAAATCTACAGTGCCAACGCTGATGATTTGCGCAAAAAGTTGAGTAACAAGAATGCAGAATACATTTTTAAACTCAATAAATACTTGATGGACGATGGATTTAAGGAAGACGAAGCCAAGGCAGAAATTGACAAGTTGTTACCAGAAATCATCGAAAACCAAATTAAAGGTATCCCAGCAAACCAATTGTATGGACCTGTAACACAAAGAGCTCAATCCATAACTCATCCAGTTAAGAAACCTAAGAAGACACCATTCTGGGCTTCATGGCTAGATACTTCATTGTTGTTCTTTTCATTGTTTGGATTGCTATATGGGGTTGTCGCATTGACAGGAAACGGTTCTAAGAATGACCCTAACAGTCAAACAGGTATCATCACGTTGATTGTCTTATCAGCTATGTGGGGTGCTTTATTATCATGGTTCAACAACCAAATGAAGAAACCTAAATCTGAAAGACCAGGCTGGGGAATTACAATCGGCTACTTAGTAGTCGGAATGGTATTCATGTTTGTATTCCTAGCAGCAATGTCAGTAATACCAACAACAATCAACCCACCTCTAAATGCAATCGGCTACTTTATTGCAGCAATTGTAGCATTCGGTGGAAGATTCTTGTTCCGTTCAATGACAGGATATAAAGAGAGATCGTTCTTTTAGAAGAGAGTGGAGACAAGGGCGGTCAGCTCCCGAGCATTTTCGTTGTTTAGTGAATTGCACGCCGATTTTGCGGGCGATTTACTAAATAATGAAAAGCGGAAGGAGTTGCCCTGTCGGAACTCGTTTTAGAGCCACTGCATATATAAAAAAAACTAGAGTATAAAGAAATCCCAATCCGGGCTTCTAAATACTCTAGTTTTTTTAATCCCAAACATCTCCTTGACTGTAACGCAACGTCATAGTCTAAATTAATAACATAATCAACCAAAACCAAGGGAGATACGAGCAAATGAATAACGAACAAACAAATGAAATTATAACTTTAGAAAAAAACGCCCTAAACAAATGGTTCAAAGGCGATACATCAGGATATCTAAATCTCTGGTCACAGAAAAACTTTACATATTTTGATAGTTTTATGAATCACCGTGTCGATACATATGCAGAGATTAAAAAGTTTGTTCTCGGAAACGTTGAAGGTAAACTATTCGCCGATACATACGATTTCAGAGATCCACGAGTACAACTAAACAGCGATACAGCCATTTTGACTTACCAATTATTTGCCGAGACATCATTGAACGATATGCGTTACAACTGTATTGAAATTTACCAACGTGAAGGCGACGACTGGAAAGTGGTTCATTCAACATGGTCAATCATCCGACCAATGGACGTGAATTTCGATGCTAAAAAACCTTTAGTCTAATTATTTTCGAAAATTACGTAATATCTCGATACCCTTACGCTGATATTTATTAGGGATGAAACTCTTCCGCATAGCAATTTGAGAATAAGAATACATACGATGTTCATGATTGATATGAATAATTGAAATTCCAGGGATATTTTTAATCCGATTTTCCGGCACAAAAGCAGCACCCATACCACGTTGGACCAAGCTAATCATCAATTCCATGGTCGTAGAATTATAAATAATATTGGGTTGAAAATCCTCTTTATGACAAGTTTCCAATAGTGCCTCAGTCGTTAAATAGCCACGCGAACGGGCAATAAAATTGAACTCTCTCAAAGTAGAAATCGGAATATTATCCAGTCCAGCCAAAGGGTCGTCCGATTTAACTATGACAACAAATTCGGTAGTTTCCAGCGTTCGTAGATAGTATTTGGGGTCGTTAAAAGGGACGTTCCAAGAATAGACAGCGACATCAACTTTACCGTTAGAAAGATTTTTCAAAGCCGAAGAAGAGCGGACAAAAGTTGGATCAAGCATGGAAGAAATCCCCGCTTTATAAAATTCCACGACAATATCGGGCATGTAGAATCCACCAGCAATACCAGAGAAGGCAATCCGAATTTTCTTGTCGTTAGCGTGTTCGACATCGTGATTCAGACTCTTGATATCACTAATAATTTTTAAACCTTTTTGATAAAGAATAGTACCCGCAGCAGTAAGTTCAAGCTTACTTTTGCGGTTTTTTTGTGTAATCAGCGGGTCGTTGTACTTTTGAGCTAGACGCTTAATTGCCGAAGAAATCGTTGGCTGAGTAACTTCATAAAAAGTTGCAGTTTTAGTATAAGAACCCAATTCAATCAGTTTACAAAAATACATTAAATCTCTGTCATTCATGGTTTTCTCCTTTGGATTTTGAGGGATGCCGCCGGAGGTTGGAATTAATATAGCCGCTATGGGACCGGCTCGAGCCAAAGTGCGGTCTCGACCCTCGATTTTGAACTTCGCAAGGTACGCGAATTTCAAAAGTCGTCCTGTGGTGTAACGGCTAAAGCCGTAACGCCACTTTCACAGCAGGCTATATTAATTCCAACCTCCGGCTGGTTTATTTCATTGATTCTTTTGTATTTATTAGATGTTTAATATATCTCAATAATTAAAAGAATCATTTGTATATAAATCAGAATTCTACTTTGTACATTGCATATAAGTGTAAGAATCCTTGAACTGGCATGGAATTTATCTGAGGCAAACTCCATCTCTCGAAGCCGTCATCTGCACCCACACTTATAAATAATATTAATAAGTAGATTTTATTTTATTATAAGTTATGAGTTTCACAAATACAATTAGTCTAGTAATAACAAGGGATATCCATGATATAAAGGAGTATTTTATTCACAAAGATAAATTAGATATATAAGTAAATCAGGTTTATATTACAAATTATCAGTAGTAACTAAAAGATGGAAATTTGATATAGCCCTCAATGTAACAATTTATTTAAATAATCAGAATTCTTTATTGATTTTAAAAAATAAATTAGTCGGAAGGGAAGAGAATATTTACCCGCTGTGGGTGTGGCGTTATGGCTTTAGCCATTACACCACCGGGCGCGTTTGGAGACTTACCGGTCTTTGGTAAGGCTTCAAACCGAGGTTCGAGACCGTACTGTGGCTCGGGCCGGTCCGCATAGCAGGTGAATATTCTCTTCCCTGGAGACGGTCAACTTTCAACTTTTAGTTAGTAATTAAATAAATTAGGGGAGGTTATCGATATGAACTATCAAGATAATCTTAAATGGGATACAAAATATGATGTTGTAGTTATCGGATTCGGTGGTGCTGGAGCCACTGCAGCTAGATTTGCGGCTGATCAAGATGCCAAGGTATTGTTGATCGACGCCGCACCGGAAGGTAGCGAAGGTGGAAATACTCGCTATGCGGCTGGTGCTTTTGCCACAGCAGTTGATTTTGACAAAGCTAAGGATTATTACCTCCAAAGTTTTGCGCCATTCGACCACGACGAAGATACTTTGAATAACTTTGTTAAAGAAATCATGCAATTGCCTGGTTATGCTGAAAAGTATTTTGGCAAAGAACCTCACAAGTCAGGAATGCACAAACGTAGCGAATATTACGAATTCAAAAATTCTGACGGCATGGTTCACCAGTCAATGACCACACTTTATGACGGTAGTTTTTGGAAGTTATTGCACCAAGGTGTTTATGACCGATTGGATAATATTGACGTTTGGTATGAATCGCCAGCTGAACATTTGATTCAAGATCCTAAGACGCAAACAATTTTGGGTGTCCAAGTTAATCACAAAGGAACACTCAGAAATATCGCTGCTAAAAATGGTGTCGTGATGAGTTCTGGTGGTTATGAAAATAATCCAGAAATGGTTCAAAACTTCTTGGGCCGCGGTTCATTAGCTCCAATCGGAACACTTTATAACAAAGGTAAAGGTGTTGATTTAGCCGTTGAAGCGGGCGCCCGTCTCTGGCATATGTCGAACTTTGATTCCCACGCTTTCTCACTCAATGAAGGTAAGGAACACGAACAATTTGCTTACATGATTCAATGGAAATCACTTTTCACAGGTAGTGTCTTTATTGCCGGCGATGATGGTACAAGATATTTGAATGAACAATGTGAAGACCGCCACGGTTACCAATATAATCACGGTGATTATGTAATGTTGCCTAACCAAAATCACCCTCATATCGTGATGGATCAAGCAGAATATGAACAACTTCAAAATGATGAATCACCTAAAGCTGGTCAAGTTAAGAAAGTTATTACGCATGCAATTAAGGCTGATACATTGGCTGAATTAGCTGATAAAATTAACGCTCCAAGATTGGAACAATCCGTAACTGATTTCAATTTCTTCGTTGACCAAGGTCGTGATTATGTCGCTGACCGTCCCGCTGATACAATGAGAAAATTTGCTAAAGGACCATTTTATGCAATCGCCATTCGTCATAATATTTTGCACACACATGGTGGCGCTAGAAGAAATAGCAACTGTGAAGTTTTGGATATGGAAGGTCAAGTTATTCCACATCTTTATGAAGCCGGTGAATTGGGAGATCCATTCGCTACGAAATATATCGGTGGCAGTTCAGTCGCTGACTTGCTTGTTTCCGGTCGTTTGGCTGGTACTAATGCTGCTAAAGCTAAAGACCAAGCTCCTGAAATTGATATCATTACTTCAGCTTCCAAAGCAGGTGAAGATTTAAGATCAGATGCCAAGCAAAGTTCCGCAGACTTTGAAGCGGGCGACAACCAATATATCGGTATCGCTGAGCAAGGTATGGGCGACTTGCCAATTGCTGTTCGAGTAACGGTTGACGGGGATAAGATGACCGATATCGAAACACTTCAACAAGCTGAAACGCCAGATATCGGCGGTAAAGCAATTCCCGTTTTACGTGATGAAATGTTGAAACAAAATACTTATGATGTCGATGTCGTTTCTGGAGCATCTGCTACAAGTAAAGGTTTCAAAAATGCTGTTAAAAAAGCTTTAGATCAAAAAAATAAATAGGGGGTAGAGGTTCATGTTAGCTAAAGTAAACTATAAAGGATTTATTTTGCCACTAGTGCTTGGCATTCTCATTTGGCTCTGCACTCCAATTAGACCAGGTGCCATCAGTGTTGAAGCGTGGTATCTGTTCGCAATCTTCGTTGCAACAATTGTGGCTTGTATCACCAAACCATTGCCAATGACAGCGACAACTTTAATTGCCGTGACAATTGGACTGGTTTTCAAGATTTTTCAAACGAAAGAAGTTACAGCAGCTTTTGGTAATACGACTGCTTGGCTAGTTGCCATGTGTTTATTCATGTCAGCTGGCTTCATCAATTCTGGATTAGGTAAGCGAATTGCTTATATTTTCGTCAAAGCTTTCGGTAAGAAAACTTTGGGCTTGGCATACTCATTGTCAGTTGTTGAAACACTGATGGCGATTGCTATTCCTAGTAATATTGCTCGTGTAAACGGAATTATGTATCCAATTATCAACTCACTTTCCAACGAAATGGGTTCAGATCCTAAAAAGGGTACCGAAAGAAAGCTCGGTTCATATTTAGTTTTCAACGAATACCAAGTTAATATCGTTACATCAACTATGTTTTTGACAGGATTGGCCGGAAACATGGTGGCGTTGGGAATTGCGAACGCTCAAGGTATTACAATTTCATGGTTGCAATGGTTCATGGCAGCTATCGTACCAGGTTTGATCTCATTGATATTAGTGCCATTTTTATTATTCAAATTATATCCACCCGAGGTCAAAGAAACACCACATGCCAACGGTTGGGCAACCAAGAAACTTGATGAAATGGGCAAAATGTCCGTCTCTGAAAAAATCATGTCTGGTGTCTTCGTAATCGCATTATTGTTGTGGTTGGTTGGAGCAAAATTTGGCATCGATGCGACAATGGTTGGATTTATTGCCGTTTCAATCCTATTGGTCACCGGAGTTATCAGCGTCAAAGATATGATGGCTCAAAAAGGTGCTTGGAATTTACTAATCTGGCTATCAATTATCATGTTGATGTCAGCTAAATTAACGACTTTAGGATTCTTCCCATGGTTTTCAAAGACACTCGGATCAATGCTACACGGCGTTAACTGGGTTTGGGTATTAGTAATCCTATTCTTGGCTTACTTCTATCTACACTATATTTTCCCAAGTATCACAACTCAAATTTCAGCACTCTTGGCCGGATTCCTATCAATCGCCTTGGGCGCCGGAGTACCAAAGTTAATGGCAGGTTTGATGTTAGGATTTGCCGGCTCAATTTTCTGTTCAACAACACCATATTCAGCCGGACCAGCAGCGATGCTTTCGACGACAGGTTATGTTAAGTCAAAAGATTGGTGGAGATTAAGTGCCATCTTTGGTGTTATTTATAATATTATCTGGCTAGGCGGCGGTCTTTTGTGGACTAAAGTTATCGGCTATTGGTAGGTTGACGTCTCCAGAGCTGAGAGTATTAACCTGCTATGCGGACCGGCCTGAGCCAAGAAGCGGTCTCAGGCCTCGGTTTGAATCCTTGCACAAACCGCAAGTATCCAAACACGCCCGGTGGTGTAATGGCTAAAGCCATAACGCCACACCCACAGCTGGTTAATACTCTCAGCTCTTCCGACTAGTTATTATGAGTAAACAAAAAAATTCACTTTCCATATAGGGAAGTGAATTTTTTGGCACTAAGATACTTTTTTTAATTCTCTAAATTCCAGACAGCAATCTTCTGGATTAATTCCGCCGGAATAGCCGCCTCATCCTTAGGAAACTTCAAAGTAGTTTTCCCACTCAAATAAGGGGCAATTTCCTCTTTGAAATGTTCAATCGGTTTATCAGTGGGGTAAAAGCCAATATGTTGCTTATTAATTCCAAAGAAGCATATTTGTTTAGGCTGATAAAAACCAACTAATCCGTAAGACAAACGAACCTCAGCATCAGGTAAAACCTCAGAAATTATTTGATACATTTTTCTAGTTAAAGCTTGATCCTTGGGGTCATCGTGCGTTTGAAGATATTCATCCATAAATTTGTCCTCAACTTTTTAATAATATTATTTAACTCTAAAGAATTGAACCAGACCATATAATCCGTAACCACCAGCGGCGGCTTGCAGAATGGTCATCATAAAACCAACTTTTTTAAGCGAGATATTAGAATCAAAGTGAATTTCGAATTGTACAAAGGCAATAATTGCCACAGAGAAGATCATAATCAAAATGAACTTCATTCTTTTCTTTAAGTATTCCATGTAGGCTCTCTTTCATAGTCATGCAGGATTTTAAAAACTGGTAATTGTTTGATGTGGCCGTCTCCAGAGCTGAGAAATGTTAAATGGTTGTTCGTAACAGTCTGAGCCAAATAGTAGTCTCAAAACTCATCCGGTGATATTGGATTGATTGCTTTTTATAGGAATTTAAATTTTATTTATTATTAGAAGCAAGCGTTACACATGAAACACCCAATAAGTCGGAAGGAATGAGAATATTTACCCGCTGTGGGTGTGGCGTTATGGCTTTAGCCATTACACCACCGGGCGAGTTTGGAGACTTGCCGTACTTTGGCAAGGCTTCAAACCGAGATTCGAGACCTTGGCTCGAATCGGTCCGCATAGCGGGTAAAATATTCTCATTCCTGGAGACGGCCCACCAACCAATTAGTAATCTACTTACATCTTATTGTATAATACTAACTAGTTGTAGACTTGTAAATATATGTTCGCTTGTGAGGTTTATTTAAATGAAAATCTTAGTTGTCGATGATGATAAAGAAATTGTAGAATTACTCAGTATTTATATAAAGAACGAGGGTTACGATCCGGTTTCGGCTAACTCTGGTCAAGAGGCACTAGACCAATTGTCTGCTCATAGCGATATAGCGCTGATGGTTTTGGACATTATGATGCCTGGTATCGATGGTATTGAAGTTGTAAAACGTGTTCGCAAGAACTCACAAATACCAATTATTATTGTATCGGCTAAAACTACCGATATGGATAAGATTCAAGGTCTGATTACTGGTGCTGACGATTACGTTACCAAGCCATTTAATCCATTGGAAATTATGGCTCGTATTCGATCATTGCTACGTCGTAGTACCCAACAAACTTCAAAGAATGTTCCTGATAAACTTGAAGTTGGCCCAATTACGATTTACAAAGATTCTCATGAAGTTGTGACTGATTCTGGACAAAAGGTTCAGCTCACAGCCTTAGAGTTTGGCGTGCTCTATTTACTTGCTAGTCATCCAAATCGTGTCTTTTCAGCAGATGAAATCTTTGAACGTGTTTGGAAACAAGAGAGTGTTGTCTCGGCCAAGACAGTTATGGTACACGTTAGCCATTTAAGAGACAAACTAGAAGAAGCTACCAACGGTGAAAAAGTTATCGAAACCGTTTGGGGTGTAGGCTACAAAGTGGAGGTTTGATTTTGAACAAACGAATCAAACTGAATGTAGGAGAAAAAGGTGTCCTCCTTGTTGAAGGAATAGGCACCTTTCTTTTATTTCAGATAATAAACGTAATTTTAATTAGTAACATTGGTAAGGCTAAATTGATGACGAACTTGCTAACAAATTGGCAAAGTTTAATAGCCGATAAGTTGTGGGTCGTCGTCGTTGTTTTGGCATTGGAAATTTTTCTGACTTATTTAATTGTAATTAGTGTTTATCACCGGATGGAATTGGACCAAATCAAACGAATTTTGCAAAAGACTGCCGATGATAATTTAACCAAGCCAGTCGATATTAAGGTCAACCAGAGTCTCCAAAGTATTGTTGATAGTTTTAACCTGTTAATTTCCAATATGAACCGTCGAGCTGAAGAGCAGCGGCAATCTGAGGAGAGTAAGGATGAACTGATCAGCAATGTCAGTCACGATATTAGAACGCCTTTGACGTCCGTGATTGGCTATTTAGGATTGATTGAAAGTAAAAATTATAACGATTTGGGTCAGATTTTAAAATACACCCATATCGCTTATAAAAAATCGCAAGAAATGCAAAATTTGGTCAACTCACTTTTCGAGTATGCCAATGTTCAGCATGCAACAAGTCGTTTGAATATGACCAAGTTCGATATGGCCCAAATGTTGGATCAATTGTCAGCTGACTTTGAGTTAGAAGCCAATAAACGCGGGATGGAAATTATGGTTAATTCCACTCCAGACAAGATTCTCATGAAGGGCGATACGGAAAAACTCGGTCGTGTCTTTAATAATTTGATCATGAACGCCTTGAAATATGGTAAAGGTGCCACTCATATCTGGTTAACGGCTGAAAAGAAAGATAAAGAAGTCGTGGTGACAGTTGCCAATAATGGTCAACCGATACCTGAGGATTCTTTAAAACATGTCTTTGACCGTTTCTATCGGGTTGAGGATTCTCGTTCTAAAAAGACCGGTGGAACTGGTTTAGGTTTGGCGATTGCCCAGAGTATGGTGCAATTGCATGGTGGAACGATTGCTGTAACATCTGATGATGAGAAAACATCATTTATTAGCCATTTTCCAATTTCTTAATTTCAAGATTGATTTGTGAGGTTTAATATGAGGAAGTTTTTTAAGAAATTAACATTGGTAATGTCGATCATCATTTTGACGTTACCAGTTTTTGCATCAACTGTTCACGCTGAGGATACCGCTACACCACAGTTAGAAATGAATGCTACAGCTGGGATGATTTTTGACGAGCATACCGGACAAGTAGTTTACAAAAAAGACGCGGATGAGAAAGTTGCCATCGGTTCGATTACCAAAATTGTCACCTTATATTTAGTCACAAAGGCTATCAAAGAGGGCAAATTTACCGAAAAAGATATGTTGCGACCAACGCAAGCTCAAGCGGATATGACCCAGAAAAATGAGTTAACCAATGTTCGTTTGGATGCAGATAAAACTTACAGTGTCAAAGATTTATATGAGGCTGCATGGATAGTTTCTTCCAATTCAGCTGCCATGATGTTGGCTGATAAAGTTGCCGGCAGTCAAGGTGAATTCGTCAAATTGATGCGTAAGACGGTCAAAGACTGGGGCATTAAAGGTGCCGAACTCTATAATGTGTCCGGATTGAATAATTCAGATTTACAACCTGATATGTATTTAGGAACCGACCAAGATGAAAACAAACTATCAGCTAATGACATCGGTGTTATCGTCAAACACGTGCTAGATGAATATCCTGAAATTTTACAAACAACATCTAAAGCAAAATTAGATTTCCCAGTAGGCAATGAAACAAAGACATATGATTCTTTGAATTTATTGTTAAAAGGACATCGTGATTACCAAGAAGGCTATGAATTTGACGGCCTAAAAACCGGAACAACCGATGCGGCTGGCGAATCATTCGTAGGAACCTTGCCAATCCAAGATACCAGAATGGTAACAATTGTTTTGAACGCTCAAGGTGAAAAAGAAGACCGCGACAAACGTTTCCGTAGCACCCAAAAGTTAGTCCATTTCTTAGCCGATAATTATGAACGCAAAGAAGTAATTAAAAAAAATCAGACCATAACTATTAATAATAAAAAATATAAAACATATGAACCTGTTTATACTTGGCTCCTAAAAAATAATAATGTTGAAAATTTACGTTATAATGTAAGCAGAAACGATTTAGGATTTACCGCGATTCACAATAAGAAAACAGTGAAGTTGATTGCAACCAACACAGACGGTGGCTATCTACCTTATAAACAAACAATTGTTAAAAAAGCAATTCATAAGGAGACCAACCATAAATCATGGTGGGATCAAATAATAGAATTCTTTCAGCATCTATTCTAGGAGTGAAAGAATGTAATTATATTTGTACATATAGAGAAATAAATTAGTCGGAAGAGCGGAGATTATTCATTAGTTCTTTCGACTCATTTAATATGTGTAAACTTGTGATGGTAAACTGTTTTTATCCAAAACAAACAACGAGTAACCTAGCTGGAGGTTGACAGAGAATTCACCAGCAGTGAAGTTATGATCAGGGCGAAAGACCTGATTATAAAGGACGACTTTTGAGACGCGGTGTTCGGCTCAAAAGCGAGGTTCGAGACCGTACTTTGGCTCGGACCGGTCCTCACAGCAGGCGAAATTCTCTGTCAACCGGAAGCGGCAATAAACTTTTACCTTTTAAATTAAGGAGCGTGTAATATGAGTTTAAAGATCAAGAATGCTTTAGCAATTTTAAAGGAACACGATTTACTGGTTTCAAGTTCAGTAACAGATGAAAACCTCGAAGTAACTAAGATTAGTTACAATTCAAAAGAAGACCAAACTAACGGAATCTTCTTTTGTAAAGGGAACGGATTCAAGGGCGAATACTTGGATCAAGCAATTAAAAATGGTGCCGCAATCTATGTTTCTGAAAAAGAATACAGCACTGATATTGACCGTCTAATTGTTAAGGATGCTTCTAAAGCCTTGTCACTCTTGAGTGCAGAGTTTTATGGGAATCCTCAAAATGACTTATTTATTGTTGCCTTCACTGGAACTAAAGGTAAGACAACAACTTCATATTTTCTTTACGATATTTTAAAACGTGCTTATCCAAAACAAGTCGGACTATTCTCAACTGTTGACCGAATTGTTGGACCAAAGCCTGAAGATGAATTTAAATCAGATTTAACAACTCCTGAATCAATGGAATTATTCCACGATATGCGTGCTTGTGTTGACAATGGCATCAAATATTTGGTTATGGAAGTTTCTTCCCAAGCCTATAAGAAGAACCGTGTTTACGGTTTGAAATTTGATATCGGTGGTTTCTTGAACATTACACCCGACCATATCGGACCTAACGAACATCCTACTTACGCTGATTATTTGAACTGCAAGAAGCAATTGATGATCAACTCGAAAGTTAATATTATTAACCGTCAAACTGATTACTATGACACAGTTTATGCGGCCGCTAAACAAACAAGTGATGATAAAGATATTTATCGTTTTGCTAAAAATGAAGTTGGTGACACAGACTTCAGTATCCGTAACAAAGAGTCTAATTTAAACGATTCCGTCTTCACATTCACAGCTGAAAGCGATAAAGCTGAAGATTTGCAAGAACACAGTGAATATACTTATGCATTAGGTCTTGTTGGTGATTTCAATGAACTCAACGCCGCTGCCGCAATTATTGCTGCTAAGAAGATTGGTGTTAAAAACGAAATAATTGCTGAAAGTTTGAAGTCAGCTTTTGTGCCCGGCAGAATGGAACACATTAATACCAAAGCTCATGGGACAATATTTGTTGATTATGCACACAATTATGCTAGTATGAATGCTTTATTGAGTTTTCTAAGACGTGAATATCCAGACTCAAGAATCAAGGTAGTCGTTGGTAGTCCCGGTGATAAGGGAGTTTCTAGACGTGCCGGCTTTGCTAAAGTTTTAACTGAATTAGCCGATGCCGCTATTTTGACAACTGATGACCCTGGATTCGAAGATCCTGCTGATATTTGTCGCCAAATTGATTCCGGAATCGATCACACGAAAGTTGACGTGAAGATTGAACTTGACCGTCCAACTGCTATTCGTGAAATGATTGAATCTAGTCACGGTGATGACATTGTGGTCCTTGCTGCTAAAGGAAACGATGCCTATCAAAAGACGAAAGGCGTGGACGTACCATATCCAAGCGACCCAGTAGTTGCTAAGAAAATTTTGAAGGATATTGAGGATTAGAATTATGAAAAAATTCTTTACCGTATTAGGTGGCATGGGAAGTTTAGCCACTGAAAGTTATGTGCATTTGTTGAATGAACGGACACCAACTGAAAAGGACCAAGATTACTTGGACTATATTTTGGTAAATCACTCAACAGTTCCTGATCGAACAGCACATATCTTGGACAACAGTAAACCTAGTTTTTTACCTCCATTGGTTGAGGATATCAAGCAACAGAGCATGTTTCATCCTGAATTCATGGTTTTAATCTGTAATACAGCTCATTATTACTATAAAGAATTGCAAGCGGCCACTGATGTGCCTTTGATTCACATGCCACACATGGCTATTAGCGTAATGAAAAAGCAGTATCCTAATGCTAAAAGAATTGGTTTGATTGCTACTAAGGGTACGATTGCTGATCATATTTACGAAAATGAAATTAAAGATGCTGGTTTCGAATATAGTTTGGGTGACCAAGAAGTTCAGAATCAGGTTGAAAGTTTGATTTACGACGATATTAAAGTCAAAGGTCAAGTTAACGCCGAAAAGTATCACCATATTTTGCAGACAATGCACGATAAGTTTGGTTGTGATGTCATTGTTCTTGGCTGTACAGAGTTGTCGCTAGCTCAAGAAAAAGCCGGTGACCATCCTTACAACGTGATTGATGGACAAGGGATTATCGTTGACAAGTCCATTGAATTTGCCGAAAAAATTCGTCGTGGCGAAAAAATCGATTTTACTAAGATTTATTAATGTTTCATGAGAAACATTGCGAAAATAAACCGGCATTCGATATAATGTTGGGTGTATAAGGAGGTATTTTCCAATGCTTAAAAGATTATCTATCTTCGCAGTTATCTTCTCAGGGATTTTATTAGCGGGTTGTTCACAACAATCAGCAAGTACACAATCAACATCAAGCTCTGATACTTCTACAAGTAGTAGTAAAAAAGCCCCTGCTAAGACGACCAAGTCAGCTCCAGCAGACACTAAGAGTGCTTCAGATACAAATTCAAGTTCGGATGAATCAAAGACAACAGATAGTCAAAATTCATCAAATAATAGTAATACTAACCAAACGAATGACAACAGTACTAATAACAGCAATACAAATGATTCAAGTACAACTAATGATGATCAGACATCACAAAGCCAAGGCCAACAACAGACACAAGTTAGCCTAACAACAGCTGATCAAGCAGTTCAATTCTTGGCAGATAAATTGAGTTCAACATATGACAAGTCAACAACGCAATATGTTGCCAATGGAAAAGTTACTTGGGATAACGTTACTGGATATCAAATAAATATCTATAGTAAAAATTCCGATTCACCTGTTGGAAGCTATTTAGTTCCCGCAAATGGACAGTATTTCCAAATTTGGTAATGGCGTGTAGCTTGCCTTTACAATAATAATTAGTTATATTTTTAGGAGGTCGGTACAAAACATTTATGTTTTGTTCTGGCCTCTATTTTGGTTGGTAATGAAATATACCGCCTCCGGTCGTCAGTAATGTAGTCCGCTATGGGGACCGGTCCGAGCCGAAGTGCGGTCTCGAACCTCGACTTGAAGCCTTACCATAAACCGGTAAGTCTCCAAGCTCGTCCCGTGGTGTAACGGCTAAAGCCATAACGCCACCTCCATGGCTGGGACTACATTACTGACGACCGGAGGCTCGGGTTTTGGTTTAAAATTAATTGGTCAGACGTATTGAACATATTATTGTTTAATATTTGATAGTAGAATTAATTTTATAAATTGGTTCGAATATATAGAAATGGGTAGTGTTGGTTAAATATGCCGTCTACAGAGCTGGGAAATATTCACAAGCTGTGCGGACCGGTCCGAGCCAAAGTACGGTCTCGAACCTCGGTTTGAAGCCTTGACAAAGTGCGTCAAGTCTCCAAACACGCCCGGTGGTATAAGTACGGGAGCTTCCTCCCGTACTTATGCCACTACCACGGCACACAAATATTTCCCAGCTCTTCCGACTAATTGATCTATATTAATTGAACGTAAGAGTATTCAATTGTTTTTATGCTCAACCAGTTTTATATACTGAAATATAATCCATGCGTTATGGAACTAAAAACATAAGTTCAAAAGCAAGAACCATTAAGGGATTTCAATCATTGATATACAAGCTGAATATTATTTGTTCAACGTATTATTGATGATTGTATAAAAATGCATTAGCCGGAGGGTTCGAGGGAGATAGGTAACCAGCAGTGGGAAGAGTTGTTATGGCTTCAGCCATTACAACACTAGGACGAGTTTTGAGACGTGGTTTTCGGCTCAAAATCGAGGTGCGAGACCGCACTTTGGCTCGCACCGGTCCCCACAGCAGGTTAACCTATCTCCCTCGAACCCGGAGGCGGCAACAAGCAAATATATAAACAGAGGATAATAAATGCGGAAAAGAAAAGGATTATTATTGGCTTTATTTTCGCTACTGATTTTTATCGGGGGATGCAGTCATCGACCAACATCTCCAAAAATCATCACAACAACGGTCAATACTTACATTGAGCCAATTAAGAGTGTTGTGGGTAATAAATATAAAGTGGAATCGATCATCAAGTCAGTTAATGTTGATCCCCACAGTTTTTCGCCCTCAAGTAACGATGCTAAATTGATTGCGGATTCGCGATTGGTTGTGTCGAGTGGCTTGGGTTATGACGATTGGGTCAACAAAATTGTTACCGCAAATAGTCAGAATAAAAATTTGATTGATTTTGCCGGGGATGTGCTTGATAAAAAAGATGGCGACAATGAACATGTTTGGTTTGGCGTTCGGAATGTTCAAAAGTTGAGCCAGTCAATTTATCAACGTATGAGTAAAGTTGATCCCAAAAATAAAGCTTATTATCAAGCTAACTTTAAGAAATATGATTTAAAATTAGATAGTTTAATCCAAAGAGAAGATGCTTTGAAAAAGTATACTAATGGGAAAAAGGCTTATGTCACGGAACCTTTGCCTTATTATCTGCTAAAAGACCTCGGCGTAACGATTGCCAATCCACACTTTGCTAAAGCGATTGAGGATGATACTGACCCTTCAATTGAAGATGTTAAGGATATGGAAAATGGTTTGAAGAATCATCAGGTCAGTTTTTTAGTTGTTAATAAACAAGTTACCAGCGGTATTATTACTAAGATGACCAGTTTAGCTAAGCAATACCATGTGCCAATCGTTTACTTTACGGAAACGTTGCCTAGTGATTTAGGATATTATGACTGGATGGATGGAAACGTCGCTCAGATTGAAAGGATAGTGAAGAAATAGCTGTGATTGAGGCAAAAAATTTAAGCAAAAGCTTTGGAAAACAACTCGTTTTTAAGAATCTGAATTTCAAGATTCAAGCGGGTGATTTTATTAGTTTGATTGGTCCCAATGGTTCAGGTAAAACGACTTTAGTTAAAATCATGATGGGATTAGAAAAGAAAACTAGCGGCGAGTTAAAAATCGACAAGCAGACAATTGGTTACGTGCCCCAATTTCGCAATATTGATATCGATTATCCTTTGGATATTGAGCAGTTTGTTCGTCTGAATTTGAAGTTCACTTTAAGTCCAACCAAACGCCGTCACGATAATGCCATTATTGAAGAAATTTTGGAAAAAACTAAGTTGACGGAATTGAAAAATCGTCCGTTAGGTTTAGCATCTGGCGGTGAAAAACAGAAGGCTTATTTAGCTCAAGCGTTGTTAAATGACCCGAAAGTTTTGATTTTGGATGAGTCCACGGCCAGTTTGGATGTTGAAGTTAAGATGCAACTGATGGATCTCGTGGAAGAATTGAATCACAAATATAATTTAACTGTTATCTTCATTACTCATGATTATGAGTTGACGAAAAAGTACACTAGTCGAGCACTTTTCTTCAAGCACAAGACGATTGAAGAAGTGAACGTGGCCGATGTTTCTGAAGATATGTTTGATATGGGAGGTTAGATTATGTTTGAGTATGAATTTATGCGCGAGGCCTTTATTGCTAGTACATTTATTGCGATAACAGCCGGATTAGTCGGAGTATTCGTCGTTTCTAGAAACATGTCATTTCTGTCTCATACCTTGTCAGAAATCGGTTTTGCGGGTGCTTCATTTGGTATTTTAATTGGAATTTCACCATTAGCAGGGATGATCCTTTTTACATTGGTCAGTTCCGTTGCCGTTGGTAGTTTGAGTTCGGAATCGTCACGTCGAGAAGCTTCAATCAGTGCGATTTCGTCATTATTTATTGGTTTAGGAATCCTGTTTTTATCGCTATCTTCGGAATCAAGCAGTTATGCAACAAATATTTTGTTTGGAAGTATCGTGGGAATCAGTTCCAAAGAAGTCAATCAGTTGATGATTTTGGCATTATTCGTCATATTCGTCTTCATTATTTTCTATAAACCACTCTCATTTGATTCATTTGACCATATAGGCGCCCGTGCAGCCGGTTTAAAGACCAGATTACTATCGATTGCTTTCTTAGTAACATTGGCTCTAAGCGTCAGTATCGGGGCTCAAATCGTAGGTTCATTATTGGTTTTTGTACTTTTGACATTACCAGGTGCGACAGCTAAATACGTCGTTCACACCGTGCCTAAGTTGATTATGGTTTCAGTTGGTTTGTCATTGGCTGGAGTTTGGTTAGGATTGTATTTGGCATTTATTACCAATTGGCCAGTTACATTCTTTATTTCGGGCTTTGAAGTTATAGCCTACTTCTTGGGCTTGAGTTATAAAAACTGGAAACTTAATCATTAGATTGGGGAGCCGCCGGAGGTTGGCAGTGATTTCTGTCCGCTATGAGGACCGGGACGAGCCAAGGTCTCGCCCCTCGCTTTGAAGGCTTGCCATAGTTCGGCAAGTCTCCAAAGTCGCCCTGTGGTGTAAGAGCTAAAGCTCTAACGCCACTTCCACAGCGTACAAAATCACTGCCAACCTCCGGCTAATGTATTTTTTACATTTTTTATAATCGTTGAATTTTATTGTTTATGATATTTTTAAATATACTTAAACGTTTATTAGATAATTAGTATTGATATGTATAGATTCATAAATTAGTCGGAAGGGCTGAAAATATTTACCAGCTGTGGGTGTGGCGTTATGGCTTCAGCCATTACACCACCGAGCGTGTTTGGAGACTTGCTAACTGTGCAAGGCTTCAAACCGAGGTTCGAGACCGTATTTTGGCTCGAGCCGGTCCGCATAGCAGGTAAATGTTTTCAGCCCTGGAGACGGCCAGACGGCCAATAACTAAGGAAAGTAGTAAATTATGAAAGAATTGTGGAATAAATATAAGGATGCGATTCCTTATTTGTTTTTCGGAGTCTTAACTACAGTAGTAAATTACGCAGCCTTTGCCTTATTATGGCGAATGATGGGTATGAATTCTCAAATTGCTAACGCTATTGCATATTTGATCTCGGTTATTTTTGCCTACGTTACTAACAAACTATGGGTTTTCGATTCTCATACGACTACTTGGAAAGCCTTTTTCCAAGAAATGGGTTCGTTCTTCTTATTTAGAGGTGGTTCTTGGTTGATTGATCAAGGAACGATGTTTATCGGAATGATTCTGTTACATGGCAATGGCTTTATCGTTAAGCTGATTGCTAATGTTGTAGTTGTTTTACTTAATTATGTCTTTAGTAAATTTATTATTTTTAGAAAAAGAAACTAGCAGAGAGTGTGACAAAACATGGTCAGCTTTCGAGCATTAAGGCAAACAAGACTAGTAATCCGATTTTGGATTGCTAGTCTTGTTTGTTTTAAGCGGAAAAAGCTATGTTTTGTTGCACGTTTATGCTGCATGTTTAAGAAAAAAGAGTTATGTCATGGCCCCTTTTATTTGGCTATTTAACTGCGTTCATTTTTAATCTCTTCGTGAATTTTTGTTAAGTTAGCTGGCATTTTCAATGTTACGCGTTGGTCTCGTCTGATAACTTCATACAGTTCGAATAATAAGAGAATCAGAACCACCGTTATAACGACTGTTTTAGTATTTCCAATTAGGAGTGCATCACCACCGAAAGCGTATAGGAATGAGACTGGCAGTGATCCGATTAGGATACAAATGGCTTTATTTCGTAAGGACATTTTCATTTCGATTGCGGCATAATTAACCAATAATGTCGGCAACATTGGGACCGCATAGCCGATACTTAATCCCAATCTTGGATGATTCATATTTTTTAGGCGGTCAGCAATGGGACGAAAACGACTTGGTCTGGCTTTATGTGGAAATTCTCCTAAAATGTATAAAGCTAATAGGTTGCCGAAGAAGATTCCGACAATGTTAATTCCAAAGCCTAACCAACTACCAAAACAGACTCCACTCAACACCGCTACAGCCGCTATGGGCATACCAGGGATCGCCGATCCTATCGCAATTACAGCCATAAACAAAACGGCGTTATGCTTTCCTTGGTGTCGCAATAAATTAATCAGCGTTTGGCGATCGAAGGCATAGGCAAAGAAAGTCGTGACTACTTCACGATAATTGATCCAGATGGCAAATAATAGTCCAACTAGTCCTAAGATGCCTAGTGAAATGAAAAGTACTTTATGCCAAAGCTTCATTAATTGCCCCCAAAAAGAATATTTATAAGTTCAACTTAGCATAGTTGTTTGTGAAAGTAACGTAATAGATCCAGTGAAAATACAAATAAAGCTAGTAATCTTTGAAGGTTACTAGCTTTATTTGTATTAATTAATTGATTAGTCTTGTAATTCACGAATTGCTAAAGCAAAGTCACCTAACGTTGCAGAACCGTTATTTTTGACTACTGGCATCGTGATGTATTTTTCGAGGTCAGGAACTTCAACATAATCGTTAAGAAGTTCTTTGAATTGAGCACGTACTTTTACTAAGAAGGGCTCGCTGACAACTCCGCCACCAAAGACAATCTTGTCTGGACGAAGAATCAAAGTTGCTTGGATAGCAGCTTGAGCAACATAGTAAGCCATGATGTCCCAAACGTGGTCAGTCAATGGCACGTCTTTACCGGGTTTGCCTAAACGAGCATCAAATGTTGGTCCAGCAACTAATCCCTCAAGACAGTCGCCGTGGAATGGACAGATACCTTTGAAATCAAGGTCGTCAGGGTGACGTTTCAAGAATGTGTGTCCCATTTCGGGGTGCCCCATATTTCCGACAAATTTACCGTCAGAAATAGCTCCGGCACCAACACCAGTACCAATTGTGTAGTAGACTAGTGAGTCGATTTTTTCGTTTGCTAGAGTCGACATTGTATATTCACCGAAAGCTGATCCGTTAACGTCAGTGGTCCAGAACATTGGTACGTCAAAGTTTTCTTTCATCTTGCCGATGAAATCAGTGTCTTTCCAACCTGGTTTTGGTGTCGATGTGATGTAACCATATTTTGGTGAGTTTTTGCGAAGTTCAATTGGTCCAAATGATGCAATACCAAGAGCTTCAATGTCAAATTTCTTAAAATAATCGATGGCTTTTTGTAAAGTTTCCTCAGGTGTAGTAGTGGGGAAATGGACGCTGTCCTTGATACGATAATCTTCATCACCGACAGCACAGACAAATTTTGTGCCACCAGCTTCAATACTTCCTACTAGCATATTTATTTCTCCTCAAATTTAAGTAATCGTTTTCACCGACTTACGATACTATTAATTTTTTTTTACGTCAAATTAAATTTTGTTTTGGTACTTGTGTATTTTTAAAACTAAAGTTAGCTTAAATGGCATGATATAATTGAACTACTGAGAAAATAGTGTGGGTGAAATAATGAAGGTAAGAATAGATGATGTTGCTGAATTAGCAGGCGTCTCAAAGACTACTGTTTCAAGAGTTTTGAATAAACGCGGTTATTTGAGTGAAAAAACTATTAAAAAAGTTCACGATGCGATGGACAAACTGAATTATCAACCCAACGCAGTTGCTCGCCAGTTATTCAAACAGGAGACTAAATTAGTTGGTTTAATTTTTCCGACTGTCAATAATCCTTTTTTCGGTCAATTAGTTGCGACAATGGAAAAAAAGTTGTTCAATGCCGGTTTTAAAGTATTGCTTGGCGACTCAATGAATAATCCAGATAAGGAAAAATTATATCTTCAAGAGTTAATGTCACATCAAGTTGACGGTCTAATTGTTGGTGCCCACAACCAAGGTATTGACGAATACGAGCATACTAATTTGCCAATTGTTGCGATTGATCGAATCGTTAATAAAGATATCCCTGTTATTTCATCCGATAACTATCAAGGGGGAAAGTTGGCAACTGAACTCCTGATAGATAGCGGTGCTAAAGTAATTATTCATACTAATGGCCCACAAAATTTAAAATCACCTGCTCAAAAAAGACGTCAGGCCTATGAAGATACTATGCGAGAAAATGGCATGATACCGATAATTTACACGTCAGATTTTACTGATATTGATAATGGAGCTAATCAAAAAGTTGACTTTATCAAACAGATATTCAAAGAGCATCCAGATGTTGATGGTATGTTCATTTCTAATGATATGGATGCAGCTCAAGTGATTGATATTGCTGAAGACCTTGGTTATAAAGTTCCTGAAGATTTAAAGATTGTCGGATACGATGGGGCGGAAGCTACGCGGATTTTGTTACCTAAGTTGACAACCATTATGCAGCCAATCGATGAAATGGCTGATATTGCAGTCAATATGTTGATTGAAAGAATTACTGACAATAGTGCTGGATATGATCAAGTGTTACCTGTCAAAGTCTGGCGTGGAAAAACAGTCTAAAGAAAAAGATGATAACCGGTTGACATATTTTATGTAAGCATTTACAATACGTTTTGTTAAGTGCTTATTTTTTTATAGCAATATGTCAACCGGTTGACATTAAAGCTGCTAGTTTAAGAAATGGAGAAGATAACATGGAAACAGAGATAGATGAAAAAGTTGATAAATCTGAAGAAATTCCATTGTTTCGTAAGTTAAGTTATTCGCTCACTGATTTTGGTGGGAATGTTCTATTTGTAAGTATTAGCACGTACTTATTGTATTTTTATACAGATACTTTTGGATTAGCAATTGGAGTTGCCGGAACCATCCTTTTGGTTACTAGACTCTTAGATATGGTTGATGCACCAATTTGGGGATTTTTGATTGATCACACGCACACACGTTGGGGTCAAAGCCGGCCATACTTTCTATGGTTATGTGCACCGTTCGCAATTTTTACTTGGTTAACATTTACAACGCCGGGTTTAACAGGAACTAGTAAGATTGTTTACGCCGGAATTACCTATGTTCTTTCGGGTATTCTATATACCGGTATCAGTACACCAATGACATCAATTTTGCCAAATTTGACTAATGACCCTGAACAAAGAACAGTTTTGAACTCTTACCGGATGGTTGGTGGAAATATTGGTCTATTAGTTGCCAACAGTGTCGTTTTGCCAATGGTTCAATTGTTGGGACAAGGTAATGATCGTAAAGGATATTCATATACGCTTTTAGTATTAGGCATCGTATCAATCACTGCTTTTTTAATTGCCTTTTGGAATTTACGTGAAGTTAACGTAACTAATACGAAATCTATTTCACTAAAACAGAGTGTTAAAGCAACTAAGAGCAACTGGCCTTGGGTTTTAATCGTTATAACGAACTTATTGTACTGGATTGGAACAACCGTCAGAAGTTCAGGTATGATTTACTATTTCCAATATAATATTCATGCTAAATCATTAGTACCAGTGGCTGGTGGCTTATCCGTTGTCGCCGTTCTTGGAATGATCTTGATTCCAATGTTTGTTAAAAAGACCAATAAGAGAACAGTTTTCATTGCCTCACTATTTTTGGCAGCTGTGGCAAATATCGGATTCCAATTCGTTGGTAGTAACCGAGTTGCTATCGTTACATTGTATTGTATCGGTTCAATCGGCACGGGTATGGCTGCTTCAATGCCATTCTTGATGTTAGCCGATGCCGTTGATTATGGACAATGGAAAAATGGTATTCGTGCCAGTGGTTTTTTGACATCAATTGGTAGCGCTTTCTGCGTTAAAGCAGGCAGTGGTATCGGTGGATTCATTCCATCAAAAATCATGCAATATTTTGGTTACGTTCCTAACCAAGTTCAAAGTCAGCAATCATTATTCGGAATCAATTTTTCATTCGTTTGGTTGCCAGCAATTCTATTTATTGCTGCGGCTGTTCCGATGTTCTTCTATTCTAGATTTGAAAATAATGAAGCAAAGGTTAGAGCAGATTTAGCTAATGCCTAGTTGCCGTTTCCAGAGCTGAGAGTATTCATCTGCTGCGCGGCACGGTTCGAGCCAAAGAGCGGTCTCGAACCTCGGTTGAAGCCTTGCAAAACCAGCAAGTCTCCAACACGTCCGGTGGTGTAATGGCTAAAGCCATAACGCCACTTTCGCTGCGGATAAATACTCTCAGCTCTTCCAACTGATTTATTTTTACATAGTATGAATAATTAAAATTAGATTGAGTATCAAGAATGAACTGAAAATAAATACATTTGAATATTTCCCAGCTCTGAAGACGAGATATTTAAATAACACATGATGTACTAAAGGAGATATAAAAAATGAGTAATAAAAATTATTATGACGTAACTGAATGGCCAGTAGGTAATCCATATGAAGATGTTGGCGCTGTAATCAACAGTATTATTGCAGATATTAAGAAAAGACAAAATAACAGTGACGACAACAATGGTGGCAAACCTGGTGCTGTAATTTATCTGCCACCAGCTGACTACCATTTAAAAACTCAAGTTGTCATCGATATTAGTTTTCTAAAAATTGTCGGTTCTGGACATGGGTTTACTTCTTCAAGTATTCGTTTCAATGTACCTCAAAATGAATGGTCTAATTTACATGAGTTGTGGCCCGGTGGTAGTCGTGTCTTGGTAGATTTGGAATCAACTGCTGATGAGTCTGAAGGAGCAGCTTTCTTAGTTAAAAGAGAAGGTGATCCAAGAATTAGTTCGGTTGAATTTTCTGATTTCTGTATCGATGGTGTTCATTTTGTTGACGATGGTTCTGGCGAAGAAAATCCTGATAATACTTATGTTAATGGAAAAACTGGTATTTACGTTGGTAGCGCCCAAGATTCATTCCGTATCACGGGTATGGGCTTTGTTTATTTGGAACACGGAATTACGGTTTATAACGCCGATGCATTGACGATTCACAACAACTTTATCGCTGAATGTGGCAACTGTATTGAGTTACGTGGTTGGGGTCAAGCTTCGAAAGTCACCGATAATTTGATGGGTGCGGGTTTCAAAGGTTATTCCATTTATGCTCAAAACTTTGCCCAATTGTTAATCACTGCAAATAATATCTTTCCACGTGGTGCTAGCACAATTTACTTTGATACCGTTACTCGTTCATTAGTTTCGAATAATATCTTGCATGCCTTTTATGCTGGTATGGTAGTTCTCAGCCAAAGCTGTTCTGAAAATCTTATTTCGTCCAATCACTTTTTACATGATCGTGAACCTTGGAAACCAATGCAAAAACATGACAATGGCATCGATGATTCTTACGGATTGCTATACATTAGTGGCAATAATAATTCAGTTATTGGCAATCATTTCTCTGAAATCATGGATAAAGAATATTTGAAACCAGCTGGAGTTAAACCAGTCATCATAAGAATTGCTGCGGGTAGTGAGAATTATATTTCTAATAACAATGTTGTCGCCTCAGAAGCTCATTCAGGTAGCGGAGATTCCGCATTTGCTTCTCAGGTTGATGCCTTGTTGACGACTGAAGAATCAGCCTCATTCGACGTAACAACGGTATTGGTTGAAGATAAGTCACAAAGAAATATGGTGCTTGATTCTGGAAATGACAATCAAGTTATTATCGACAAAATGGTCAATGGATTTAGAGCTACACCAACAATTTCATTCGCTGAAGATAAAGATTAAAAGGAGAAATCATGCAAGAATTAAAAGTTGAACCTATCAAATTAACTAATAAACGTTACAGATTGGGCTATCACATCATGGCACCATCTGGTTGGATCAATGATCCCAATGGATTCTGTTATTTCCAAGGATATTACCATATCTTTTATCAACATTATCCCAACGATTCCAAATGGGGTCCAATGCACTGGGGACACGCTCGTAGCAAGGATTTAGTCCACTGGGAAACCTTGCCTATTGCTTTGACACCAGGTGATGAAGAAGATAAAGACGGCTGTTTCTCAGGTAGTGCGGTCTTTTACAATAACAAGATGTATTTGATTTACACCGGTCACCATTATTATGGCGATGGAGATCCAGATAATTTTTGGCAAAATCAAAATTTAGCTATTAGTGAAGACGGCATTCATTTTAAGAAATATAAAAATAATCCTATTATCGCTACACCTCCAGTAGACAATACAATCCATTTCCGTGACCCAAAGGTTTGGTACAACAATGGGAACTGGTACTTGATTCTGGGCAGTCAAGATAAGTCAAAAGTTGGTCGGACGCTGTTATATAAGTCAGCTAATTTGACCGATTGGAATTATGTTGGACCATTTGCTAAATCGATTGGAGTTGAAAAACAAGGTTATGTTTGGGAGTGTCCAGATTTCTTTAGATTGGCAGATAACGATATTCTATTGATGTCGCCTCAAGGTATCAAAGAAAATAATGGTCGATTTAAGAATTTGTTTAATACTGGTTATTTAGTTGGCAATTATAAGTATGCTACTAATTACTTTGAACATGGCGAATTTACTGAATTGGACAACGGTCATGATTTCTATGCTACTCAAACGACTTTGACCCCAGATGGTCGTCGAGTTGTCGTCGGTTGGATGGATATGTGGGAAAGCGCTATGCCTGAAAGTAAAGATGGTTGGGCTGGAGCTTTGACATTGCCACGTGAGCTGATTTACCAAGATGGCATTCTACAAATGAGACCGATTAAAGAGTTGGAACAATTGAGAACTAGCGATTTGGTTCATGAAAATAGTGTAGTGAATGGATCTAAACAATTAACTTCTGGCACAAAGCAGTACGAAGCTTTATTAGACTTTAAAGCGACAGACTTAGAGGGTACTGGGATTGAGTTGAAGGACTCTCAGGATAAAGATATTCTCAGTTTGAAGTATCAAAGTGGTAAGGCGATTTTGAATCGAACAGGTGACGATGGCGAGCGTGAGGCTTTGTTAAATGTTGGTAGTAGTTTGAAGTTACATTTGTTTGTGGATACGAGTTCCGTTGAGATTTTTGTTAATGATGGTGTTAGAACCTTTACCGAAAGATTCTATGCTGATGAAGCTAAATTGAACGTAGTTACTGATAAAGAAACTAATGTTTCAGCAGATGTTTATGAATTGGAAGGTAAAGCTGTTAAATTCTAAAAAAGAAGCTTGGATTTTAAAAATCCGAGCTTCTTTTTTCCTAATAAATCGTACGTTCAGCATCTTTATCAAAATTGTTGAACGCTCTAATAGTAGTATCGCGGTCGTGTTGTTCCAGATTAAGGACGCTCTTATCTGAAAGGCCATCTTCCATAAATTGATAAATAGCATCGTCACGAAAACCGATATTTTTAGCATCTTCAGCCGTGTTGCCATAGTAACAAGTTTTGATATTAGACCAGATAATTGCACCGAGACACATTGGACAAGGGTAAGCGTTCGTATAGAGTTCACAGCCGGATAGGTCATGTGTGCCTAGTTTTTGACAGGCTTTCCGAATAGTGTAAATTTCACCGTGGGCTGTGGGATCATTGCTTGATAAAACGTGGTTTCTACCTTGAGCAATAACTATGCCGTCTTTAACAATTACAGTTCCAAATGGACCGCCAACGTCGGTATCAACATTTTTTTGAGCCTCGTTAGCAGCCAGTTCCATAAACTTCTTTTCATATGCCATTAAATAAACACCCCCTAATTTATGATTATTATAATTCAAAAATATATGTATTTTAAATATGTTGTATATAAATATGGACTGTAATCCAAAATCGGATTACAGTCCATATTTGCCTTAATGCTCGAAAGTTGACCATGTTTTGTCATACTATCGTATTAATAAATTTTTGTATCACGAATATCTTTCAAAATGTTCAACGAGCCATCTTTATAACTGAGGAATCCATAAACGGCGACTCCTATCAAACCACAGATGATGATGACAATTGTTGCGCCAATCTTAGTTGCGTCAGAAATAACTTTGACCACTAGGAAGTCGGCTACAGCAACTACCACCAGCATGATTAAACCGTCGATTAGAATGCGGAGTAATTTTTTACCCAACGCTTTATCGACAACTTGGAATTGTTTGTTGATCAATCTAAATGCAAAATGTCCCATGACCATGAAGGCAATTGTTGAGGCTACCAGTGGTCCATAGACGCCCATAGCCAGCGTTAGTGGCAATTGTAGGACAACTTTAAGTAGGTAGGCAATTGCTAGGTAGATGAGTGATTTTTTGACGTGATGTGAAACTTGTAAAATGTTTTCCAAAATCATGAAGACACAATAGAAAAATGCTTCAAAACAGGATACCATCAGCACTTTAGAACCGAGGATACTTTGGTCGTAGAAAACAAAGACTGTCCATAATTGGCGACTGATGGCAATCATACCAAAAGTTGCTGGCAAAATAATGAACACTGTAAATTGAACGATGTTACGCATCAATTTTTGAATTTGTTCTGTACCGACCTTGCGGCTAATCATAGCTGAAAGTGCTGGGATAACTGAAGATGATACGGAAATTGCTAGAGAAACTAACACCATGATTAATTTGTTAGCTTGGAATCCAAACATAGCGTAAAGATCATCGATTGTACGTTGACTAGCGTGCAAAATTAATTCATAAATCCAACTGAATGTTGTTTGATCGAATAACTGTAAAACGGTCATAATCGTATCAACTAATAGGAATGGAATAGCTGAACGAAGCATGGAATTGAAGTTAATGTCAGGTGTATTTTCGTCTGTTGGAATGTCAGTTGTCGTTTTGATGTCTGTAACGGTAACAGAACGGCGAACTTTGATACGAATCCACAGTAAGAATAAGTAAGCGAGCGTTGCACCAATGAATGAAGCTAAAGTTGATTGGTTAACAGCAGTCATGTAGTTACCTTTTTGAAGAATCATAATTGTGTATGTGGCATAAAGCATGTAAGCAACACGAGCAATTTGTTCGATAACTTGAGAAAAGGCGGAGTAAGAAATAAACGCATAACCTTGGATGTAACCACGTAGAATACCGAGGGCAGGGATGATTAGCATTGCCACACTCAAATATTTAATCGGCGTTACAACACGCATATCGCCGGCAGCTAGAACGATAGCCACATATTTTGCTCCAAAGAACATGATGAAGGCTAAGACGACACCGACTAACGACATATAAATCGTATATTTTTTAAAGAGCTTTTCACTTTGATCAAAACGTCCTAAAGCATTGTGAGCAGCAACCTCTTTTGAAATAGCTGAAGGAATACCGGCAGTGGCAATGATCAAGAAGAGGTTATAAATGTTATAGACTTTACCGTATAGGGCATTCGCAGCCCCAACAGCAATAGGTCCAATCCAGATGTTCCATGGAATGATGTAGATAACGGACAGAATCCTAGAAAGAATTCCGCTTAGCGAAATCCAGAGGGAACTTTTTAATAATGAATCTTTTTTCATTTTGTTTTCCATTCTTTATAAGATTACTTATATATTATAGAAGGTATTGAAAAGTGCCGCCGGAGGCTGACTGTAATATAGTCTGCTGTGCGACCGGTGCGAGCCGAGGTCTCGCGCCTTGATTTTGAGCTTTGCATGGTTCGCAAATCTCAAAATACATCGGTGTTGTAATGGCTAAAGCCATAACAACACACGCACTGCTGACCATGTTTCCCTGCCTCCGGCTCGGGTTTTCTATACTTCATAATATTTGGAATATTTAAATCTTTCCTTTAGTGGACTGGTTTAGATATGCTTTAAACTAGAGCAATACTGAAATTGATTGTTAAGAAAAAGTATCAATCAAAAAATGAAACTAGTCGGAAGAGCTGAGAGTATTCACCAGCAGTGGAAGTGGTGTTATGGCTTTAGCCATTACGCCACTGGACGTGTTTGGAGACTTACCGAACTATGGTAAGGCTTCAAACCGAGGTTCGAGACCGTACTTTGGCTCGGACCGTTCCGCACAGCAGGCGAAATACTCTCAGTTCTGGAGACGGCATTACTTATAAAAAATCAACACAAATATCAAAGCGATTAGGGCTGGTAATCCTTGCATATATAGGATTTTCTTGGTTGCTGTAACGGCGCCATACACTGCCACTACAATAATATAAATCATCAACAGAATTAAAATTGTTTTTAAAGTCGAACCTGTGAAAAATAATATCATCATTAAAATTAAAACGCCGAGCATACCGTTGTAAATTCCTTGGTTAGAAAGTGCAGTTTGCGCTTCTTTGGTTTTTACAAAGTTAACTGGCATATCGAAAGCATTAGCTTGAATATCTGGTTTGGCAAACATCTCTAAACCGGCAATTCCAATGTGTTCTAGGGCAACTAATGCCACTAAAAATAAAGTTAAGATTTGCATTGTAATCTTCTTTCTATTAAAAGTATAAGTACCATAATAAACTGTTTTGAATTGTTGTACAAATAAGCTTTGGTGAGGGTGTCTCCAGGTATGAGAATATTTACCTGCTATGCGGACCGGTCCGAGCCGAAGTGCGGTCTCGAACCTCGATTTTGAGTTTCGCAAAGTACGCGAATCTCAAAACTTGCCCGGTGGTGTAAGAGCTAAAGCTCTAACGCCACACCCACAGCTGGTAAATATTCTCATACCTTCCGATTGGTTTGGTTTCTATATATTACGAATAATAAAGTATTAAATTGACTTGCTAAATAAACCATAATTTAGGCTGCTACAGCAACGATTATATCTAGTATTCATACACTCAATTTAATAACAGATAACTAGTCGGAAGAGCTGAGAAATATTTGTGGGCAGTGGAAGTGATGTTATGGCTTTAGCCATTACATCACCGGGCGTGTTTGGATACTTGCGGTTTGTGCAAGCATTCAAACCGAGGTTCGAGACCGCACTGTGGCTCGAGCCGGTCCGCACAGCCAGTGAATATTTCTCAGCTCTGGAGACGGAAAAAAAAGAAGAACCATAACATTTTACGATTCTTCATCAGGCTTTATCATAACAAATTTTTGCGCAAATTTACCCTTTTGATTAATTTTTGCTTGGCGAAGGCTGTCCATTTCTTCATAAGTAATTGAAGCGTCTTCTAAAATGGCACGGATGACTTCCTCTAGGTCCCCTAATTCTTCGACTAGATTGGCCCGTGTTTCAGCTTGTTTGACTTCGATGGCTTCTTCGGTGACTTTGTCGCGGAGTGATGATCGGTAGTCCTCATTGGAGAGAACTTCGAATTCGGCAACATCGGAAAGAATATCGGGTATTTTGTCCCGAACTAACTTTTTCATATGTAGATCCCCCTAAAACGTCTGTAGGGAAATCTTACCATGAAGATAAAAAAGTACCAAGTCATAATAGACAAGCAGGCAATTTGATAACAATAATATTAGCGTGATATGATTTATTTAAATAAAATTATAAAAAGTGTTGATGCTTATGAATCTATCAAATTTGATTTTTACGGAAGTATTTGGTGGACTCCTCTTACTGTTTATAATAGGTATAATTATTACTTTATTCATAAATGATTTTATTCGTAGGAGGATGATCCAGGCCTGTGAGGATGTTTTAGAAGATAAAGACATAATTGCCAAAATCTCAGTTGATAATGCGACTGCTGATTATTTGAAACGCAATCATAACGATGGTTTGTATCGAATCGATGAACTGATCTCCAAGAAAAATGATGTTATCAAATACAAGCTGTGCTTGAAGAAACGCAGTTTTGACTTTTATTTGAAAAAACAAAAGTTATTAAATTATAAAGTTATAGCGATAAAAATGTATTAATGGACTTGTCTTTCAGTGGGCAGGCCCTTTTTTATTTCACAAACTTTAATTGACTAACGCTGTGAAATTAGATACCATGTTTATAAATTTTACCCACTAATAGGTAAAGATAAAATCTTAGGAGGAACATCATGTCGGCATGGGATACAAAATTTGATAAAAAGGGATTCACTTTTGATGATGTTTTATTGATACCAGCAGAGAGTCACGTTTTACCAAATGAAGTAGATTTATCAGTTCAATTAGCTAAGAATATTAAACTAAACACTCCAATTTTGAGTGCAAGTATGGATACAGTTACCGAAGCACCAATGGCCATCGCAATGGCTCGTCAAGGTGGATTAGGTGTTATTCACAAGAATATGAGTATTGAACAACAAGCTGACGAGGTTTCAAAAGTTAAGCGTTCTGAAAATGGGGTTATCATCGACCCAATTTACTTAACTGCTGACGATAAAGTTAGTGAAGCTGAAAAGTTGATGAGTACATATCGTATCAGTGGCGTTCCCATCGTTACTAACACAACTGATTTGAAATTAGTTGGTATTATTACGAACCGTGATCTTCGTTTTATCACAGATTACTCAGTACAAATTGGTACTGTAATGACTAGTGAAGACTTGATTACTGCGCCAGTTGGTACATCACTTAAAGAAGCTGAACAAATTCTCCAAGAACACAAGATTGAAAAATTACCTTTGATTGACGAAAATGGTCGTCTCGGCGGACTAGTTACAATCAAGGATATTGAAAAAGTTAAAGAATTTCCCAATGCGGCTAAAGATCAATATGGCCGTCTCTTAGTTGCTGCAGCTGTTGGTGTAACAAGCGATACTTTTGAACGTGCCGAAGCCTTGCTTAAAGCTGGCGCCGATGCAATTATCATCGATACTGCCCATGGTCACTCAGCCGGTGTGCTCAGAAAGATTACTCAAATCAGAGAGAAGTTTCCTGAAGCTACATTGATTGCTGGTAATGTGGCAACCGCTGAAGGAACTAGAGCTCTATATGATGCCGGAGTTGATGTTGTTAAAGTTGGTATCGGACCTGGTTCAATCTGTACAACAAGAATCGTTGCCGGTGTCGGTGTGCCTCAACTAACAGCTATCTATGACGCCGCTAGTGTTGCTCACGAGTACGGTAAGACAATTATTGCTGATGGTGGTATCAAGTATTCAGGTGACATCGTAAAGGCTCTAGCAGGTGGTGGTAACGCCGTTATGCTTGGCTCAATGTTGGCTGGTACTGACGAAGCACCCGGTGAATTCGAAATTTATCAAGGTCGTCGTTTCAAGACATATCGTGGTATGGGAAGCCTTGCCGCAATGTCACATGGTTCTTCAGATCGTTACTTCCAAAGTGGCGTTAACGAAGCTAATAAGTTAGTTCCCGAAGGTATCGAAGGTAGAGTAGCTGCCAAAGGTGCTGTCGGCGATGTAATTTATCAATTACTTGGTGGATTACGTTCAGGTATGGGTTACGTTGGTGCTCATAATCTAACAGAATTACAAGATGCCCAATTCGTTCAAATCTCAAATGCAGGTTTGAGAGAATCACATCCACATGATGTTACTATTACTAAAGAAGCACCTAATTATTCAGTGAAATAATCAGAGAGTGGAGCAGGCCCGGGAATTTCCGAGCATTTGCATGACTTCACGAATTGTCCGCGTACCTTGCGGATGATTTGGGAAGTTAGGCAAAGCGGAAGAAATTGGCCTGTGGAACTCGTTTTAAAATCAGAGAGTGGAGACAGGGCGGTCAGCTCCCGAGCACTTTCGTATTTAAGTGGATTGCACGCTGGTTTTGCGTGTGATTTGCTTGAATATGAAAAGCGGAAGGAGTTGCCCTGTCGGAACTCGTTTTAAAGCCACTGCATATATAAACAGAAAAAAGACCTACCTAAACTTCATACATAAGAAGTTTAGGTAGGTCTTTTTGGTAACTATTGTATTTTTTGAATGCTTAAATCTTTTTAACGAAGAGTATTAACGTCAACGTCGCTAGCTTTAACAAATTCATCAGTAGCAACACGATAATATTTATCACCGTTGATATATGCAATACTATCAACTTTCCAACTACTATCACTATTTAATGATCTGTCGGTAACCGCAGCGCCTTTAGCGTTGTAAACAGTTGTGTATTGGTTAGCGTGAGTTGTAACGACCATGCTTACTGGTGAGTAAACATAGACATCATCAGCGTTAACGAATTCGTTAGTAGCAACACGATAGTACTTAGTATTGTTGATAACGTAAGTTTCACGGTCTGTAATCCAGCTGCTGCTTGGAGCGAGTGTTTCATTACTTATAACGATGTTTTCAGCTTTGTACAAAGCTTTTTCAGAGTCGTTATAAGTTCTGATATGTAAGTTGAGTGCTTGGTATGGATAAGCTTGACTCATCTTAGCCCATTCGTTAGTAGCAACACGGTAGTAACTAACACCATCAATTGTGACGGTGGCATCGCTATACCAGTTTGAGGCAGTAGCAAGATCACGATTTGAAATTTGTGACATCTTATTGTCAGAACCGATTTGATAAAGTTCAACGTCTGGTTTGTCAGAATAAGTTGAGATTGTTTGAACTTTTTGTTCAATTACACCTTCAGTTGGATCTACGGGTTTGACGGTACTTGAACCACTAGATGATGGGATTCTTGTGTATGAAAGTTCATCGTCAGCTGTGATTGCCTTTGTAGTATCTATGGCATAAGTGATTGTTGGGATTCCACTAGCGTTGTAGGTAACGATTACTGATGGAGCAGTATAACCAGCTACTGATGGAGCTGTAATTGTTTGAGGACTATCGCCATAATTACCACCAGGAATAGGTAGTTTAGATATTGTTCCATTTGGATTTTTAATTGTTAATGTTTGAGGATCATTTGAAGTACCTGTCAACTTAACTTCCTCTGCGTTAAAGACGTAAGGAGCGGTCTTATTGGCAGTGATGGTAACACTGATAGTCTTAGGTTGATTTGAATCTAAATGATAGCCAGCAGGAAGAACAGCGTCGGCGACGTTAACAATCTTAGTATCGCCAACGGAACCAGGTTCAACGGGAATAGAAACATCACCGTGATCAGTTGATACAGTAATACTACCAGCTGGGACGTCGTCACCAGCGATGGCAACAGGGTCTTTAGTGGAATAAGGATTGTCCTTATCAGCAGTGATAGTAACACTGATAGTCTTAGGTTGATTTGGATCTAAATGATAGCCGGCAGGAAGAACAGCGTCAGCGACGTTAACGGTCTTAGTATCGCCAACGGAACCAGGTTCAACGGGAATAGAAACATCACCGTGATCAGTTGATACAGTAATACTACCAGCTGGGACGTCGTCACCAGCGATGGCAACAGGGTCTTTAGTAGAATAAGGATTGTCCTTATCAGCAGTGATAGTAACACTGATAGTCTTAGGTTGATTTGGATCTAAATGATAGCCAGCAGGAAGAACAGCGTCGGCGACGTTAACGGTCTTAGTATCGCCAACTGAACCAGGCTCAACAGGAATAGAAACGTCACCGTGATCAGTTGATACAGTAATATTACCGGCGGGTACGTTATCACCAGCAATTTGAACGTTTGATGGGTCTATAGTAAATTTACTATCAGCTGAGTCACCATTATATGTAACGGTGACTGTGTTAACAGAACTATCAGTTAGATGGTAACCTTCTGGTAAATCTGTTTCATCAATTGTTACACTTTTTTGTCCATTCTCATAATAGTCAGGAACAGTGACAGTTATATTTTGTCCATTGACATTGGTAGGTATTGAAATTGTTCCTCCTTTAGCAGGTGTCGAAACATATGCAATTGTATCTAATGCTTTGGCTTGTGTCTGACCAAGTACAACACGAGAGTTCGCGTTCGTTGTTGTGTAAGTTATTCCATCGATAGTCATAGATGGATCAGTACTAGCAGTGTCATACTGTTTTCCAAGGTTCCCAGATGTTTTAACTGTAACTGTAGAAGGAACTCCATTAAGTGTTATAGGAACAGTAACATAGTTAGTAACTGCATCATTTGTATTAACTTTACCAGAAGGTTTGAATTCAAGGATAGTTGAAAGTTTAATGCTTTGACCTTTATCATCAACTCCATCATATGTAAATCCAAGACCATTAGTTATCTTTCCATTTGTAAATACTGGAATTCCAGAAAATGTATGTGTATGTGCAGCATCGTCACTGGTCCACGTTGTTCCGTCGTTAGATGTTAACCCAGTCTCTGGACTAAAGTATAAGTTTTCATTTAACGTTATAGTATCAAAGCTAGTTCCGTCAAACATACCTTCACCTTTAGATGAGTCTCCAGTATTAGGCCATTCAGCGATAGGTCTGTTACCTTGTTGTGTCCATCCCCAACTAGCTACGTTCATGTCTTTAAGTGAAATATCATTTTTAAACATTGCTCTTAAATCAGTTGCATTAGAAGCTTGCCAAGTAGATGTACTAATTTTACCAGTAGTTACGTCTGTATTTATGAGATTTTTTAGTGATGTACAGTTAGCAAAAGCATAACTTCCGTTTTCAATAGATTTAAAGCTGGAATTGGAAAATTTTAATGTTTCTAGAAGAGTGTCATTTTCAAACATGTGGCTAATATTACTAGCGGAATGAACACTGCCGTGGGAAAAGTCCACTGAAAGTAAGTTAGGGTCATTTTTGAACATGCCTTCCATATTGGTGGTAGTCAGGGTATCAAATTTATCTATATTTATGGTTTTAAGATTCTCCATATTAGCAAACATATAAGATGAATTTGTAGGGGCCGTAACTGGTGCAGATACTGTAATATTGGTGATGGTGCTTGCATGACCATTCCAATGGTCTGTATCCCCAGCCTTGAAATCTGTTAATGGACCATTAATATCCAGATTCTTACTAGATGAAGTATAAGTCCAACCTGTACCTTTATCATCAACGTCTGGAACGGGTACAGGTGCTAGTTCAGCTACAGGAGCAGCGAGGGTTTCAGCAGTCAAGCCGTCAGCAAGTAAACCATTTACCGCGGTCTTACCTAATGTTTTAGAATCTAAAGGTGTTGATGAGTCTAAAGCAGCCTTAACTTCAGTATCTTCACCATCAGGAACAGTGGCTTCTGGATCTGCAGGAGTTACAACAGTTTTTTCATCAGTAGAACCGTCAGGAACTGTAGTTTCTTGTTCTACTCCAGTAGCTGGTGCGGCAACAGATAAAGCAGCAACCTTAGTATCTGGAGCAGCAGTTTCTGTTTCTGTACTAGGAGCTTCAATAGGAGCATCTTTTACAGTAGGCTTTTCTACAGTTGGTGTAGTTTCACTAGTTTCTTTAGGTGTTGTTTCTGGAGCTGATTCTTTAGTTAAGTCTGAAGTGTCCTCAGTACTTTTAACTTCAGTACCACTTTCTACTGCTGGCTTAGTTGTAGGTACTTCAGCAGTTTTAGAACCGCTGCCATCGTCAGTAGTAGTTGGTGCTGGGGCTGAGGTTGCAGGAACAGTTACTTTTGAACTGTCTTGCGAAGTAGTCCCCGTACTGGAAGGCTTAGTTTCTGTTTGAGTTGTTGGTGCAGCAGTAGTTACCTCGGCCTTAGCGACATAACTTGGTGCTGTCATCATTAACAATCCACCGGCAATTGAAAGGCTGCTTACCACAACCCATGCCTTCTTAGATTTAACTAATTTTTTTCTCATGACTGAATTAGGGTCACGTTTTAATTGTTGAAATCTCATAATTTACCCTCTATCCTCTTATTAAATAAGAAATTCCTATAATGATACTAATAAATTATAGTATTTGAAGGAAATTAGATATTTCATATTTTGTAAGAATCTTTTTCTAAAAAGGTAGTTTTTATCAATTAATCATTTTTTGAAAATTATATTTTAAAATAAAGGGTAGAAGTTTATGTGATTATTTAATCGAAGCTTAATGATATTTTAGGGCACAAAAAAAAGCCACATTTCTGTGACTTTTCTTATAATCTACTAATTAGTCTTTAACGATATTAGCAGCTTGTGGTCCACGATCGCCGTCTTCTACGTCGAATGTTACGTGTTGACCTTCGTCTAAAGTCTTGAATCCGTCACCTTGGATAGCTGAGAAGTGAGCAAAAACGTCACTACCATCTTCGCGAGTAATAAAACCAAAACCTTTATCAGGGTTAAACCATTTAACTGTACCATGTTCCATGAATGAGAACCTCCAGCGCTATTGCGCAAATTTTTTTGCATTTTTAAGCCAATATCAGAAAGTAACCATTCAATCGAAAAATTAAACTTCTAACCAACTATTTAACACAATAGTGGTATTATGCCCCTTTTTCTCTGAAAAAGAAACTGTTTTGTGCTAATTTGTACTATTTATTTTTTTATTAAACGTAAATGGCATTAAAACCATCATGATATATCGTTATTTGACTCTTTTTACATAAACTTACTTTTCGTTACTATGCTTGTAGCCATAACCAAAGTAAATAATTAACCCAATGGCAGTCCAACCGGCATACATTTTCCAAGTGAAGGCTTGTAGTTGTGTCATTAAGTAAACGCAGGCTATGAAGGAAACAATGGGGAAGATTGGATATAGTGGGATTCTAAAGGCTGGTTTCAGATCACGGGTATTTTTACTGTGTCTAAGTGAGATAACGCCAATCGATGTTACGGCGAAAGCTAAAAGTGTTCCGATATTAACTAATTCAGTGATTTTTTCAATTGGCACCATGGCTGCGACTGTTGCGGCAACTAGGCCGACTAAGAAAGTACTGCGAACGGGAACACCTTGTTTGCTGAGATTCTTGAATTGTTTAGGTAACAAGCCATCACGACTGAGCGAGAAAATCAGACGTGTTCCACCGTAGATAACGACTAGCAAAACGGTTGTCATTCCCATAATGGCACCTAATGAAACGATACCTGAGACCCAATTGAGATTTAAAATATTCAAAGCATGTGAAACAGGATCGGCAACGTTTAGTTGTTTGTAATTTACCGCTCCGACTAAAACGAGTGAGACCAAACTGTAAAGAATAGCAACTATTAGTAATGAGGCGATAATTCCAATCGGCATATTACGTTTGGGATTTTTAACTTCTTCACTGGCTGAAGAAACGGTGTCAAATCCGAGAAAGGCATAGAAAGCGACCGCTGCACCACGACCGATTCCGCCCAAACCGAATGGTAGAAATGGATTGTAATTCTTAGGTTTAACATAGAACACCGTTACGGCAACGAATAATAAAATAACAAATATTTTGATATAAACCATGATGGTATTAACTTTCATGGATTCCGTCATGCCTTGCAATAACAACGTTGTGGCGATTAAAACAATCACGAATGCAACGATGTCAAAACGCCCTTCAGGGTTGCCGACAGTTCCAGCAGCTGATTGCAAAACTTTTGGTAAATGAATGCCAAAGCCAGCTAGGAGATTTCGGAAGTAAGCGGACCAACTAACAGCTGTTGATGATGCCGCAAATAGATATTCTGAAATCAGCGACCAGCCAACGATCCAAGCAATAATTTCGCCATAAACTGAGTAAGAATAAGTATAAGCGCTACCTGCTAAAGGAATTGTTGAGGAGAATTCAGAGTAACAAAACGCCGCTCCGATACAGACTAACGCTGCTAAAAGATACGTTAAAATAACACCCGGGCCAGCATAATTTGCGGCAATAATTCCTGGTGTGATAAAAATACCAGAGCCAACAATAACGCCGACACCCATGATAATGAGGTCTTTAGCAGTTAAAGTTCGAGCTAAACTGGTTTGTTCATGTAGTAAATCATTAACAATATCTTTTTTACGAAACAGCGATGGCATAGATGAGCGCTCCCTAAATTAATGTACATTTCATTATGACATGTTAGGTATTAAATTTACAGTTTTATCTAATGTAATTAGCTTAAATTTAATGTAAATAAGTATGCCGTATCCGGTTTCGAGATAGGCAGCCTGCGTGTGGGCCAAATCGAGCCACAGGGTGGTCTCGAATCTCGCTTTTGAGCCGAAATACACGTCTCAAAAGTCGACCTGTGGTGTAAGACTGGAAAATCGTCAGCTTAACGCCACACACACTGCTGTTTCACTATCTCGAAACCGGAGGCCAAAGTTTTTTTGTTTTCACGGATTGCTAAGAATATTGATGAATTAATACTACAAACACAATTATTTCATTAATATAGAATTCTTAATTACAAAAATATCCAGATATTTTAATAATTGATGATTAGGATATTACTTCTATAGATTAACTGATTATAACTAGGCGAAATACTCTCAGCTCTGGAGACGGCAGACGGCTTTAGTGATACCCTTTAGGTAAATAAAGAAGGGGTGAGACCAATGCAATTTAATTTTGATAAGATAAATGATCGTCGTAACGCCAACTCTGTGAAATGGAACGTCAAGGAACATGAGCTACCAATGTGGGTCGCTGATATGGATATCCAAACGGCTCCAGCGATTGTGGAAGCTATGCACAAAGATGTGGACCGTGGTATTTTTGGTTATCAATATGTTCCAGAAGCCTATTTCAAAGCAGTTTCCAGTTGGTACAAGATTGAACACAACTTTGAGCCAGAGACTGATTGGTTGGTTTTCAGCAACGGAATAATGCCAACGATTGGTTCGATTTTGCGCCACTTAACTGATGTTGGTGACAACGTTTTGATTCAAGAGCCCAATTACAATTCATTTTTCCAAGCAATTGAAAACAATGGCCGTCACATTTTGAACAGTGAGCTGACTTACAAGAATGGGCAGTACAGCATTGATTGGAAAGATTTGGAAACGAAGATGCTTGATCCCCAAACTAGCGTCATGATTGTCTGCAATCCGCACAATCCAAGTGGTCATATTTGGGATAAGGCAACGTTAACTAAGATTGGGCAGATGGCTAAGCAACATAATGTCCTAATTATTTCTGATGAAATTCATGGCGATTTAACGATGCCAGGTCACGACTATGTTCCATTTGCTTCATTAGATTCTGATGTGACTGACAATAGTATTTCCCTAGTTTCACCAAGTAAAACGTTTAATGTGGCTATTCTGCACGCCGCAACAATGATTATTCCAAATGAACAATTGCGTCAAAGAGCTACCAGAGCTGTTTCCGTTGACGGTATAAATGAACCTGGAATTTTGGCAGTCGATGCCTCAATTGCAGCTTATACTGAAGGTCACGAATGGCTTCATGAATTGCGTAAATATATCCAAGGTAATCGTGAATATTTGGAAAAATTTGTTCAAGATAATATCCCCGAAATCAAAGTTATCCCAGCTGAATCAACCTATCTGGCATGGATCGATTGTCGACAATTGACTGATAAATCGGATGACTTTAATCAATTCTTGCGTGACGAAACTGGTTTGTATTTGGCTGAAGGTACTAAGTATCGTGGCAATGGGAACTGTTTCTTAAGAATGAATTTGGCTACACCTAGATGTAACGTTGAAGATGGTGTTGAGAGATTGAGAAAAGGTATTAATAAGTTTACTAATAGGAAATAAAAAAACGCTGAGACTTAAAAAATCTCAGCGTTTTTTGCTATTTAATTAAAACCATAATAATTGGCACAACGATTAAACTCAACAAAGTGGTTTCGGTAACCATGATTGCCGCGTAGTCTGAATCGGCGTGATAAAGTTTGGCAACAACGGGGGCGTTTGTCATAACGGGCATTGCTGCCTGAACAATGAAGACTTGTCTCATCAATGGTGTAGCAGGTATGAAGAGGAACAACGCTGCCATTAACAGTGGAGCACATAAGAAGCGTCCAAAGAGGATTGCCCAGTTGTCTTTGTGGAAAGAAATATTTTTGAGACCGGCGTTATAGATTGAAATACCGATGAATATCATTGATAACGGAATAGTTAGCCCACCCAAGTATTCAAAGTCAGACATCAAGAATTTTGGCAAATGAATATTGAGCATTACTAAAATCAAACCAATGATGAATCCCATTAATGGTGGGGAGAATACTTTCTTGAGAGTTGTCTTGAGTTTGAAATGACCCTTAATTTCACCATCCATTTGGATTAAGTATGTTCCCAATGTCCAGAAAAATGTCGTGTTAGCCATGTAATAAACAAGGACGTAGGGTAAACTTTTTTCTCCAAAGAGTGCCATGTTGACGGGTAAGCCAACGAAGACGGTATTGGAGTTAAAGAACATGGAAGAGAAGAGTCCTTTATGTTTGGGGTCAATTTTGAGGATTTTAATCAGGAGAATTGAAATAAAGATCAAAATGGTCATTGAAATGACAGGAATTGCCAAGTCGGGCAACAATTTGATCAACTTTGCGGCCGTAAAATCTTTAGTAATGGTCGAAATCATGTATGTTGGCAAAGCCACTTGTGTGACTAACTTGGCGATTAATCTAGTTGAATTTTCAGAAAACCAACCAAGTGCACTGAGGCCGTAGCCCACAGCGATTAAACCGATGATTATTAGAATTCCTTGAATACTGGAAAAGAAAACACCCATATAAAGGACACCTTTCATATTATATATACGGCTTATGTTACACTTTTTTGAAAAATTTTGAAAAGAGAATATTGTAGTGAAAATAGGTACGGTCCAATATAAAAAGTGGACGAGTCTAAATTCTTGTAAAATGTAATCGCTGTCTTACAATAGAACCATAAGATAATAAGTACCTTTTAAATAGGAGGAATTGATTATGGCTTATAAAACAGTCAATCCATATACAAATGAACTCGTAAAATCGTACCCTGACGCTACATCTGAAGAAATTGAAACAGCATTGAGCACTGGACATGCACTATATAAACAGTGGCGTGATGAACCTGTCGAAAGTCGAGCTGTTATTTTGCACGAAATTGCTGACCGTTTGCGTGAGAATGAAGACGAATTGGCAAAAATCGCAACAACTGACATGGGTAAACTTTACGCTGAATCAAAAGGTGAAGTTGAACTCTGTGCCATCATCGCTGACTATTATGCTGACAACGGCACCGACATGTTGAAACCAACTCCACTCAGCAGTCGCAATACTGGGGATGCCGAAATTTTACACCAAGCAACTGGTGTTTTGATGATGGTTGAACCTTGGAACTTTCCATATTATCAAATCATGCGTGTCTTTGCCCCTAACTTTATGGTCGGCAATCCGATGATTTTGAAACATGCTTCAAATACTCCTGGCTCAGCTGCCGCATTTGAAAAGATTGTTAAAGATGCTGGTGCTCCCGAGGGTAGTTTGACAAACTTATTTGCCAGTTACGACCAAGTAGCTGATATCATTGCTGATCCTCGTGTTCAAGGCGTTGCTTTGACCGGATCCAAGCGTGGTGGGCAATCAGTTGCCGAATCAGCAGCCAAGAGTTTGAAGAAGAACTCAATGGAACTCGGTGGCTCCGATGCCTTTGTTGTTTTGTCAGACGCTGACGTTGATAAAGCAGTCGATTTGGCATGGCGTGTCCGGATTTATAACGCGGGTCAAGTATGTACTTCAGCCAAGCGATTTATCGTTGCTGACAATTTGTACGATGAATTCTTGAAGAAACTAAAAGCTAACTTTGAAAAATTGGTTCCCGGCGATCCAATGGATCCAAAGACTACGATTGCCCCAATGAATTCCAAGCGTGCTAAGGAGAAGTTGCAAGGTCAAATTGACAAAGCTGTTGCTGGTGGTGCTAAGGTTTACTATGGCAATCAACCAATCGACTTGCCTGGTCAATTTATTCAACCAACTATTTTGACTGACATTGCTCCTGATAACCCTGAATTTTACGATGAAATGTTTGGACCTGTTGCTCAAGTATTCAAGGTCAGTTCTGATCAAGAGGCAATCGATTTAGCCAATGATTCTGAATTAGGTTTAGGTGGAATCGTTGTTTCAGCTGATCCACAACATGGTAAAGCGGTAGCCGAAAAGATTGAAACTGGGATGGTATTTGTAAATTCATTCTTAGTTTCATTGCCTGAATTGCCATTTGGTGGTGTTAAAGGTTCTGGTTATGGACGTGAAATGAGCCAATTAGGTTTGACGGCATTTACTAATGAGAAGTTAGTGGTTACAGCTCAAGAACCAGACTGGACCAATCCAGCCGGTGGGTTGGCAGTTTTTAAATAAACTAAGCGAGCCGCCTTTGGTGGCGAGGTATGGAGTACCGCTATGGGACCGGTGCGAGCCAAGGTCTCGCGCCTCGATTTTGAGCTTTGCAAAAACCGCAAATCTCAAAATACGTCGGTGGAGTATGAGCAGAAAATCACTGCTCTAACACCACCTGCACTGCGGACTACATTACTGACACCTCCGGCTAGAATATTTTTTAAAAACTTTGGTTTTAATAAGAATAAATTCAAAAAAAGCGGACTACCAAATTCTGGTAATTCGCTTTCTTACTGTGCTGATAATTTATTGTATATATCATTGGACATATCTTTTTCGAACACTTCTCTGTAAGTGTAGACGTAAGCCCCTTTGGCAGTGACTTCTAGGAAATGGCCTTGTTTCAATTTTCCCATACCAGTGAATTTGATTGGATGTTCGTTCCCATTTTTGTCGTAACTTGTCAGTGTGTAGTCATAGTTGCCATAGCCATCTTCGTCACGTCCTTTGGCATTGTCAATCTTGACGTAGTAAGGTTGTTTCTTGACTAGGAAGTTGTATTGTCCCAGCATTGATGCGAAATCATCAGTCTTATCTTTTGTATAGAAACAAGCTCCAACATAGACTACTCCGACAATTGATATTGTTAGCAAGATTGAATGCAATAATTTTCTCATAGTTAACCACCTCTTGATAATAGTTTAAAATGGTGAGAAATTTTTTGACATTTGAATTCCTAACATTTCACTTACAAATATGTAAGGCATTTTATCTGAAAACGATTACGCGGTATAATTAAGATATTAATAATTGTGATGGGAGAAACATTTATGGACGAAACAAAAAAGTTAGTAAACAATGATTTTGAAGATATTATGTTAAACCGGCACTCATATCGTAAGTTCCAAAGTGATGTAGTTATTCCACGTGAAGAGATCACTGAGATGCTCAAGGAGACAATTTCAGCCCCTTCAGCATGTAACTTACAATCATGGCACTTCGTTGTCTGTGATGACGCTAAGGGTAAGGAAAAGGCACACTCAGTTATGATGCCATTCAACTACCCACAAATCGACAGTGCTTCCGCAGTTATCTTCGTTTTAGGTGATACACAATCACACTACAAGTACCGTGACGTTTGGAATAAAGCTTGTGAGAATGGTCAAATTTCTCCAGAGGAACGTGACAAAGTCTTCAAGACATTCTTGCCATTGTACGAACACGCTGACAGAAGTTTCTTGGAAAAGGACGCTACAATCGACGGCAGTATGGCCGCAATGCAATTGCTATTGATTGCTAGAGCTCACGGATATGAAGCAAATCCTATGTCAGGTTACTTCTTTGATAAAGTTGCCTCAACATTTGACTTGGATAGCGAGCGTTATATCCCCGTTACAGCTGTTGCTATTGGTAAACCAGAGAGTACATATACAAAGTCGGTTCGTTATGACATTAAAGACGTTAGTGAATTCATTTAAAAAATAATATTGAAAACGAAAAGAGGAACTTCACCATACTTGATTATCTCAAGTGTGATAAAGTTCCTCTTTTCGTGTGATTAAGTTAGTACATTTTATTCTAAAAAATTAGTTGGAAGAGCTGAGTGTATTCATCAGCTCTGGAAACGGCAGCGACTAATCTAATTCTTCATCATCAACTTCTGTTGGTTCAATTTCAGCTGTAACAGGAGCTTTATTGCGTTCTTTAAAGAAATAAATTATCGTCATAACGACTAAGAAGACGACACCAACCATTAGTGAAACAGTTGTTTCTGGATTTAGGAACATGAAAACTAATATAATTAAGAGAGAGATGATTGCTAGGTAATTACTGATTGGATAGAGTGGCATTTTGAATGGGTGAGTTTCCATCATTTTGTGATTGATTTTTCTAAATCTCAATTCACTCAAGAGGATAACGAACCATGGCACCATACCTGGCAAGACGCTGGAACTGTACACGACAACGAAGATGTTGCTTGATGTGTGTAGGAATAGTGGCAATGTGTAGTTCAAAATTAGTCCGATTAGAATACCGACAGATATCGTTATAACGGGGATGTATGGAACGTTGTGTCTCGAAAGCTTTACGAATGACTTAGGTAAGTGTTTTTCCAAACCGAGTGTATAAAGCATACGACTGGAACTGAAAATACCTGAGTTACATCCGGACATGGCAGCTGTCAACATAACAAAGTTAATGATTTCGGCCGCAAATGTGATACCAACTTTAGCAAAAGTTTCAACGAAAGGTGATCCAATTGTACCTAATTTATCCCAAGGATAGATTGAAACGATAACGAAAATGGCACCAATATAGAAAATTAAAATTCTACCAACGATTGAACGGATGGCTCTAACGATATTTTCTTGAGGATTTTCAGCTTCACCAGCGGTAACACCGATAACTTCGATACCTTGATATGAGGCGACAACAATCGAAAGCGCAAAAACAAAGCCTTTCAGACCACCAGTGAAGAATCCACCGTTTGTCCAAAGATTACTGATACCAACGGGATGACCGCCGTTACCAACACCGAAGACGATAACGAAGAAACCTAAGATAATCATCATAATAATTGTGAAAACTTTGATCAAAGCGAACCAGAATTCCAATTCACCGTAAGCTTTAACAGAAGTTAAATTGGCTAAACATAACGTTACTACAACGATGACACCGGCAATCCATTTCGGCATCGTTGGGAACCAAAACTCAAGATATGTTCCGACAGCGATAACTTCACTGATACCAACAACTAGATATTGGAAAACATTGCTCCAGGCTGTTAAATAACCAACCACAGGATGTAAGTATTCGGTCGCATATTTGGCAAATGAACCAGTAGCAGGGTCAACGTAAAGCATTTCACCCAAAGCACGCATTACCATATATAGAATCAATCCAGCCAATGCGTATGCCAACAACACTGACGGACCAGTCCATTTAATAGTAGAAGCTGATCCCATGAACAGACCAACCCCAATGGTTCCGCCCAAAGCAATCATTTGCATTTGTCTTGAAGACAAACTGCGACTTAGTTTTTCCTTAGCCATATATATACCTCATCCTCTTTTGTTCACGTTTCATGAACACTTGTATTAATAATATGGATTATATGATAACGCAGTCTTGTGAAAATGTCATATGTTTTTTCACATTATAATGAAAAAGATAGGTGTAAAGTTAAATGATTAATATTTTTGATAAATATTCTTGTTTTGTGATTCAATATAAATTTGTTTATATATATTTACAAATCGTCCTATAAATTAGATAATATAAGGTAATAGTAAAGAGACTTTTCGAATCTATATAATTATGCGGGATATAAGGCAAAACTTTACCTTTTATTCCGCATAATTTATCTAAGGGATTTGAAGATGTAGCGAGGACAAAACTATGGATATTAATATTTTTATTGAACGGAGAAAGTCATTAAAAATGTCGCAGGTAAAGCTGTGCGAGGGTATTTGTACGCAATCGACCTTGAGCAAATTTGAGAATAACGGCCGTGTACCTTCATTGAATATCTTGAATAAACTTTGTGAGCGCTTGGGATTATCAGTGGATGATCTCTATAAAAATTCAACCGACTCCACAGCTCATATGCGTCGGGTGATAGAGCAGATTGAAAAGAAATTTATGATGGAAAGTTATCCTGAAGTAGCTCAAGGTTTGAGTGAAATCGATGTTAATACGATCAATAACACGACCTTAAAACTCCAGTATTACTACCAAAAAGGCTTATTTACGACGTTAACTAATGGCAAGCCGGAAGAGATGTTTTTCTACTTCTCACAGATTTTGGACGATTTAGACGAAAAACATCAGACAATTTATTCGTATATCGCTTATATTGGCTTGGGAACCTTCTATTCTCGAATCAATCAAATCAAAGAAGCTAATTTTTATTTTGAAAAAGCTTGGAATTTTATCAAGTTACATGAAAACGAAACTTACCCTAAGAATACAGTGAACGATTATCTGCGCTTATTGACAGTTATCTTTTTCACGGCTTCCTTCTATATTAAGGTGGAAGATTATGATAAGGGGACTGATTTAGTTAACCGTGGAATCAAGTTGTGTGCTGAGGAACATATGACATACTACTTGCCACGTTTGAAGTTGTTGGCGGCCAAGATTGCTATTGGTCAAAGTAAGTCTGCCGAAGAGGTTAAAGGCTTGTTGACGGAAGCTGCGGCTTTTGCCAAGATCAATCGGAATGAAGTAGTTGAATTGAGAATTAATGCATTACGTAAACAATATGAAAATGAAAAATAAAAAAATTCCTAGCAGGATAATTTTCTGCTAGGAATTTTTTTATGCTCTTTTACGTTTTAGTTCACAGATTGAAATGAATCCTAAGATCAATACTCCCAAAATTGAGTAGAGAATATTGGCATCTTTGGAACCGGTCTGAGGCAAAAGACTATTTGAAGTATTAGTCCTTTGATAAGGAACAGATGGAACCATTGGATTGTTAGGTGTGAAGTCGGTAGTTGTGTCAGAACCGCCGCCACCGTTATCTGTATTTATTTGGTCGCCAGTACCGCCATTGCTACCGTTGTTTCCATTATTACCACCAGGATTGTCTGGAGTAAATGGAGTGCCAGGGTTATCAGGATTATCTGGGTTTCCTGGTGTCTTTGGTGTGTGAGTATTGGTAATCGTTATAACGTTGTTATTGGTTGATTGAGCAGCAGTATAACCAGAAACAGCATCTTCTTGAACGCTGTAGTTGCCATTCTTGTCCAAGTTATTCCAAGTGTATGACCAAGCATTGAGTGAACTCAATTGAACCGCTTGACCAATTACTGAGCCATTCTTCAAAAGATGAACGGTTACTTGGCTAGGACGTAGATTATCCTTATTATTGCTGTCATTCCAAAGTTTATTGACAGTTAGATTAGTTTTATCGTCTTTTGTAGTTGTTGTGCTTGGCGTGTGAGTGTTGGTGATTTTCACATTGGTGGCGCTTGTCTTATCAATGTTAGATGTGTAACCAGAAACGGCATCTTCAGAAACCGTATAGGTCGAAGCCTTGTCGAGTCCTGTGAAGTTGTGGGCCCAGTTGTTGTCTGCGTTTAGAGCAGATGAGTCAACTTCTTTACCATCTTTGAAGAGGTGAATAGTAACTTGACTAGGGCGAAGATTATCTTTGTTGTTACTATCGCTCCATGTCTTAGTTACATTCAAGTTAGTTTTGTCATCAGTTGTGGTTGTTGTTGAAGGTGTGTGGGTATTGGTAATCTTTACGTCAGCTGGATCAGTTTGATTAATGTTAGTTGTGTAGTTATCAACATCATCTTCAGTAACATGATATTTCGTAGACTTATCAAGTCCAGTGAATTCGTGGGTCCAGTTGTTGTCCGAATTGAGGACTGTTGAATCAACGTTGGTATCGTCAGCATTTAATAAATTAACTGTTACTGATGAAGGACGAAGCTTGTCTTGATTATTATTATCGCTCCATATTTTAGTGACCTTCACGTTAGTTGTTGTGTCACCAGTGTTGCCACCAGGTGTTTTGTCTAACGTATTGGTGATTGTTGTGACAGTATCATCTGTATTATCGACAATCTTTTTGTCATAATCATTAACATTATCTTCATCAGCTGAGTATTGAATAGCTTTGCCATCAGCGTCATTCTTAGCTAAACCAGTCCATGTATAAGACCATTTACCATTAGTATCAGGTTTGATAGTTACAGGGTCGCCGGTTTTTGTACCATTGGCTGTTAAGTACACCGTGATAGAACTAGGACGTTTGGAACTATCATTATCAGACCAAATCTTGTTGACGGTAAAGTCGCGTGTATCGTCGGTTGGTGTGGTTGTTGATTTATATGTATTGGTGATGGTTTCTTTTGTTTTATCAATTTCAGATGACATGGTATATCCATCAGGTACGGTTACTTCTTGGGCCGAGTAAGTTATTTCATTGCCGTCAGCATCATATTTTGGTAACTGGTTAGTTTCGCTTGCGGTATTGTTTGGATCATTGGCGCCAAATTTATATGTCCAGTTATTATCAGAATTCAAGGTAACTGGATCGCCTAGTGGTTGGTCACCTTGTTTATTGTCATTTTGATATAGTTGAATTTGAACAGAAGCAGGGTTGGTAACATTTTTATTGCCGCCGTCGTCCCAAACTTTGTTTACTGTTAAGCTTGTCGCAAGTGTATTAGTAATGGTTTTATCAAACTTGTTACCATTATTTGTTGTCTGAGTGGCAATATAACCTTTGGGTGCAGACCAAGTAAAAACATCTTTACCATCGTTATCTATATAACCGATTTCTGAAACAGTCCAATTGGCATTTGATGGTAAATTCTCCAAAGTATAGGTCCAATTATTGTCGGCACTCAAAGCGAAGACGTTATTTTTAGGGGCGCCATCACCATAAATACCGGTAAGAACAGGATTATGTTGATCTGCATTATTACCATCGTTCCAAACCTTAGTAACCTTCATTTTGGATAAAACGTTAGTAATATCATAATTGGTTGGATCAGTAATAGATGTGAAACCAGTAACAGGAGTCTCTTGAACGGTATAGTTGTAAGCATTACCATCATTATCATATTTAGGTAAGTTATTGAAAACATATGACCAATTGGTATCAGCTTTAATTGTTTTTGAAGCATAGGGTGTTGCTGAATTACCATTTTGAATCAAATTGATTGTGACAGAATCAGGTAACTGGGTCCCAGCAGGAACATTCCAAATCTTGTGACCCATAATTGAAGTTACTTGGTCACCATCGTGTGCATCACTACCAAGCGTTGTATTCGGTTGGTTGATTGTAATATTTTGTAGTTCATCTTTATTGGAAAGTAAGTCACCAGTATTTGAATAAGAGGTTGACTTTTCAGCTAAATTATCGATTTTAGTGTAGTAAGTGATGATTGCAGTTTGATCAATAGTACCTAAGTTTACATCAAACCCATCTTCAGTTGTTGTTGCGTTGATATCTGCAAATTTGTTTACAGCATCATTAGTGATATTACCGGTCGTATGATCAGCGGTGGCAGAATTAACTGTAATCGGATGATCAGCATCATTTAATAGGGTTTGATTTTTCCCTAATGTGTCTCGATAAATGGCATCAGGAATTTTTTCGCCCTTATAGTTAACTCGGACGGTCCATTGAATAATGTCACCATTTTCGATGTAGCTACCGTACTTGTAAAGAATTTCATTAGGATCAGTCACAGAGGCTTGTCCGACTGAAGCACTGCCTGTCGAATCGCTATTGTTTGTAGCTGTACCACTAACGTTCCAATCAATAGGAACGTTTTGATGTTCTTGGACTAGGTTCAAATTCCAACTAGTACTGACGAAAAATGAACCTGTGACAGTATCAGTCTTTGATTTATTAGCTGCATAATTATTGAATTTGATGGTTACAGTTCGATTTGTTTTATTTAAGGTAGCTGTACCAATTTGTTTTCCACCAGGTATTTCAGTTACTGGTTGTGGTGCAGTAACATCACTGGTAATAACTAATTCTTTGGGAACGGTGACAGTAATTGTGTCACCCTCATTTACGCCACCCTCATTTACGCCACCCTTTGGAGTAGCAAATTCCCAGTAAGCTCTGATGGTGTCGTACGGATCAAAGGTGTTTTGAGGCTTACCCTTGGCATTTTGTAATTGAACCTTAGTAATAAGTTGACTGCCCCAATCTTTGGCAGTTGTTTGAGTAGCATCGGTATTTTGATCACTATTCGTTTGATTTGTTACGGATGTAGTCTCTGGAGTGGAACTATCAGCCGCATTAATGATATTTACTGAGCTGGTCATAAAACAGATAGGATTATGATCAGTAGACTAAATATGTTATTTCCCTTTTTAAACATATTTATTTCTCCCCTCAATTCGATAATTCATGATTACTTACTAAATACGTATATTAGTAATTTTACTACTATTGTCTCAAATATAAATATATTGATAATAAAGCTTAACAAAAAGTTGTCGATATATAAGCTATAATGACTTTATCTGTAACAATTTGGAGGAAAATATGGCCACACTTGAAGTTAAGAATTTGCATGTTGAAATTGAAGACGAAGAACGTAAAACCAAAAAGAGATTCTCAAAGGTGTCAATCTTGAAATGAAAACTGGCGAGATTCATGCCATTATGGGTCCCAACGGTACTGGTAAATCTACTTTGTCGCAAACAATTATGGGGCAATCCAATTATCACGTTACTCAAGGGATATTTTGTTGAATGGTGAAAGTATCTTGGAAATGCCTGTCGATGAAAGAGCTCGTAAAGGTTTGTTCTTGGCAATGCAGTATCCTGCCGAAATTCAAGGTGTTACTAACGCTGAATTTTTGCGTGCTGCCATCAATGCTCGCCGTCCCGAAGATGATAAAATTTCAGTGATGGATTTCCTCAAAGAATTAGATAAAATTTGGAACTCTTAGATATGAGTCAAAAAATGACTGAGAGATATCTTAATGAAGGCTTTTCCGGTGGTGAGAAGAAGCGTAACGAAATTCTCCAATTATTGATGATCAAGCCCAATTTTGCCTTGCTAGATGAAATCGATTCTGGCCTAGATATTGATGCGCTAAAAGTTGTCTCCAAAGGTGTTAATTCCATGCGTGGCGATAATTTTGGTGCATTGATTATTACGCACTATCAACGTCTCTTGAACTACATTCAACCTGATGTTGTCCATGTAATGATGGGTGGTCGAATTGTCAAAACTGGTCCAGCTGACCTGGCTTTGAACTTGAAAAAGAAGGTTACGCTGGTTTGCGGGATGAACTGGGACTTGATGTTAAATTGGTTGATGAAGATTAGGAGGTAGCGTTATGACGCCGGATAAATTAGTACAAATCGCTACTGAAAATAATGAGCCAGAGTGGTTTATTCAAAAAAGACGGATGGCTTTGGACGTTATGGATGAATTACCTTTGCCAGAAATCCAACGATTCGATTTTCATAATTGGCAAATGACGCCAGATGTTTCTAACGAATTAGAACATCATTGCCATCCAATCAAAATTACGTATTAACTGATATTTTTGATGCAATTAATGATTATCCAGAATTATTGCAAAATATTATATGCAAAAAGTTATTAAACCTGATGAAATAAATTTACTGCTTATCACACAGCCTTTATGAATCAAGGGGTATTTCTCTACGTGCCCAAGAATACGGTATTGATGAACAATTGAAATTAATTTTGAACAGGATTCCCAGACACCATTTATTTCACATATTTTGATTGTGGCCGAAGAGAATACGCATTTTCATTCATTCAAAAAATGACCACTAAGGGTGATCAAGATGTGTTGCCAACTGTATCGTGGAAATAGTTGCTGAAGCCAATAGCAATATTAAATATGCGGCAGTCGATGAATTAGGAGAGAACGTTACTTCCTATTTAAGCCGTCGAGCTTACGTGGGACAAAACGCCTATGTTGATTGGTCAATTGGGATGATGAATAGCGGCAATACTATCGCTGACTTTGACACTGATTTGTATGGTGAAGGTTCGCATTCGGAAATTAAAGTTGTTGATATTACGTCTGGTCGTCAGCAACAAGGAATCAACACGCGTGTAACCAACTATGGCAAGCATTCGATTGGAAATATCAATCAACGTGGGATCATCATGGATCGATCACGCCTGATTTTTAACGGTATTGGTCACATCATTAACGGTGCTTCTGGTTCTAATGCCGAGCAACAAAATCGGGTCTTGATGATGTCTAGTAAAGCACATGGGGATGCTAATCCCATTTTATTAATTGATGAAAATGATGTTTTAGCAGGTCATGCGGCCAGTGTTGGTCAAGTTGATCAAAAGCAATTGTATTATCTGATGAGTCGTGGGATTGATAAGAAAACTGCTCAACGCTTAGTTATTCGTGGTTTCTTGGGTGATGTACTCGTTTCAATTCCATCAAAACAGATCCGCGAACAATTAGTTCAGACAATCGAGAGGAAGTTGGAAAATGGACAACAAGTTTCTGAAAATTCGTAATGATTTTCCAATTTCAATCAAAAAGTTAACAATGAGCCATTAGTATACTTGGATAACGCCGCTACAAGTCAAAAACCACAAGCAGTGCTTGATGAAATGGTCCGTTACTATCAAAACGACAATGCTAATACTCACCGGAGTGTCCATACTTTGGGCGAGCGTGCTACCGAAGAATATGAAGCAGCACGTGGCAAGGTACAAAAGTTTATCAATGCCAAGGAAAGTCGAGAAGTCATTTTACCAAAGGTACGACTGACAGCTTGAATTTAGTGGCAGCTACTTATGGTGAAGAAAATGTTTCTGCTGGGGACGAGATAGTCGTCTCATATATGGAGCACACAGTAATCTGATTCCGTGGCAACAACTGGCTTTAAGAAAACACGCCACTTTGAATATATTGAATTAACAGCTGATGGGCAGTTGGATATGGCTGATGCTGAACAGAAATCACTGTTAAAACTAAGATTGTTGCCATCGCTCATGCTAGTAATGTGCTAGGAGTTACGAATGATATTCAAAAACTAGCTCAAATGGCACATCTACATAACGCCGTTATAGTGGCTGATGGGGCTCAAGCAGTCCCACACCAACCAGTCGATGTTCAAACTTGGATGTAGATTTTTATGCTTTTTCGGGTCATAAAAATGTTGGCACCAATGGGTATTGGCGTACTTTACGGTAAGAGTGATTTGTTAAAAGCAATGTCACCATATCAATATGGTGGTGAGATGATCGATTTTGTCGAAAAAATATCAAAGTACTTGGACTGATATTCCTTGGAAGTTTGAAGCTGGGACACAAAATGTCGCTGGGGCAATTGGATTAGGTAAAGCAATCGACTATTTGACTGAGATTGGCATGCAAAATATTGCTGAATATGAAAAACACTTAGTTGAATATGCGTTACCTAAATTATTGGAGATTCCTGGTGTAACAGTCTATGGACCACAAAATCAAATCAATCGTAACGCCGTTATATCATTTAATTTAAAAAATCTCCATCCACATGATCTGGCAACAGCCTTAGAGATATGGATGGAGTAGCGGTCAGAGCGGGACACCATTGTGCCCAGCCACTGATGAAAATATTTAAATGTAGTGGCAACAGCTCGAGCTAGTTTTTTTATTTATAATACCGTTGAGGACATTGACCAATTGATTTATGCCATCAAAGATGCAAAGGAGTTCTTTAAAGTATGAGTTTGTCAGGGTTGAACAATTTATACCGTGAAGTGATATTGGACCATTCAGAGCATCCACATCACAAAACAATTTGGAACATGCGACAGATAAAGTGACTTTAAAAAATCCTACTTGTGGCGATGTAATTAACTTGGAAGTCAATTTGGTTGATGGGAAAGTCGCTGACATCGGCTTTACTGGTGAAGGGTGTACGATCAGCCAGTCGTCAGCTAGCATGATGACCGATGCGGTGATTGGCAAAACTACTGCTGATAGTTTGGAAATGGCACAGATATTTTCCGACATGGTGATGGGTAAAAACGTTCGGATGCCGACTTGGAAAAACTTGGTGATGCGGCAATCTTGTCCAGTGTCATGCAATTTCCAGCACGAATAAAATGCGCCACACTTTGTTGGTGGGCCTTGAGAAAATCATTAGGAGAAGAAGTCGATGATTGATTTAAATGATTCAGATTATGAATATGGTTTTCACGATGACATTGAACCAAAATATTCTACTGGTCGTGGTTTAACGGAAGAAACGGTTCGTCAAATTTCGGCTGAAAAGCAAGAGCCCCAATGGATGTTGGATTATCGTTTGAAATCATTATATTATAAAAGTTACCAATGCCCAATTTTGGACCAGATTTATCTGATTTGGATTTGGAAAATATGTATTATTATCAAAAATGACTGATAAAAAAATCGGGACTGGAATGATGTCCCTGATAAGATGAAACAGACTTTTGACCGTTTAGGAGTTCCCGAAGCCGAAAGAAAATATTTAGCTGGTTCGTCAGCTCAATATGAATCTGAAGTGGTCTACCACAATATGCGTGATGAATTTGAGAAAATGGGAATTCTGTTCACTGATACGGATACGGCTTTGAAGGAATCCCGAGCTATTCAAGAAGTGGTTTGGTAAATTGGTCAAGGTGATAAGTTTGTTTGCAGCTTGGTTTGGTGGTTTGGTCTCAGTATTTTCTGCGTTTTTGATTTTGTATTTTTCCCCCGCTGAACTCCGGACATTGTCACTTTGATCATTGTTTGATTGCCAAACTTACGTTGAAGGGTGTCTGGCCCGTTCAAGTCTTCGCGGTGCGCGAACAAAATATAAAGTCATATATATTTTGTATCACAACCTGCGGAAAGAACGTTCAAAACGCCGTTATACAACGATTGGATAACGTGTTTGGAAACTAAACGGGCCGCTGCAGAAGAAAACGCCACGATGGAGTGGGTCGACGGAAATTTAGGTTCCAAAGTTACCATGAAATACCCAAGCGTGTATTTGAATGGCGAAAATGCTCGTGGAACAATGTTGTCAATTGCGGTTGCCAGTAACGGAATTCATCAAGATTCAGGTGCCAGAATGATTCATAACGCCAGGAATACTTCGAGTTCAATTGTCTCTAAGTCCATTGCTAAAACTGGTGGCTCCGTTGATTATCGTGGGACCGTTCGTTTTGGAAAACATTCGGATGGTTCAAAGGCACACGTTGAATGCGACACTATCATCATGGATAACGAGTCTTCGTCAGATACAATTCCATATAATGAAATTGATAATGCTAACGTTTCAATGGAACATGAGGCTAGGGTTTCTAAGATTTCGGAAGAGCAATTGTATTACTTGATGAGCCGTGGAATCTCTGAAGCCAAGGCTACGGAAATGATTGTTATGGGATTTGTGGAACCATTTACGAAAAAATTGCCAATGGAATATGCGGTGGAATTGAATCGCCTGATCAGTTATGAGATGGAAGGTTCGATTGGATAAGGTAAGCATCCTAAAATAGGGTGCTTTTTTGTTGAACCCTGTATAATACAGTTAAATTGACTGTTTTGAAGAAAGTGGTGAGGAACTTGTCAAAAACAACATATTTGTTAGATAAAAATGATTATGAGCAGTATCGAGATTTGTTTTTTTACTCGTTTGATGAGCCTGAAAGTGACGCCGAAAAGGAATTTTTTTTTTTTTTTTTATTTGATGGGCAGTTGCAGGTATCGATTTACTTGTGTACCTTTCAAAGTTAATTTCTTCGGTAAAGAGTTTGACATGTCAGGAATTGCCAACGTCATGAGTGCCCCAGAATATATGCAGAGTAACGGTGTCGATACCTTGATGGATCAAGCATTCACTGATATGTATCGAAATGGTACAACACTGTCATATTTGGGACCATTTTCTTACGATTATTACCGTCGTTTTGGTTATGAGCAGGTTTTTGAAAACTTGAAGATAACTATGCCATTTACGAAATTGGCTCGTTACAGCAAGCCCTCGATGGGTCGATTGAAGCGCTATAAATACTCCCAAGCTCAAGATGTGATTGGTGATTTATTTGCGTCAGTTAATACATCAGGAACAGTGGCTAGAAAAACTTGGTGGTGGAAAAATCTAGCACTTTGGTATCCGGATGATTTATTGGCGGTATACTATGATGCAACGGATGAAGTTCGTGGTTATATGCGTTATGCATTCCATAACGGTACATTTATCGTCCAAGATATGTATTATCAGACACCAGATACCTTTTTAGGATTGATACATTTTATAAATAAACATCGTTCGATTATAAAGATATTGTTATTAATTCAACAGATACGAATCTTAGAATTAATAATTTTTCCACGAATCCAACAGATGCTAAAGTCGAAATTAAGCCAGCCAAAATGGCTCGAATCGTTGATATTAAAAAGTTCTTCACTGATTATCCAGTGCAAGTTGATAATATTGAGTCAATCAATTTAGAGGTCAATGATTCTTTGAGTTGGAATAATCATATCTGGACGTTATCTGTGAAAGATGGCGTGGTCAATATTGAAAAATCCGACAGTGAGATTCCCGAAGTAATCGTTGATATACAGACGTTGACTAAGGCGATGTTTGGTTACCAATCATTGACGGATTCATTTAAAGTGGGAAATGTTCTCGGAAATACAGATGAAATTGAAACTTTGGATAAACTATTTGTCCATGAAAAAGCTCAACTAAAGGATTTTTTCTAGTTAAGTAATAAGATTGAGGATACTGAATATGGTAGAAAAGAAGATCAAGTTAAGGAAGCGTTGGAAAAAGTCATTGATCCCGAGCTTGGTATCGACATTGTTAATTTGGGATTGATTTATGATGTAGAAGTTGAAAATGACCAACGAGCCGTTATAACGATGACATTAACGACAATGGGCTGCCCTTTGAGCGATATGTTGCATGATTCAATCAAAAATGCGGCTGAATCAGTTGAGGGAATTAAATCCTGTGAGATTCAGCTAGTCTGGTACCCCGTTTGGAATATAGGCAAGATGAGCCGTTATGCACGTGTGGCATTGGGAATTCCAGAGGGATTTGGCGTTTAAGAACCTAACAAAGCAGGAATAGACTTTATAAGTCGGATATTGTGCTGATAGATAATCTGTTTCGGCTGTATCTTATCTAAAAAATCAGTGGATTATTTATCCAAAAAGATAAATTAGTTGGAAGAGCAGAGAGTATTTACCTGCAGCGGAAGTGGCGTTATGGCTTTAGCCATTACACCACTGGGCGTGTTGGAGACTTTCCGGGTTTTGGAAAGGCTTCAACCGAGATTCGAGACCGCTCTTTGGTTTGAATCGTACCGCGCAGCAGATGAATACTCTCTGCTCTGGAAACGGCATATTTCAATAGACGGAAGCGACTTAATAATATATTTAATATCAGCTTGAAACATATGTTTGACTAAACTAATATTAGGAATGAGTATAAGAGAATACGGAGGGTTTATTTTGAAAAAGAGTACATCATTACTATTAAGTGGAGTTTTGGTTTCAGGTATGGTACTTGGAACAATTGTTACGCCCGCAACAGTTCACGCATCAGACGATGCAGCTGCCGTTACACAAGCTGATAAAGATTACAAATTCAGTGACTTATTATAGATAGAGCAGCTGCAGCCCCCAAACTAAAGTAACTGGTACTGTGGGAGCTCCTATTACAACGGTTCCAGATGGCTATACTTTAATTGATGGTGAAAAACCAGTTTTTACAGATAGTAGTACAGTAGTGTTGGCGTTGAAATTACACCAATGATTTCTGTCAAAGTTAACTTTGTTGACCAAAACAATGGCCTAGTTAAGACAGAAACATTAACGGTGGGGTAATGCCTACACATTTCAACATTACCTGCCGGGCGGGCCAATACAATTACTTTGGAAGCAGGCAAGGAAATAACGTTCCTGTTGACAGACAAGTTTCAAATACAGTGATTTTCAAAACTTCTGACGCAACTGAAGCCGGAAGAACTCAAGTATTCGGTGATAAAGTCGGTGACAAAGTAACTTTGACTGCTGATCAAATCCCTGCAGGTTACACAGTTATCAGTAATGACCTAACACTTCAAAGTGATGGCAATACACAAATGATTACCGTTACTAAGAATGTTGAAGGTATCACACCATTTACCGCTACAGTAAGAGTTGGAAAGTCCGCTACAACGTTGTATACCGTTGATGGCAAGGCTATTACGAGTCGTTTATTGGGGGCAAACAGTGATTGGAAGACAGCCAACAAACTAGTTCTTAATGGCAAAGCTTATTATCAAGTCGCTACAACAGAATGGGTTCCAGCTGATAAAGTAACTGTAGTTTCACAAACAAACGAAAATACTGATACTAATTCAACTGCTGAAAAAGCTGACAGAAAGACTGTTACAACTAAGAATGTTGACTACACCACTTTATGATGGCAATGGTAAACAAGTAAGTAACCGTGGTTTGGGTAAGAGCTCAGCCTGGGCTACTGATCAAATGCAAACAATCAATAATGTTAAATATTATCGTGTCGCAACAAATGAATGGCTAAAAGCTTCAGATATTGCCTAAATTAATTGCAGAAATGACTGTGAATCGATTTATGATTCATGGTCTTTTTTTTATCCCAAAATCGACTTAGTAAAGAAAATTTACAATTTTCATAATGATTTGGTGAATGTTACCAATACATTATTTTTAGATTAAAATAATCTGATAAATTGACGCTTACATAATTAAAAATATTACGAATTTATAAAAATAAGCTAGTTAAATATAATTACCTAATTTTAGCTAAATTAATAAAAAACTCAACTAAATTTAAATATGTGATTTATTTATTGCTAAAATATTTTGGATATAATATATTGTTCTTGCCTTATTGAATGTAAGGAATAATTTTTTTTCGGAGGAAAATGAGATGAAATTAGGGAAGAGCTTAATTATTACAGGTTTATTGTTTTCAAGTATTCTAGGTAGTGTGAATGTGGGTAGCATTACTGCCATGGCTGCTGATGGTGGAGCAACACCACCCGTAATATCTCCAGCACCAGAAACAAGGGAAATTAGTGTGCATTATATTGATGCAGATGGAAAGCAAATTACAGATGGTGAATTTTTATGGTCGGCTAAAAGATCTATTTATGTTACACCGGATGCTACTAAGTTCTCCGTCAGTAAATTGAATTTACCAGAAAACTACAATTGGCTGTTGATTCAACCGATATCAACATTGCATCTGATGTGAATGGCTTAGATGTTAAGGTTGTCAATGTACCTAGAGTTACGGTAGACGTCGAATATCCCAAAGGAACAACAGATAAGACGTTGCCAGACAAGCTCAACTTAATAGATGTAACAAAACAGGTTAGAGCAGGCAATGTAACTCTTCCTGAAGGATATGAAATTTTGGACTATAAAAATGGTAAAGTAACACTTCAAAAAGTTAATAATTCTGAAGTGCAAATTATTTTTGTTGATGAAAATAATAAACAAGTTAAGACTGATAGCTTGAAGAATAAGAATATTCTGGAGACTGTTTCTGCTAGAGAAGTTACAGCTCCCGAAGGATATACTGTTATACCTGATCAAAATGCGGTTATTGCTTCTCAAACCAACGGTGGAGTTACATCATATGCGGCAATCATCAACGTTAAAAAGAATGCACCTACTGCCACTCATAATGGAAGTAATACCTCAGTTAAACATGGTAGTCATGGTGGTTATGTCTCACAAAAAGTTCGTGTTTCGTTTGTAGATCAAGATGGTGATGAAGTAGGTTACCAACAACTAAATGGTAAAGCAAGTTTTGATACAAAAATTTCAGCACCAGCTGGCTATTCATTTGTAAATGCTAACGAAGCAAACATCAAGTTTGATAAGAGTGGCAACAAGGACCTTAAACTTAAGGTTACAAAGAACAGACCAGTTTCAACTATGGAAGAAGGCATTGTTACAACAAACAGTGGTGACTTCAAACACCTTTACACTATTGAAGGTAAAGATATTACAAACCGTGGTTTAAGTGGTGATTCAAAGTGGTACACAGACCAATACGCAACAATCAACGGTGAAAAAATGTTCCGTGTAGCAACTAACGAATGGGTTAAAGCTACTGACGTTTATAAATAACATTTTCAAAATTGAGTAAAGAAAAACGCAATCCAAAATCTGGATTGCGTTTTTTAATATCCTCTAGAAGTACTGCAACAAGTCAGCCTCAGTTAACTTATTCTTTTCTTCCTGATTCAAATCTAAAATAATTTCACCTTTCTTCAAAACAACCAAACGATTGCCATATTGCAATGCGTCCGAAAGGTCATGTGTAATCATCATACAAGTCAGTTCTTTTTCCAAAATGATACGATTAGTTAATGCCATCAAGTCTTTGCTTGTTTGTGGATCCAGAGCCGCTGTATGTTCATCTAACAGCAGTAATTCAGGCTTCTGGATAATTGCCATTAAGAAACTCAACGTCTGTCTTTGACCACCTGAGAGCTTTTCAGTAAATGTATTCAAGCGATTATCCAATGTTGGCAAGTTTGAAATTAATTTTTTGAATTCTTCCATATGGTCATTTAATTTACGTAATCTTAAACGTCTGGGTAAGCCACGTCTTTTGGCCAACAATAGATTTTCAGCCACGGTCATTCTGGGAGCTGTACCAGATTTTGGATCCTGATAAACTCGGCTGATGTGACGGCTACGTTTGGCTAAGTTTTCGCCGGTAATGTCGTCGCCATTTAACAAAATTTTGCCCGATGTTAGTTGGTTAGTTCCGGTAATAGCGTCCAATAATGTTGATTTACCAGCACCATTTGTTCCGAGGAAACTAAGAAATCTTTGGGATTAATGGTTAAATTAATGTTATTTAAAATGTTTAAATTGTCATCGTCGTTGTAAATAGTTTTAACGGCGTCTTTAATTTCTAGTAATGGTTTCATTTCGTTTTAACCCCGTTTCTCAAAGTATGTAGGAATTGTGCTCGAATTGTTGGTAATGCCAAGCAAAGAGCCAAGATGATAGCTGAAATAAGTTTCAAATCGTTGGTGTTGAAGCCTAATTGTAATACGATCATCAAAATTAAACGGTAGACGATACTACCAATGACAATGGGTAATCAGACGAACGCTCAATGGAACGTCAGGGTAGATAACTTCACCGATAATGATGGCAGAAAGTCCGATAACGATGACACCGATACCCATGTTGACGTCGGCGAAACCATTCTGTTGGGCAATCAAGCCACCAGTTAAAGCAACGATTCCGTTAGAAACCATCAAGCCGATAAATTTCATGACGGTTGTATTGATACCAAGGGATGCGGCCATTGTTTCGTTATCACCAGTTGCGATAACAGCCTGACCTTTTTCAGTGTTTAAAAAGATAATTAATAGGAAGATTATTAAAGCAATAATAACGATACCTAAGATGATGCCGTTAAAGTTGGTTGGTAATTTATCTAAACCGAATTGGTTAAAGATATTAGTTGATTTAGTTAGTGACATGTTGGCTTTACCCAAGATTCTCAAGTTGATTGAGTAAAGGGCAGTCATTGTTAGGATTCCAGCTAGCAGAATGGGAACGTTGAGTTTAGCGTAGAGAAATGCGGTCGCAAATCCGGCTAAACAACCAAAGATAAAGGCAATCAAGAGTGAATAAAGTGTTGAGTGACCGCTTTGAATCAAGCTGATAGCAGTGACGGCACCTAATGGGAAACTTCCTTCAACGGTCATATCAGGAAAGTCCAAAATCCGAAAGGTAATGAATAACCCGATGGCCATGATGGACCAGATGAAACCTTGACTTATAGTAGATACGATTAAATTCATTTGATGATTTGTCCTTTCTTTTGAGCTTCCTTAACTAGTGAATCTGGGAATTGAATATTGAGCTTTTGAGCCATCTTTTCGTTGAGCATTAAGTGGCCTTTCTTCATAAATGTAACAGGTGTTGTTGCAGGATCCTCTTTGTGTTCCAAGATGCGAACGACATGTTTACCAGTTTCTTCACCGAGTTCATATTGGCTGAGTCCGACTGTAGCAAGTCCGCCATCTTTAACCATGGTAGTTGCGGCTGGGAAAACAGCAATATTTTGTTTAGCAGCGATGGAAGAAAGCAATTTCATACCAGAGGCCACGGTGTTGTCGGTTGGAACGTAGATTGTTTGAACGCCTTGTGCTAAAGCTGTTCCGACTTGTTGAATATCGTTAACTGAGTTGATGCTGGAAACCTTAACTGTTAAACCTTGTTTCTTGGCGATTGCTTCCATTTTCTTCATTTGGCTAGTAGCGGAAGCATCGCTGGATGTATAAATAATACCGATAGATTTTAGATTAGGAATAACTTTTTTCATTAATTCCAATTGAGCTTCTAGTGGAGCTTGATCAGAAACACCAGTGATATTGCCACCAGGCTTTTGGTTATTGCTGATGATACCAGCGCCTTCTGGGTCAGTGACAGCACCCATGACGATTGGAATTTTTGAAGTAGCGTTCTTCAATGATTGAACGGAAGGAGTGGCAATTCCGACTGCTACATCAACGTTATCTTGCACGAATTGTTTACTGATAGTTCTTAGATTACTTTGATCTCCTTGGGCATTTTGAAATTCAATTTTGACATTCTTGCCATCAATGTAACCATTTTTCTTTAATGTGTCATCAATTCCCTTATTGATTTGGTCCAAAGCGGGATGTGACATCAGTTGGAGAACCCCAACTTTTGGAATCGCGTTTTGTTTCTGGTCATCAGCGCGTCCGGTATAAAAGTATGCAAAAATTAAGAACATTGCTAGTGCAATTAGTGTTACGTAAGTCTTCTCGTATGTTTCATCGTATATATCCCCCAAATTAAAAAGGCAACCCCATACAGTGTGGGATTGCCTTAAATAAATAAAATACCCACATGGCTAAATTTGTTAAAAATTTTTCCATGCGGGCTTTGAAATTATCATAGTTTAATAAGCCGACACGGATTCAATCCTATTCAGACTGAATCCATATCGGACCAATCTGAGTTATCGGCTTTGCCAACGATTATTTACGATGTTTAGAGAATTTAGATTTTTCATGATGTCTATCTCCTAACAAATTTGATGTTTCAAATATATTTCAACATGACCATCTTGTCAACCTCAAATTTATAATGAAAAAAATATTAAATATTTTCTGCAAAAACATATAATGTAGAAAGGGGAGAGTTCATGAAAAAAAAATTACGAATACTGTTGCTAGTCGGAGTAATTGTGGCATTTGTCACTGGATTAACATACTTTGACAGCTTCATGTATCACGATCCAATTATCAGGGTTACTCAAGTAAAGCAACTTGATAAGAGTACCTCAACTGACGAATATAAGAATACCGATACTCAGATTACACAACGAGTAACGGGTCGTCTCCTGAATACAAATAACAAGGGAAAAACAATTTCCTTCAAGAATACTTACTACAATTCTCAGTTAACAGATATTAAATATACGGCTGGGCAGCAAGTTATTCTTACTAAGAGTGGGCACACTTATATACCAAAAAATGTGAAGCGTGACACGGCACTAGTATTTACTGTTGGCTTAGTCGTTTTCTTAATGTATTGTATGAAATTCGACCGACGGAAGCTATTTATCAGTATTTTAATTAATGTCATTATTTTTTATGGATTCTTAAATATAATTATTAGAACACACAATAGTGTTCTGCTACCGCTGACCGTTATAACGGCGTTATTAATATCGGCAGTGGCGTTATTAGTTATCTTAGGACCGAGCTATCAAGCGTTAATGGCGTACTCAAGTACAGTCATTGCAACGACTACAGCTCTAGTCTTGAGCGTCTTTGTATTGTATATGTCTGGTTATAGCGGTGTGCATGTAGAATTGAATGATTTCGAATTGCAACCGTACAAAGGCGTTTTCTTTGCGCAAGTTATCTTTAGCGTTTTAGGGGTTATTTTGGATGAGACGATGGATATTTCTTCATCATTGATTGAAATGAAAAAAGAATTAGCCAATGTTAAAGAAGCAACTTTGTTCAAATCAGGTATCAATATCGGGCGGGAATTGATTGGACCATTGATCAATATCCTCTTATTTATCGTGATTGCTGAGAACTTGAATGTGGTTTTATTGTACCTAAGCAATGGCAATTCAATCGGTTATACAGTCGAAATGACTTTGGGACTTGGACTGACACAACTTTTAATCAGTGCCATTGGAATTATTTTGACAGTTCCGGTGACGAGTTTTATTGCCAGTAAAGTAATTACAAAGAGGGTGAAATAATGCTGTATTTATTTTTGACCTTCGTTGTCTTACTACTGTTGGTCACAGGTACACGTGGATTCACATTATTGTTTGGTTTAGGAATAATGTTTTCTCAATCATTGCGCTATTGATACTGATTGCGGACGGCTTCAATGCGTTGATTACAACATGTATCATTTCAATAATTATTTTGGTAGTGGCAATTTATATGAACGTTGATAATCCCAACACTGCCAGTACAGCGTTTAAAACTTCCTTGATGATCATGGTCGTGATTTTGTTGATCATGATTCCTTTGGAATATTGGGCCAGTGCTCAAGGGATGGCAGCG